>DASUGD010000114.1:0-25533 GCA_036274195.1 Gemmatimonadaceae bacterium | reverse complement strand
CGCTTCCCGGTCACGAATGACGAGTTTCGCCGGTTCGTCGACGACACGGGGTACGTCACGTTCGCCGAGCTCGAGCCCAACCCGGCGGACTACCCGGGCGCCTTGCCCGACATGCTGTACGCCGGTTCGCTCGTGTTCACGAAGCCCCCGATCCGGGTGGACCTCGGAAACTCCCATCAGTGGTGGTCGTACGTGCGCGGGGCGCAGTGGCGACACCCCCGTGGCCCATCCAGCACCCTTGCCGGTCTCGGCAGACATCCCGTCGTGCACGTCACGTTAGGTGACGCCGCTGCCTACGCCGCGTGGGCCGGCAAGGAGCTGCCGACGGAAGCCGAATGGGAATACGCCGCGCGTGGCGGCCTCGACGGAGCCGAGTTTGCCTGGGGCGATGACCTGACGCCGGGCGGGACCCACATGGCCAACACGTGGCAGGGGGACTTCCCGTGGCAGAACGAGCAGCGCGACGGCTACGAATACACCTCGCCCGCCGATGCCTTCCCGCCTAACGGGTACGGCGTGTCCGACATGATAGGCAACGTCTGGGAATGGACCAACGACTGGTACAGGCCCCGCCACACAAAGGACCAGGTGAAGGCCTGTTGCATCCCGAACAACCCGCGCGGCGGGAGCGAAGACGCGAGCCGCGATCCCCTGGACGTCGCACGCATGCCGCGGAAGGTACTCAAGGGCGGCTCGCACCTGTGCGCTCCGAACTACTGCCGGCGCTATCGGCCGGCTGCCCGATTCCCGGAACCCATCGACACTTCCGCCTGCCACGTTGGATTTCGCTGCGTCTCCCACGTGACAAAGGCCTGATTCACGCTCGAAAGCAACACGGGGCGCTGGAGTGATGGAGATCCTGTTCGAGAAGGTCCCGCATAGACGACTCGCCGCCGAGGCGAGATGACCAACTTGCCCGCCGTGCGATCGATTCCTCGTTCACACGTCGCCGTCCCGAGAGCCGTGGATGTTCCCGACGTTCTCCGGGGCGTTCGTAACGGCGCCGCGTTTGCCATCTCCTACGCCGCCGCCAGCCGGTTCGCGGACGGCCTCGTCTCCACACTCGAGTTGCCGCCGGCCGTGTTCCTTCCCGGCGCGCTCGTTCTCACGGCATTGCTGCTCACGCCGCTCGCGCGATGGTGGACCATTATCCTCGCCGCGCTGGTCGGCCACTGGCTCGCGACTGTCGGCCAGGGTGCTCCGCTCGCCGCGGTGCTCGGGTCATTCGCCATCGATACGGCGTGCTCCGCCCTCGCTGCGGCGCTGATCCGAAATTACGTCGATCTGGACTGGGGCCTTGGCGCCCTTTCAGCGATTGGCGTGTTCGCCATCATCTCCATCGCCGCCCCGACGGTCGCGCTTCTGGGCTCGGCCGCGCTGTTCCAGATCGAGGCCCCGATCGACCCGACGAATGTCAACGGGTTTGCCAGCCCGGCGAACGCCTGGGCGGCGTGGCTGATCTCTGTGCTCTCCTATCCCCTCGCCTACCTGACCATCGTCCCGGTGGCCCTGGCGAGCCACGGTGCGCTCACCAATGCGTTCGCCGCCCACTCCCGCCTGGTCGTTCGATGGACGCGCGCGGTCGAAGCGGTCTTGCTGACGGGCGCCGTCACGCTCGTGAGCGCCACCGTGTTCGAGCCGCTGCCGGGGCATCCGATCGCCCAGGTGATCCTGCTGTTCACGCCGGTCCCGCTGGTGCTGTACGCCGCATTTCGATTCGGCCTCGCCGGGGCGGCGCTCGCGCTGTTCATCGCGGCGTGCGGCGCGATGCGCGGGGCGATGAACGAGGCCGCCGTGATTCGCGCAAGCCCGGCGGGCCTTGGCATCGTCGTCCACCAGCTGCTCTTCCTCGCTGTCGCCACGCCACTCCTTTTCCTCGCCGCCGCGATCGACGAGCGCCGACGCGCCGCGACGGAGCTGGCGGCGCGCGATGCGCGTTATGCCCTCGCGACGGAATCGGGGCGCGTCTTCGTCTACTCGTACGATCCCGCCACCGGCGCCGTCCAGGCCGACGTGGCGTTAGGCGAGCTGCTCCGCCTCGCACCCGTCGAGCTGCAGTCGCCTGCGTGGTGGTGGCGACAAGTCCACCCGGACGATGCCAGCAACCTGCAACGGGCCTGGAGCGCCCGCGCCGATAGCCCGTTCGGCGGCGGCGACGCCAGCTCGACGGACTTCCGGCTGCTGGACCGTGACGGGCACGTCCGGTGGTTCCGCGACCGGCCCGCGCCGTTCCACCTGACGCCTGGCGACTCGGCGAGCATCACCGGGACCGTGGCCGAGATCACCGAGCTCCGCGACGCCGAACAGGTCGCGGCACAGCGGAGCCGCGAGCTCGCGCACGTCGCGCGAACGACCGTCGTCGGGGAGCTCGCCGCCGCGCTGGCGCACGAGATCCGACAGCCCCTGACCGCGATCCTCATCAACGCGCAGACGGCCATGCGCGTGCTCGACGCGAAGACGAACGACCCGGAAGCGGTGCGCGAGATCCTTCAGCAGCTCGCGGCCGACGGCCGCCGTGCCAGTGAAGTGGTGCAGCGCGTGCGCGCCTTCGCGAAGAAGGGGGATGTCGAGCGCGGCCCGATCGACCTCAACGCGATGCTTCGCGAGGCCGTGCAGCTCGTCAGGCACGACACGATCCGGCGCCGCGTCGAGATCCGGTTCGCGCTCACGCACGAATCGCTCGTCGTCGTTGGCGACCGGGTCCAGCTGCAGCAGGTCGCCCTGAACCTCGTGCTCAACGCCCTCGAGGCGCTGGCGGACCGTCCCGTCGGTTCCGAGCGCGTCGTACTGATCGAGACCGCGCGCGCCGCGACTCACACCGCCATCGTCACGATTCGCGATACGGGTCCGGGCATCGCCCCCGAGCGCCAGGCCGCGATCTTCGAGCCGTTCATCACCTCGAAGCCGAACGGGCTCGGCGTGGGCCTCTCGATCAGCCGGACGATCGTCGAGGCGCACGGCGGCGTGATCTGGTGCGAGAGCGATCCGGCCGTCGGCGGCTCGGCGTTCATGGTGGCCTTCCCGTTAGGCAGCGGCCGTTTGGCCTGACGGGTCACACCGGCGGGATCGCCGCCGCCTGTGCCACGTCGGGTGCCATGACCGGCGCCGTCGTGGCGCCGGGAAGCAGCACGTGGAACGTTGCACCACTGCCGCGATGGTTGACCGCCCACAAGCGCCCACCATGCGCGTCCACGATCGAGCGGCAGATCGCGAGCCCGAGCCCAAGGCCGTGCCGCTTGGACGTGACGAACGGCTGAAACACCGCATCGATCGGCTGCGTGGTGATCCCGGTGCCGCTATCGGAGATCGAGATGCGAACGGCGCCGCCCCGCTCGCTCGTCGTGATCACCAGCGTGCGCAGGGACGGCGGATTGTCGACCATCGCGTCGCACGCGTTGACGATCAGGTTCAGCAGCACCTGCTGCAGCTGTACTCGATCGCCCTGCACCTCCGGGAGCGACGGCGCGAGCCGGGTCGACACCACGACGGCACGCTGAATCAGGTCGCTGTGCGCGAGCTCCAACACGTCGGCCACGACGTCGTTAGGCGACACCTTGTGCAGCTCCGTCTCATCCTTCTTGATCAGCGCCCGCACGCGCTGGATGACCGCCCCGGCTCGCCGGTCATCCGACACGATGTCTTCGAGGATCGCCTGAAACTCGGGCACGTCGAGGTTCTCACGAGCCAGCATGCGCTGCGCGGCGCGCGCGTTCGCGAGAATCGCCGCGAGCGGTTGATTCAGCTCGTGCGCCAGGGCTCCCGAGAGCTCGCCGAGCAGCGCCACGCGCCCCAGGTGTGCCAGCTCGCTCCGCTGCACCGCGATCTCTCGCTCCGCGCGCTGACGCTCGGTGATGTCGCGGACCATGATGATGACGCACGGCTCGCCGGCCACCTCCACGGTTTCCGCCGCGAGCACCGCGCGCAGCGGCGTGCTCGTTCGGTGCCGCATGTCGAGCTCGTACTCGTGCACGTATCCGCGCGTTCGCATGAGATCGGCGATCGCTTCGCGATCCCGTTCGTTGGCGTAAATGTTCAGGTGGTCGATCGTGCGGCCTATCGCGTGTTCGCGCGAATACCCGAACATCGCCTCCCAGCGGTCGTTGAGCTCGAGGATCCGTGAGTCTGGCTGGCTCACGATCGAGATCGCGTCGAGGCTCGCGCGGAACGCCTTCGAGAAGCGCTCCTCCGAGGAACGCAGCGCCTGCTCGACACGCCGGCGCACCTCGACTTCCTGGCGAAGGGTCGAGTTCGCGCGCGAGAGCTCCATCGTCCGTTTCGCAACGTGCGTCTCCAGCTCCGAACGAAGGACGCGCAGGTTCCACTCGCTCTCACGAAGCGCCTGCTCCCCGCGCTTGTGATCGTCGATGTCCGTTGCCGTGCCGTACCAGTGAATGATCGCGCCCGACTCGTCACGCACGGGGAGCGCCCGGGCGAGGTGCCAGCGGTAGGTTCCCGCGCCGGCCGACCAGATGCGCGCCTCGTTTTCATACGGTCGACCAGCCTGCACGCTGGCTAGCCACGACTCGGTTCCCGCCGCCCGATCGTTCGGATGAATTGCGGCCAACCATGTGTCAGGAGACACATCGCCGGGAGGCGAGCCCGTGAGCTCGTGCCACTTGCGGTTGATGTAGTCGACCGTGCCGTCCGGCTTCGCCGTAAAGACGATCTGCGGCATGGCGTCGGCCAGCACACGAAGCCGCGCCTCACTCTCGCGAAGCGCGGACTCGCTCCGCAACGCCGCCTCGGCATCCTTGCGTGCGGTGATGTCGGTACTCACGCCGAGCATGCGGCGGGGGCGGCCTGCCTGGTCGCGCACGACGGTGCCCTTGCTCAACATCCACCGCACCGTCCCATCGGGCCGCGCCGTTCGGAACTCGACCTCGTAGGGCTTCGCGTGCTCTACCGCCTGCGTCACCGCCGCCTGCACGATCGGGCGGTCGTCCGGGACGATCGTCTCGAGGACACTGCTTCGCTCGATCTTCCCGTTTTCATCGCGCCGGAGCCCGAAGAGCACCGGCATGTTCTCCGACCAGGTTCGGCTGCCTTCGAGCAGATCCCAGTCCCACGCCCCGACCTGCGCCGCGCCTAACGCCAGGTTGAGCCACTCGCCGGTGCGGCGCGCGTCGCTCATCGCCTGCGCGCGCTCGCGAATGGCAGCCGCGAGCGCGAGGAGCGGGATGTACGTGACGATCAGGAACAACTGCAGCGACAGCACGTTGTCGCTCGTCGACCGACTGACGAAGGGGCCGCGTCCATGAATCGCTCCCCAGGTGGACAGGAGCGAGAACACGAGCAGAGCGGCGCTCGCGCCCCCCGGCCCGAATCGAACAGCGGCCCAGAGGAGGAATGGCAGTGGCGCATACAGCAGTGCAGGGCTTTCGCGAGCAGCGAGCCCGGGCTGCGAGAAGACCACCGTGCAGACGAGCAGGAGTCCGCCTGCCAGCGCGGTCGCCTCGAGGACGCGCCTCGGCGACACTGACGGGAGCGACTCGAGATCCCGCGCGGCCCAGGTGACGATCGCCGGCACCAGCGTGAGGATCGTGAGCACGTTCGAGAAGAAGCGCGCGCTCCAAACCTGCCAGTAGCTGTCCGTGCCCCACCCGTTCCACTGCACGAATGCGGCATCGAGGAACGATGAGAGAAACGGCGCGAGCATCGCCGCGAATACCACGAACACGCCGACCTGACGGAAGCTGTCGAGCTGGGTCGGGCGGTCGGTGAACCGGCGCACGCCCACCGCGCCGATCAGCGCTTCGGCCGAGTTGCTGACGAACCACGACAGCACCATCGACAGCGGGACGCCGCTTCCCAGCTCCACGGCGAGGTGCGCAGGAAACGCCGCGAGCAGAATGCCGGCCCACCATCGCGGCGGTGACAACAGCAGGGCCGCGAGCAGGATCGCGTTAGGCGGCCAGAGCGTCGAAACGGGTGTCGGGGCCGCAGTCAGCGCGAACCCTATTCTCGCCCCGACGTAATACGCGACGGCGACGCCAACTGCGATGAAAACCGCGCGAGTCGCTCGCGCGCGCCCGGCCTCAGCCAGCTGTCCCACCCACCCTGCGCCGCTCGTCGTCCGGAGGGTCTGCATGCTCACGACGCGTCTCCGGCTGCGGTGGTCGGTTCGAGTTGGCGACCGTGTGGGATCGGTTCAGTCGCTCCACGATCCGCACGAGCTCCGCCAACGATGCCGCTTCCATCTTCGCCATTACCCTCGACCGATGCACCTTCACGGTTTTCTCGCTCGTCCCCAGCGCCGCCGCAATCTGCTTGTTGAGCTTCCCCGCGACAACGAGTGTGCAGACCTCTTTCTCACGGCGGGTCAACTTGGCCGCACGGTGCTCGAGCTCATCGATCTCGCGATGCTCCACACGCGTTTCCGCGTTCCGCAGCAGAGCCCGTCCAACCGCCTCGAGCAGCTCATCATCGGTGAACGGCTTGAGCAGAAAGTCCACTGCACCCGACTTCATCGCCTTCACGCCGGTCTGCACATCGCCGTGACCGGTCATGAATACAATCGCGGATTGAGCTCCGGCGTTGTTGAGCACGGCCTGCAGCTCGAGCCCACTGAGACCCGGCATGCGGACATCGATCAGCAGGCAGCCAGGGCTGGCTTCCATGGGCAATCGCTCGGCTAGGAATTCGGTCGCCGACGCGAAAGTCTTTACTTGATACCCGCTGGCCGTGAGCAAACGCGCGAGGGCACGACGCAACGAGTCATCGTCATCGATGACGGCAATGGTGGGAATGTCTTCGAGCATCTCGAATCCAGGACTTCGTAGGCGTGGACTCCTCGACAACGAGCGAGGAGCGGGAGGTGTCAGGCGCGTCGCTCTTCGTGCAATGGTGTCAGGCCACACGGGCGACGGGTTCAGAAGAAATCTCCTCCTTGTCAGCCGATTTCCGGACGCATGAGATTGGCAAAATCCCATGGTCGCCGCCAGAATCAGCGTGTTTCCTCGCATGCCACGCCTACATTGGACTTTGGTCGTATACCTCCTGGCGTCATAGTCGGCCAACGCGCCTTCCGTGACAAGGCGGGTTCGCCGCTCCCGAGCATCACGCTTGCCAGCGCACCGCCGTCTTTCCCGTGCCTGGACACCAGCCGGGTCGTGCCACGTAGCTCCCGTCATCCATTGGACTTAGGTTGGGAGCGCTGGCCACTTCGATCGGTGTTAAACATCCCCACGGTCGGCCGCCCTCCCCTTCGGCTCCCGTCAGCCAATCTCGCGGGTAGTGGTGGCCTCGACCCGCGTTCAGAGCAGGGGGCGCAGTGCCTAACACCTCGACTTCACCCAGCTCGCGCCGCGCCCGGTCGCCGCGCGATCTCGCCCGGATCGCCATCGCCGGATCGATGGCCATGCTGGCCGTCAGCGCACTTCGCGGCGCCGCCGCCCAAACGCCCGGTGAGCCCGTCGCCCCGCCAGCCATAAAGTCGATGGGGCAGCCGCCGCTCTGGCAGCCGTACACGTCGGTCGTCGCCACGTTCGGCAGGAACAACGATGCGACGGGGGGCATAGAGCTCGGCCTGTTTCGTCCCAGGGGGAGCCCCGTCAACGGAGTCTTCGGGTTGGCGGCCGAGGGGTACCTGTTCGCGAGCGACGGCGGGGCGACTGGCGGCGCCCGCCTCCTCGGCGTAACGCGCGCCATCAACCTCGGCTATGGCGTGGACTGGGATGCCCGCGAGAACAACTACGCCTTCATCCTCTCCTTCAACACGGCCGTCCGGCGCGGCGGCCTTCTTGGCCGCGGCACCCAGCTCCGGGTCGACTGGATTCCGGCGCGTGGCAGTGGGCTCGATGTCGGCATCACCGTGCCGCTCGGCCAGCCGTACGCGGGTCGTACGAGACCACGCAACACCGGGGTCGCGCTCCGCGATGTCGCGCGTGACGTCACACCTCACGCTCCAACGACGGCGCCGGCGAATAGCGCGTACAGGGAGGCGGACGCCAAGCCGCTGCCGCCAGGCGCGGACTCCGCGCTGAGTCGCGTTCGCGTGGCCGCGCTCCTGATCGCGGCGTACAGCAATTTCTTCAGCGAGCACCACGAGACCGACAGCAGGAAGGACGTCGAGAAGATCCGCGCCCAGGCGCAACGCATCCGTGACTCGATGACTGTCACGTCGCCGGACTATCCAGAGGGTCGGACGTTCCTTGCCTCCGAACGGGTATACAACGCGTCGCTCCAGCGGGCGTTCGCGATCGTGCTCCGCGACACGACGCTCGGCGCCATGGCCGCCCGGCGCGCGCGGGCAGGGCTGCTGACGTACATGCTGGTTCCGTTCGATGCGCAGTTCGGACGCCCGAAGGATCAGCAGTACGACCTGTCCGGGCTGATCGATGAGGTGAAGACCGACTTCCGCACCTGGCTCACCGATTCGTTAGGCACGTCGAACGACCTCAAGCTCGCCGCCGCGACCGTGCATGATCAATGGTTGACATCGATCGTGGCAGTGCACCGGTTCATCTCGAAACACTGGGATGACTCCCGGCGAGTCTGGCTCCCGATGCAGCTGGCGCTGACGCCGGAGGAGCACGACGACCAGGCGGAGATCGACGCGCTGATCGGTCGAGTCATCGGCCGGCCGTTCACCCGCAAGAACGAGATCACCTATCTGCACGAAGACCGGGTACAGCTCGAGATCGCTCGCTCGATCTTCGGAGCGCGTGACTACCACGTGCTCTGGGTCCACGACTATGCCGGCACGCGATCGTCCGGTAACGTGGATGCCATCGGGTTCGCCGAGACCGCGAACGCGTACTTCCCCGCGCTCACGCGGGCGGTCGCCCGGTTCGACAGTACCGGGATGCTGACGACGTACATGGTCATCCTCGACCAGAACTTCTACGAGCCGAACAACGGGCGCCTCTGGATGACCATCCTCGAGGACCCGTTAGGCGCGGAGATCAAGCTTCCCGGCAGGAACGACTCGCTGGAAACGGTCCTCCGCAGGCGACAGCAGGAACTGCGCGCGGCCGTCGCGGCGTCCCGGGGGCTCCAGGCGCTCGCCGCGAAGCACGGGGGCGACGACTGGCTCCGGCGCACGGTCAAGGTGCACGTCGACATCACGCAGCCGAGCGACTTCACCTTCCGGAGCCATCGCATCATCGACGGGGTGCCGCTGCTCCCGGACAACCTGATGCGCGACCATCGCAAGATCGCGTTCTACGACGTCACCGAATCGTCGCCGTTCCTGGGCGGAATGGTGCTGTCTGGCGTTGGTGTCGGCGAACACTACGCGACGCCGACGTGGGAAGACCGTGGCGTGCTCGTTCGCGGGCCGGCCGTTCTCGAGGTGCGCGCGGCGGCGCGGCGCCTGTTCAAGCTGAACTCCTTCACCGACGGAGAGATCCCGCCGCCGCTTCGTGAAACCGCTCGCTGCGATTCATGCGAGATCGCCGGCGATGGAGCCGACGGAGCGGCAGGTGCCGCCAACGAATTGGGCCGGGCGCTCCAGGTGCATAACGAGCCGGGGTTCGGCCGCAAGCAGGCGACGATCGCGCGCGCCATGCTCTATACGCTGGCTCCGCGTGGCAGCGTGCTCGTGGTACCCGACGGTCTCTGGCTCGCGAGCAGTTGGGCCGGAATGCTCTCCGGCGCGGCACTCCGCGGGTGCCGCGTGTACATCGTGGGCCCGGCGCTCGCCAATGCGCCCAGCCCGGGCTTCCCGCAGATGTCGCGGATCTATGACGTGATGCTCCGCCTGCTGCAGGTGCGGCAGGAATTCAAGCAGGAGATTCAGCGCGCGGGCGGCGAGCTTCGCGTCGGGCTCTACACGGCCAGGGAAGATGTGAACGACATCGCCCAGCAGGCCAAGGCGACGAACGAGGGAGTCGCTCGGTACCCCTGGCTGCGCGATCTCTTCCCGTTCGACTCGTCGGTAACCGCGGTGTTCGACAGTGCGCCCGCACTGCTCCAGCGCGCCGGGTACAAGCCGTTCGTCCTCGGCCGCGATGAGACGCCTCGGCTGCCGCAGCTGCATCGCAAGACCCAGTTCTTCGCTGACTCGGCGGCACTCGCGCGGCTCACCGGTCGCCCCGAGTGGCGCGATGTGGTCATCCACGTCACGATCGAGCGTGCCGAGCAGGCGCGGCGCGGCGTCAAAACGGGGCTCTACGACGACACACTGAGTACCGCGACCGTGGACGCCGTGCACAAGCTGTTGAACGCATACGCCGCCAGCCGCCCGAGCGCCGATAGCGCGCGCATGACCTTTTACCTGACGATCGGCACCCAGAACCAGGACCCGCGCGGCCAGCTGCTCGACGGCGAAGCGGTGTTCGTGCTGTCGGGCATGAGCGCCGCCGTGGGGATCGTAGATCTGTACTCGCTGATGGCCCGGAGCACGTGGATCGATACCCAGGAGGAGCTCGACACGCTGATTCCGCCCTACAAGACCTGGCAGCGACGGCTGGGGCGTTTCGCGCGCCTGGTGCTCTGACCAGCGAGTTCGAGACTCGTTAGCCTAACGATCGCAACCACGAACGCTAGAGCTGCCGACCGAAGCCGAACACGAAGCGCAGGTTCCGGCGCGTATCGCGGGTCGCGTCGATCGGGAGCGCGAACCCGATGTAGACCGCGCCGCTCAGGACGCGGACGCCAACGCTTGCCGTCGCACGAAGCTTGTCCGTTGGCACCGACACGGGCACCGGTTCGCCCGTGTCCGGGTCGATGATCGGCTCGCCCGTCACCTCATCGACTCTGTCGCCGAGCCGCCTAACGGCGGCGCGGCCCTCGTCGTTGCTCGCCCACGCCATTCCGGTCTGGATGCCGACGTTCAACTCCGGCGCGATCGCCGGCATCACGAACCCGGCGATGAACGGAAATGGCGACCGCAGGTACGGCAGCGCGTATTGCGCCGTGCCGCGCGCGATCCACGCGCGATCCCCCGCGAAGGCCTTGTAGTCGTAGCCGGGAAGATTGTTGGTGCCGCCGATCTCGAAGAGCTGCTGCGTGGGCGGAGTCCCTGTGAGCATTCCCCCATACATGCGTCCGATGAGCACGACGTGGCCGGCATCGTAGCGCGTGATCAGTGACGCCTCCGTCCGCTGGTAATCGAGGTCGCCGGTACCGAGCTCGTAGCGAATGCTGCCGCCGTAGCGCTCGCGCGTGATGTCGGCCTGGACGTCGGGGTTCCACTCCATCGTCGCGACGACCCGCGCGTAGCGCCCCGGGTCCACGACGCGATTCGGGATGAAGGGCCCGAACAGAAGACCGCGTCGGCGCGAGTCCGACGTCTCGGCATCCCGCATGGCCCCCGCTTCGAGCCGAACGTACGAGCCGTGCGACGTGAGCAGCCGCTCGAGCGCGACACGAGCGACGTGGCGGTCCACGTAGTCGTAGTTGTCCGACGACCAGAGGAGCGGGAACCACACGCTCCCGGAGTCGAACGGCGACCGAAAGTCGTTCGTGATGTCGAGCAGACGCCCAAACCCCACGTTCGTCCGCCAGGCGGTGCGTCGGAGCCCTGCCGCGAGGTAACCGCGCCACGTCTCCTCGGACCAGGCATACCCTGCCGTCCCGGCGACGGCGAGCCCCGGCGCGAGGTCACGCGCATACCAGCTGGCCGACAGCCCCGTGTAGAGTCCCTCGACCTTGTTGAACCGGAATACGTCATACTGATCCCGTGCGCGGAAGGTCAGCTGGGGTGGCCCGTCCGGTTGGAGGCGGTCGGGATACAGGTCGTCGATCGGCTGCGCCTGGGCGATCCGCGTCGCGCTGCCTAACGGCAGCATCCAGTCGTCGTACGACGCCTGCTCCGACATCGATGCATACGTCACGCGGACCTGCATTGGTTCGGCCGCTGCGCCGCCCGGAGACGGCGGCGCGCGTTCCGCCACTTCCTGCCCGCGAAACCGCGTCACGAAGCGGAGAAGCTCGCCGGTTTCTCCGGCGAGTCCGCCGTTCACGATATCGAGCCGCTCGACATCGGGCAGGCGCATCCCGTCGCGCTCGCGGCCGTTCCACATGTCGATGAAGCCCACGATCCGCACCTGATCCGACAGCGCGTCGCGCAGCTTCATCGCGTACCCGCTCACGATGAACACCCGGCCGCGCAGGCGGACGAGCAGCATCGTCCGCGCGTCGACCTCCACGTCGCCCTCGAAGACGCTCGTGCCTGGTGGCACGTCCTCGCGACGCACCACCGCAATGCGCAGCACGCCGACCGAGTCGCCGTTAGGCATCCGTTCTTTCAACGTGTCCACACGCGGGTACTCGTAGTAGCGCGGCCCGTCGCGCGCGAGCGGATGCACGGTGGCCACGGTTTCGGGCTCGGCCAGCAGCCGGCGCAGCGGTCGCACGACCGGGTCGAGCTTCTTCTCGACCTTCGAGACGCCCGCGGGGCTCGGCAAGCGAAGACGAATGCGATCTCCCACGAGTAGCGGCACGATCCACCCGGCGCGGTAGACCCGGGTCATCGCATACGACATCCCGACCTGCTCGGACCGATAACCGGTGATGCGCTGCTCGATCAGGCTATCGCTCGTCCAGTCGATCCTCGACGCCTCCTGCTGCACAGCAACGATCTCGCGTCGTCCCGAGACGCGACGCTGGACGAGCGCGATCTCGGTCTCGGCGTCAGTGCGCAGGCGGTGGGGCAGCGCCTCGGAGTTCCGGGCGGCGGCCGCCTCCACGATCGCCTGCGCCGCCGGCCTCGTGGCACTGGCGCTCTGGGTGGGAGCCTGCGGCGCAAGCGCCGTTATGAAGAGAGAGACAAGCACGAGTGGCACACTGTACGTGCTTGGGCCTGTTGCGATCGATGGGACCTACGACTATACGATGGACCAGGCTCTGCTTTGAGACACCTCAACAGCCGGCTGTGTGGCGCGTATACTCCGTTAACCAGCGGACCCCTCGATGCTCATCGCCATAGTGGACGACGAAGAATCCGTTCGCACCGGCCTGCGGCGGCTGTGCGTGTCGCTCGGGCTGCGCGCGAGCCTCTATGCCTCTGGCGGCGAGTTTATTCACTCGCTCGCCGCAGGCGCAGCCCCTCCGGATTGCGTCCTTCTCGATGCGCACATGCCGCTCATGACCGGGCTGGAGGTGCAGCAGCACCTCGTGGACGTTGGACTGAAGATCCCGACGATCGTGTATACGGCCGACGACGCGCCCGAAGCCGAGGCGCGTTACGTCGCCGCCGGCGTCACGGCCTACCTGAGAAAGCCGATCGCCGGTGACGATCTGCTCGCGGCCATCGAGCAGGTCATGGCGCGGGCGGAACCAAACCCGGTGGACCAAGCGCCAAGCGCTGCACCGCCTCCCTGATCGCTACAGCTCGCGGGTCATCTCGATCATTGTTCGCCTGAATCCAGCGCTGGCGAACAGCCGCTGCGCGGCCTCGTTGCGTTCGGCCGTAGACAGCACGACCATCGGCGCGCCACGCGCCTTCAGGGATGCAACCGTCGCGTCGAGCAGCGCACGTCCAACACCGCCGCGTCTGTGCGCCGGATCGACGACGATGTCGTACAACACACCCGCCGGTCCGCGCAGCGACATGTAATCGAGCCCCTCGAGTCCCGCGTACGTGTAGCCGATCACCTTGTGGTCGCTTTCGGCAACGAGAACGATGATGCCCGGCTCGGCCAACTGCTGGCCGAGGAACGAACCGTATCCCTCCTCTGTTTGCGGCGCAGCGTCGATGAAGCGTTCCGGGTCGAAGGCATGGTGGGTCGTGACCATGAGCGCGCCGAGTCGACCGAGGGCCGGGACGTCGGCAGGTGTCGCGGGGCGGATGAGAGGCTCGCTCGCCATTGCCGAACGTTAAGGCACGAATCCAGTCTGGCGGAGGGCTGGAATCCGGGTCCGTGGTTAGGCATGGCGATCCTCACGCTTGCGGGCAATTATTGAAACACCGGGTTCGGCGTCCTCTGACTAAGACGGCTGGAGCCCGGCAGGTCCAGCCCGCTGCGCATGAGAAGTCCACCACCGACCTGGATGTTGCGTGCGGTTGCCGCAGTCACCGCTGTTGCTGTCATCGGCTGCAACAGCGATGAGGTCGTGCACTCTGGTACGCCGGTCGCCTCCGTGCAGGTGGCTCCGCCAAAGGCGAGTGTGGTCGTTGGCGCGACCGTGACGCTCACGGCATCTGCGTTCGACGCATCCGGCAACGTGCTCACGGGCCGGAAAGTCTTCTGGGTGGTCGCCGACTCCAACTTCGCCACCGTCTCCTCCACGGGCGTGGTCACCGGCCGGGTCGTCGGCACCGTGCCCGTCGCCGCCAGCGTCGAAGGGCACTCCGCGGTCGCGGAGATCCAGATCCTTCCCGTCCCCGTGGTCGCCGTGCGTGTCTCGCCGTCCAGTCGCGACCTCACCGTCGGCCAGACCTCACAGCTCATCGCCGAGCCGCTGGACGCGCAGGGCAACGTGCTTTCCGGAAGGTCGGTTGCCTGGAGCTCGGGCCGCCCGAGCGTGGCGACGGTGAGCGCGACGGGTCTGGTCACGGCAATTTTGCCAGGGAACGCCATCATCACGGCGACCGTCGAGGGAAAGAGCGGCGTCGGCGCGATCACCGTATCTCCGGCGCCCGTCGCGTCGGTCGCCGTGAGCCCTACATCGGCCACACTCATCGTCGGTCAGACGGTACAGCTCGAGGCACAGCCACGCGACGGGTCCGGGCGACCGCTCGATGGTCGGACGGTCACGTGGTCGACGAATCGGCCGGACGTCGCGACCGTCACGTCGACCGGGATCGTAGCGGGGATATCACCGGGGACGGCGACGATCACGGCGTCGAGCGAGGGCCGCAGCGGGACCGCGACGATCGTGGTGGAGGCACCCACGATCGGCCGCGTGGAGGTGGCGCCGACGACCGCCACGATCAAGGTGGGTGGCTCGTTCCGTCTCACCGCAACCGTGTACGACTCGCGCGGGGACGTCGTCCCCGGCGCGAAGGTTGGTTGGGCGAGCAGCAATTTGGGAGTCGCCATCGTGGACAACACCGGTCGTGTGTTTGGCCTCGACGACGGCACCGTGGTCATCACGGCGACGAGCGGCGACAAGGCGGGGACGGCGTCGGTCCGCGTGAGGCGGTAGCACAATAGCGCGAGGTCGCGCCCGACGACTCGCGTCCGCGCTCGAGAAATCGCGCAGCCACGCCGGCGTTAAGATTGTCCGTCATGACCGTTCTCACCTTCACCACCGTCGTGGGGCTCGGCTCGTTCTGCGCCGGTCTCCTCGGCTCGCTCACCGGTCTGGGTGGCGGCATCGTCGTTGTCCCTCTCCTCACGGTGCTGCTTCACGTCGACTTCCGCTACGCCATCGGCGCTTCGCTCGTGTCGGTCATCGCGACATCATCGGGAGCGGCGGCGGCGTACGTGCGCGAGGGCTACAGCAACATCCGCGTGGGGATTTTCCTCGAGGTCGCGACCACGGTCGGCGCCCTCGTCGGAGCGGCAATCGCGGGCGTGATTCCAACGGGCGCGCTCGGCATTCTCTTTGGTGTCATGTTGCTGTATTCGGCGTACCGGATGTTCCGATCCGGCGGCGATCATCCCCCGAGTACCGCGCCGGATCCCTTGGCCACGAAGCTCCGCCTGAACTCGAGTTACCCGACATCCGCCGGCATGCAGTCCTACGCGGTGGAGGGCGTTCTCCCGGGATTCGGCCTCATGTTCGTTGCCGGTGTCGTCTCGGCGCTCCTCGGCATCGGGTCGGGGGTCGTCAAGGTGCTCGCCATGGACCGGACGATGAAGCTCCCGTTCAAGGTCTCCACGACCACGAGCAATTTCATGATCGGTGTGACGGCCGCCGCGAGCGCGGGCGTGTACCTGCACCGGGGGTACATCGAGCCGGTGGTTGCGCTTCCGGTCATGCTTGGCGTGTTGACCGGCGCGTTGGTTGGAGCGCGCCTCCTCACGACTGCCAGCACGCGTTGGCTGCGCATCGTGTTCACGGCGGTGGTCGTCGTGCTGGCGGTCGAGATGCTGTACAAGGGAGCGACCGGTGCACTGTGAGTGACAGCCGTCTCGGACGCGCGAACGACGCGCCACGGCTGACCGATCACGCGCTCGAGCAAATCATTGGGCGGCTCCTGCAGATCGGCGTGCTCATCTCCGCGCTGGTCGTGGTGCTTGGCGGTGTAGCACTTCTCATTCGGTATGGCGGCGCGCCCGCGGACTTTCGGTCGTTCCGCGCCGAGCCATCCGAGCTGAGCACGCTTGTCGGCATCGTGAGAGGCGCCTCTCGGCTGGACAGCCACGCCGTCGTGCAGCTCGGCCTCGTGCTGCTGATCGCGACGCCCATCATGCGAGTGGCCCTGACGTTGGTGGCGTTCTGGTGGCAGCGCGATCGTCTCTACGTGGGCATCACCGCATTCGTCCTGGCGCTTCTCGTCTACGGACTCTTCTGGGGTCGCGCATGAGGACACTCACTCTCGTTCTGCTCGCCGCGAGCGCCGTCGCGTTCGGCCCATCGCACGCGCAGGTGCGCATCGCGGTCGGGCCTAACGTGCTCGTGAGTCGCGATGGCAACGTCTCGCACGTGGAATCCGCCGTCGCCGCCAACCCGGGCGACCCGCTCAATCTCGTCGCGACGGCGATCTCCTTCACGCTGCCGCAGGGTGGATACGTCAACAAGACCTACGCCACGTTCGATGGCGGCTTCTCGTGGTACGACGCACGGCTTCCCGAAGAGCGAGATCTCGGCTCGGCCGACCCGAAGGTCGCGTTCACTCCGAGGGGAACGGCGCTGCAGGTTGGGCTCGTGCAGGGCATGTCGGTTTATCGCTCGGAGGACGGCGGGCGAAGCTGGCTCGCGCCCGCGCGGCTCGGGCGTGGCTACGACCGCGTCGCGATCGCGGTCGATCAGTCCACGGGACCAACGGCCGGGCAGATCTACGTGACGGGCAATCTCGATGCCGGCCCGCGCCTTCATCGCTCCGTCGACGACGGACGCACCTTCGACGCGCCGGTGACGCTTCCCGGTATCGTTGTCACCGACGTTCTCGTGCTCAGTGATGGCGCGGTGCTCGTTCCACTCTATACGGGGCCGGATCTTCGCCTCCCCGAGAACCGCGGCACCCCGATGGCGACGTATGGAACCGTGCGCTCGACCGATGCTGGCGCGACGTTCAGCGCGCTGCGCCCGGGCTTCGAGCAACAGCGGTACAGCACCGACTCCACCCTGAGACGCCGTCGCGCGGGAAGCATTGTTGGCGACAACACGGCTACCTTTGCCGCCGACACGCGTTCCACGCGCTATCGCGACCGCGTCTACGCGGCGTTTCCCGACATGCGGTGGACCCGTGGGAAGCCGCGAATTGCGGTCGTGTGGTCGGGCGATGGCGGTGCAACGTGGAGTGCGCCGACGATGGTCGACGCCTCGGCACCGGCTTCCGCCTCGCAGTTCCTGCCCGCGATCGCCGTGAACGACTCGGGCGTGGTTGGAGTCATGTGGCTGGATACGCGCGCCTCGGCGGCAAACGATGCGTACGACGTGTTCTTCTCCGCCTCGCTCGACGGCGGCGAGACGTTTCTGCCTCCGGTGCGCGTGTCGTCGGAACCCTCACGTCCGGCGGGACCGGGCAACATGCGTCCGGCATTGAGTCGCCTTCGCTACGCCGGCGACACGCTCATCATGGATTTCCTGAGCGGCTACTCGCGCTGGCGTGACGCTGGTGACTATGTCGGCCTAACGAGCGATGCCACGGGCGTCTTTCACCCTGTCTGGCCGGACTCACGCCACGGTACGTTTCAACTCGAGACCGCGCGCATCGAGCTTCTCTCCGACGCACCGATGCCGGCGGCGATGGACACCGCGACGCGGCCAGTCGGCATCGTTCTCGACCCGAGTCGGTACGACGCGGCAAAGCGCGAGCTCGTGGTCCCCGTTCGCATCCGCAACACCACGGCTGACACGCTGTTTGCGCCAATCGTCGCGACCCTAACGAGTGTCGGCGACACCACGCTCGTGCGCCGTGGCTACATGCGGCCGGAAGACGTCGTCACGATCCTGAACGCCACCAACGGCAAACCGGGGAGCGGGGCGTCGTTCGACTTCTCTCGAGCGCTGGGGACGCTCGGGCTTCTGGCGCCAGGAGCCGTGTCCGGCGCGGTGGATGTCAGACTTCGCGTCGCGACGCCGGCGGCGACTGGGCTCCACTGGCGCATGCTGGTCTCGACGCGGGCGCGACGAGAGTAACGGGTCGGGCAGATCGTCACACGCTCGTCGCGTCCGCCGGCCGCGGGCGAGGTTCTTCGCTTCGTCCATACGCGCGCCGGCTGAGCCGAGGCGCGGTCGAACCGCGTCACCGCAGCGTGAGGTAGATGCGGGTGATGAGCTCGGACTCCGGCGTCGTCGCCGGGTCGTTCAGATACTCCTCCCACATGGGCGAGTAGCGTGCCCAGTCGGCGGCGGTCTTGATGCCACCGCGTGCGCGGAGCCAGGCCTCGATACGGTCGTACGTGTGGCGCACATCGCGGTACGGCCCGTGGTGCACGAAGCGGAGCGCGCTGCACTCGGGCGTGGTGGTGATCGAGACGTCCGCGCTGTCGCTGACGTTAGGTGGCACAGCGGCGACAGGCACTGCCGCAGTGAACTTCACGCCGGCAGGACTCCATTCGTCGTAGACCACGCGCGGCGGCCCGGCGGCAGGGATCCGGTTCACGAGCAGAAACGTCTGGACCGTTTTCAAGGCTGCGCCGACCGCAGCCGATATCGCGCTCGATTCCGCCGCGCTGGAGCCATGGTGCTCGGCGACGGGTGTGGCGGGCACCAAAACTTCCATGCTCTCGAGATTCGTGACGTCGGTGGTCATATGGCCGTGGCTCCCTCGTAGGTCGTGTCCGGATGACTCCGGGACAGGTTGAATGTGCAGTGCGCCGACTCCGGGCGGTGGAAGCGGCGCGCTAGCCGATGAGCTCAGGCCGTGCCCACCTCCCGTCTCCAATCACTGAGGCGCGCCGCATCCTGCGTCGTGGCCAGAAAGCGTCTGATGGCCTCGATGACCTCCGCGGGGCGCTCGTCCTGCGGATTGTGGCCGGCGCGCTCGATGATTTCGAGGCGTGCGTTCGGCAGCCGGTCGGAGAGGATCGCTTGGTGCTCGGGTGGGAAGAGGAAGTCGTGGCGCCCGGAGAGCACCAGCGTCGGCACATCGATCTCGTGCAGGCGATCCATGACCGTCCACCCGGGAAGTAGCTGGCCAAAGCCGAAGACGTGAGCCTCGGGCCGCATCTTCAAGCGGAATGCCGCGCGCACCGCGGCCGGCGATGCCAGTGAACGCACGTGGTAGAAGTAGGCGCCGAGAAACTTCATCACGATCGGGCGGACTTCGTCCGGTCGAAGCTGACCGTTGTAGAAGCGGCGCGCCGCCTGGACGGTAGAGAGCCTGTAGCCGCGTTTCCTGAGAATCTCGGGCGCGTTGTGCTGTGGCCACCAGGCGTCGCCCGAGGTATCGAGCAGCAGCAGGTGTGAGACGCGCTCGGGATATCGAAGCGCGTACTCCAGAGCTACGTGGCCGCCGAAGGAGTGGCCGGCCACCGCCCACTTGTCATAACCGAGCGTCACACGCAGGGCGTCGGCGTCCGCGGTCAGGTTCTCCCACGTCATCGACTCGACCTGCCCGGTCGACCGCCCGTTGCACCGGTGATCGTAGAAGACCAGCGTGTACTGGTCCGCCAGCGGCTCCAGGGACGACAGCGTCGTGTAATCCAGCCCGAGGCCGCCGTGCATGAGGACCAATGGGTGCCCGTGTCCCATGACCTTGACGAACAGGGACACGTCCCGAATTGCGATACGCGCCATGATGCCTCCTTTGCCGTTAGGCATACCACGCGCCTTCGGCCATCTCGGCCGCCCGCCGCGCCGGACTCCAGTCCTCGGCGCGCCGCAGCAGCTCGAGCACTTCGTCATCCGTCGTCTGCGAGAAGTCCTTGTACCACAGACCGACGCCATACAGCTCGGCAGGCAGGTAGGCGCACAGGAAGGCGTCCGCTTCCTGGCGAACGGCGGCGGCTGCCTCGTGCGAGGCAACCGGTACGGCGACGACGATCCGGGCTGGTTTGAGCGTGCGCAGCGCAGCGATCGCCGCCCGCATGGTGGAACCGGTTGCGAGCCCATCGTCGACGACGATCACCTTCTTCCCGGCGACCTTCAGCGGTCCGCGGTCACCGCGGTACAGCTTTTCCCGGCGTTGAAGCTCCTCGCGCTCGCCGGCCACGATCTCGCCCAGCACCGCATCACGCACCCCAAGCCGATCGGCGAGGGACCAGTCCATCGCTGTCACACCCCCCGTTGCGATTGCGCCCAGCGCGTATTCGGGGTTCTCGGGCGCGCCGATCTTCCGCACCGTAAACACGTCCAGTGGCGCGCGGAGCGCCTTTGCAACCTCGAACGCCACCGGAACTCCGCCCCGTGGCAGGCCGAGCACGACGACGTCATTCCGGTTCTTGAACCCGTGCAACATCGTCGCGAGCTCTCGGCCGGCTTCGGTTCGATTGATGAATCGCCACATATGTCCCCCTGTCCGATAGCCCCAATGTGACTCGCCGCCCGTCGGCCTGGCGTCAGGTACCACCTGAATCGATGTCGGATATTCGACGCGCATGGCGCTGTCGGGCGCGATGGGCGGTTCCGTGGTGTTCTCTCCGACGGCGGGACGTCCATTGCCCGACAGACCTCCTCCCGCGCTCAGGTTATCGTGGACGCACGGTCCAACGGCGTCGCCCGCTGGGCCCTGGCTCGCTGCAACGCCATGTGCGTGGGAGGCCCTATGAACTCGATTCATCTGCATCTCCTCCTCAATCACGTTCCAGTCATCGGTACGGTGCTTGGCGTCCTGTTGCTCGCCGTCGCGGTTGCGCGCCGCAGTGACGAGCTCGGGAGAGTCGCTCTCTGGCTATTCGCGCTCCTCGCCGGTACGTCGGTGCTCGTATTCCTGACCGGTGAGCCCGCCGAGGAGCTCGTGGAGAAGCTTCCGGGATTCTCCGAGGCACTGACCGAGCGCCACGAGGAGGCGGCACTCATGGCGACGATCGTCATGGGCGTGGTCGGGTTGTTCTCGTTGGCCGTTCTGGCCGTCTTCCGCAAACGGCCGCTCGCCCGCTGGGCCACGCCGGTCGCGCTGGCTCTGTCGTTAGGCGCCGCCGGTGCGATGGGGTACGCGGCCAACCTGGGCGGCCAGATCCGGCACACCGAGATCCGCGCCGCAACCAGCGCGACGCTGGATCGAGGCGGCGACGAAGCCGAGCAGCCGGAGCGGTAGAATGTCTTCGCCGAGCGTTGACCTGAAACGGTATCGCCGGAATCGTCAGGCGGAGATCGACAGCGCAGCGATCTACGACGCGCTCGCCGCGGCCGAGCCGCGCGCGACGCTGTCGGACGTGTACCGCCGGCTCGCCGCGACCGAGCGCGCGCACGCCCAGTTCTGGGCTGACCGGCTCCAAAGCGAGGGAGTTACGCCGGCCGACGCGCCGAGCTGGCGTGCGCGTACCATGCGGTGGCTCGTCCGTCGGTTTGGCCCCGGCTTCGTGCTGCCAACCCTCATCGGCGCGGAGTCCGCGGACTCCCGCGCCTACGGCGACCAGCCCGAGAGCGCGTCGACCGAGCTTCCCGCGCAAGAACAGTCGCATCGCCGGGTTCTCGCCGCCATCCGCGACGCCACGCCGAACGGCATGCAGGGACGCGAGCTCGCGACGCTCGAGGGGCGGCATCGCACCGTCGGTGGGAACGCGCTCCGCGCCGCCGTGCTTGGCGCGAACGATGGACTGGTCTCCAACCTGAGTCTCGTCATGGGCGTGGCCGGGGCATCCCTGTCGACGGGCGGAATACTCATCACGGGACTGGCCGGCCTCATCGCGGGCGCCGGGTCGATGGCGTTAGGCGAGTGGCTCTCGGTGCAGAGCTCGCGGGAGCTCTACCAGCGCCAGCTGGAAATCGAGCGCGAGGAACTCGCCACCGCGCCGGCGGAGGAGGCGGAGGAGCTCGCGCTCATCTACCAGACGAAGGGCGTCGCCGCCGATGAGGCACGCCGCCTGGCGGACCTCGTCGTCGCAACGCCGGCGACGGCGCTCGAGACGCTCGCCCGGGAAGAGTTGGCGATCGATCCCGAGGAGTTGGGCGGGTCGGCGTGGGTCGCCGCGGCCACGTCGTTTCTGCTCTTCGCCGTCGGGGCGGTGATTCCCGTCTTTCCCTTCGCGGTGCTCGGCGGACGCACGGCGGTGCTGGTGAGCATCGCGTCGAGCATGGTCGCGCTGTTCGCCATCGGCGCGGCCATCACGCTCCTCACGGGCCGATCTGTCGTCAGGTCCGGCCTGCGCCAGCTCGGCTTCGGGCTTGGTGCCGCCGGGCTGACGTATGTCGTCGGCCGGCTCATTGGCGCGAGCGTCAACACGTGACGACAGGTGTACATGGGTGCCTAACGCCAATCCGGGAAGCCGACATGACCTCCGCCATCACAGCGCGGCAGCCTGACGACCCGTTGAACGTCCACGTGGCCAACGTGCTCGACGAGACCGCGCAGCTGCTCGAGGACCAGCCGGCCAACGCGTTCCGGGTCCAGGCCTACCGCAACGCGGCGAACACCGTTCGTTCGCTCGAGCGCGGCGTGGACGATATCCTCGACGCGGAGGGGCTCGCTGGCCTCGATCGGCTACCCGGAATCGGTCAGACCCTGGCGCGCGTGATCGATCAGATCGTCACCACGGGGCGCTTCCCGATGCTCGAGCGGCTCCGCGGCGGGACCAACACGATCGCCCAGCTGGCGTCCGCACAGGCGGAGCATCCGTCCACCGCGCGACCGGCCGAGCCTTCCGTGGCCGAGCTGCTGGAAATCGATTGCGAGTACCGTGAGGGAAGCGACGCCGGAACGCTGCCGCGGATCGCGCCGCGCCGGTTCAACCCCACCCACGCGAAGTGGCTGCCGATCCTGCACACGACGCGCGACGGGACGCACTACACAGCCCTGTTTTCCAACACCGCACGGGCGCACGACCGTGGCGCGACGCACGACTGGGTCGTGATCTACTTCGAGCAACAGGGTGTCGAAGGGCAGCGCACCATCGTGACGGCAACGAGCGGCCCGCTCGAGGGACGACGTGTGGTGCGAGGGCGGGAGTTCGAATGCGCCCGGCACTACCACGTCGCGACCGAGTGACGCGAGGAGGCTCGGATTAACGTCGAACTGCGAGAGGCAACGGGTGAGCCGACACGCGGGCGGATCCGGATGGCGGTCGGCGTGTTCTTCGGCTTCTACCGGCGCGGAAGGCGTCGCTGCTCAACCCGATCGACGCGTTGCGCCACGAATCGCCGACCCTTCTGATCTGGCTGACGATGAAACAGCCTTGAAGATCGATCCAACGTGCGCGTCGACAGTCTGTCGTGTCGCGACCAGCAAGAGGGACTCGCCAGTCCCCACGAAGAGCGTCGCCATGAGGACGTAGAACAGCGTTGTCGCGTACGTTCCGAACACGAGGAGCCAGATCGCGAAGAGGTAACCCATCAGCCCCGCGATCTTGGCGGAATACAGGTGGAGATCCCCGATCCTTCGGAACCTCACCCAGCTGACAACGAGCGCCGAGACGCCGAGGGTCGCCCACGTAGCCAGCCACGGAAGTCGCTCGGCAATGAAGTCCGGGCGCAGCCAGACGAGCCAGAGCACGGTCGAAGCGGTCAGGACGTGATCGGCGATGGAATCGAGCTGGCTGCCACGCGCAGTGGTCCGATGCGAGCGGCGGGCGATTTGCCCGTCCAGCACGTCCGTGAACGCCGCCGCGGCGAGCCCGATTCCAAGCCAGAACGGACCCCACACCAACGCGACGATCCACAACATCGGGACGCTCACGAGGCGAGCAAGCGTCAGCGCGTCCGGGATCGTCAGGCGAGGGGCGGACCGCTGTTCTGCTCCCTTTCCCCACACATGAACCGTCATGAGCGCGAACCGGTCGTTGTCGCCCCTTGCTGACTGCTGGCGTTGCCAATGAGTCCGAGCTGCAGCGCGAGCCGCAGGTAGTCGGTGCGGTGTGTGAGACCGAGCTTTCGTGCGAGGCGCGTCTTATAGGTCTTTACGTTCTTTGGCGTGGTACCGAGGAGTCGAGCGATCTCGACGACGCTGTATCCTTCGGCGACACGTTGTAGCACCGAGTGCTCGCGCTCGCTCAACGTCTCGAACTTCCTGCGCGCGTCCTCGACCGCGAGCGAGGCAGCGCTCTGGCGTGCCGGGATCGATGGGCCGCCGTGGCTCGCGTGTTCATCGGAGCTCCGGCGGGAAGCGTCGCGTAGCAGCACGGTTACCTCCAGCAAGGGGAATGCGCGATCTGTCTCCCATGATAGGCCGGCTCCGCGCACGATCCACCGGGAATGTGCCGACGCGTCGTCCGGAGATTTCCTACAGGACGGCAGTCGCTCGACGCCGGCTCGACACCCTGGGTGCCCGGATCGCCGCGACATGGGCGTGAAACGGTGGCAGCGCCTAACGATCCCGACCTACGTCACCCTGCGGCCAAGCCGCACAGGGGTGGCGCTCACCCTGACAATGTCGTTTCTGACCTCGGGACTGACCATCGTGGCACGAGCGCGCTGACCGGGAACCCGCTGTCGGACGTTGCCCGACAGCGCATCGCACCGCCTGCGTTATATTCCTGTATTGGATTATATGCATATGCGAAATCATTCCAGTGGCCGTGCGCCGATCGGCGCGGCCCAGTGGCGAGCACGGGCCGCGCTGGCGGCCGCGCTGGCGGCCGCCTGCCAGGGAGCCAACAAGGCGGCACCACCCGCGACTGCGCGTGACACCGCCGCGAAGGCGGTGACGTTCGTCGAGGCCAGCTGGCGGCCCCCCACCGAGGCCGACATCCCCCACGACTCCCTCGGCGCCGCCATCCGCCGCGGCCTCTACCTCCTCCGCTTCACCCCGGAGAGCCTGCCCGCCTACGCGACGTCGAGCCTCCGCTGCACGAGCTGTCATCAGAACGACGGCACCAAGGCGAGCGCCGCGCCGCTCACCGGCGCGCACGCACGCTACCCGAAGTACATGCCCCGCTCGGGCGCCGTGATCGGCCTCGCCGACCGCGTGAACTACTGCTTCACCCGCTCGCTCGCCGGCAACGTGCTGCCGCCCGAAAGCCGGCAGATGAACGACATCCTCGCCTACCTCGCCTTCATCTCGCACGACGTGCCGGTGGGACGAAACCTCGCCGGGGCCAGCGGCTTGGTCAGCATGAAGGACACGCTCGTCGGCGACATCGCGCGTGGCGGGGCCATCTTCGAACGCGAGTGCGTCGCCTGCCACCAGGCGGACGGCCAGGGCACCGCCGCGTTCCCCGCGCTCTGGGGGCCCCGGTCGTTCTCGATCGGCGCGTCGATGGCCCGCGAGGAGCGGGCGGCGAGCTTCATCTGGCACAACATGCCGCAGTCGAAGCCGGGGTCGCTCACGCCGCAGGAGGCGTTCGACGTCGCGGCCTTCGTCAACTCGCACCCGCGTCCCGACTCGCCCGGCAAGGAAACGGACTGGCCGTCGGGCGGCGCGCCGCAGGACGTCCCGTACGCGACGAAGGGCCACGCGCCGCACCGCCCGCCGGCGTCGCTGCTCGCGCGCCGCAC
>DASUGD010000113.1:0-17426 GCA_036274195.1 Gemmatimonadaceae bacterium | reverse complement strand
TGCGGCCGCACGGAAACGATGAAATTCGACTCTGACCCCAATTAGCCCTACGGATTCAACCAGTAGTTGACCTTCACGACGAAGATGTTGTTCGGCCGGGTGCTGAAGAGCGCGCGGCGGTCTCGGCCTAACGCGAAGTCGCCGTACGGCGCCAGGTCGGCGCGCTGCTGCTGCCACGCCACGTAGAGCGTCGAGCCCTGGCGCCACTCCCAGCGCAGCACGGCGTTCCCACGCAACGAACGAAGATTGAAGTCCAGGTCGGGCGCCTCTCCCGTGTACGGCACGAAGTCGAACGTCTTCGGTGCCACGAGCTGCTTGGTCGCGCCGTAGTCTGCGCTCGAGATGAGCGGCTGCACGTACGTCTCGAGCGTGAGCCGCGGAGTGAAGGTCAGGTTGAACCGCGTTTCCACGCCGACTTCGGTCTGATCGAGCGGCGCGAAAACGTAGAGGTGGCCGAACGTCGGCGTGTACGACGGGTCGTCCACCGTCGCGACGTACTGCGCCGCGACGCGTTGCCGCGTGACGGACGGCGACAGTGTGAGGTTCCAGCGGCTGGACGCTTTCACGCCCAGCGCGACGCCCGCGGTCCAGCTCCACTGATCGTAGTCGCCTTTTGTGGCGCCGAGCCCGAGGCCCACCGTAACCGGCTTCCGCGCGTCGGACTCCATCATCAGGTTCCCACCAAGGTTCGCGGGCCTGATGGCCATCGGACCGCCACGCGTCAGGCGGTCGTCATAGGCGGTGAAGAACTGCTGGGCGTTCACGAAAATGGTCCAGTAGCCCAGGGTTTGTGCCTCAGCACTCAGCGTCGCCGTGGTGAGAATCGGATCGAACGCGTAGTTGTGCTCGGAGCGCCCCGACGCAGTGATTCCCCAATTGCGCCACGTCTTGCCTGGACGGTTTTCGACATACCGAACATCGAGCTGCGCGTCTTGACGGTCCGTGCGATAGGAAAAGCCCAAGTCGTTGACCTCGTACCGGGGGCTAGTGAGCGCCCCAGCGATCGACCCGCGCCAGTGCTCGCCCTGCTGCTTGGCGATTGACATGTTGACGGAGTATCCCGTGAGCGACGTGGCAGTGGAGTCCACGCCCAGATGATCCGCGTCCGGCCGTTGCAGGTAGTGGTTAGGCTGCTCCTGCACGAGCACCATGGCGCTCGACGTGCCGGCAATGCGGCTGCCTTCTGCATCGCCCTGAACCACCCAGGTTCGATCGCCGATCTCGTGCCGAAAATCCACGCCGGCCGCGTACGCCGAGTTGCGAAGCGTGGACGCGAGCGCGTCGGTGTCCAGTCGGCGGTTGACGGCACTCACGATCCCGCCGACGAACGTGCGCCCGTCGTGCATCTCGCGTCGCGCGCGTCCGACGAGGTAGTTCGACAGCGGTTCGACGGTCATCTCGTTGTCGACACCGTCCGCGGTGCGAAACCGCGCGGTCTCGTTGTCGGTGACCGCCTCGAGCGCCCCGAGCGACCAGCCGGCTGCCTTGCCCGAGAGCTTCGCCGCGCCGAGGATCGTCGTCGCGTCGGGGACGTCCGATTCCAGTGTGGGCGGAGCGAGGCTCGGCTCTCGGCCAATCCGGCGGCTGTAGAACAGCTGCCCACCGCTCGTTCCCTCCGCGCCGAACGCGAAGATCTCGCTGCCTTCCACGAAGAACGGGCGCTTCTCCTGAAAGAACGTCTCGTACACGCCGAGGTTCACGACGGCCGGGTCGACTTCGACCTGCCCGAAGTCGGGGTTGATCGTCGCGTTCATCGTTAGGTTCGAGCTCGCGCGGACGAGGAGGTCGAGCCCCGCGGTTGCACTGTACTCCGACCCGGTCTTGTAGGGATTGAGCCCACGATCGATGTACTCCGCGCGACTCACCGTGTACGGCAACACCTCCACCCGCTTGCCCGGCTGCACGTTGTGCAGCCCCGACAGATGTCCGTACCGAGGCACGCCACCGCGCTCCTTCTTCGGCACGAACGTCGAGACGGCGTACTCGTGGTTGCGGCCGATGACGCGCTCGAACAGGATGCCCCAGGTGTGATCCGTCGCGGAGCCGAATCGCAGCTGGCTGAACGGAATGCGATACTCGGCGACCCAGCCCGCGGAGTCGCGCGAGGTGGCGACTTCCCAGACCGGATCCCACGAGTTGTCGTCCTGGTCGATGGTCTTGACCTCATCGCGGCGAACGCCGGCGGGGTTGACGTCGAACCCGAACGCCGTTCGATGATCGTGGTAGCTGTCGATCATCACGCCGAACCAGTCCGAGTCGCCAAGGGGCATGTCGCGTCGTCCGAGTCTGGCGGTGATGCGGCCGGAGTCGTGGAGTCGCACGCCGACGTAGAGGGCGTCGTCGTCGTAGACGACTCGGACTTCGGTCTTCTGCGAGGCCGGCTGACCCTCGAGGGGATCGACTTGCGTGAAAGCATCTGTCACGGGCGCCGAGGCCCATGCCGGCTCATCGAGCTTGCCGTCGAGATGGATGCGGCCGGCCGCGCGTACTGCTCGGGATTCGGGTAGTGAAGCCGATGTCGCCTGGGGGGTGCTCGATTGCGCGCGCGCTGACGTGGCAGGCCACGCCACGAGCGAATGTGACAGAAGAAAAACGGGAATAAGGCGCTTGCTACCCATGTGACGGCAGGCGTGATCGCTCGGTTAGGCGCGTGACTGACAACGAAGGAGTCCGCATGCGAAATCTGTCATCGACGCTCGCTGGTATGGCACTCGTCACACTTTGCGCTTGTGACCACGACGCGACCGGTCCGGCTGCACCAATCAACAACGGGTCCATGTCTGCGGTGATCGACGGCGCGGCGTGGACCGCGGTTTCGATTTCGACGGAGCGCGCCGTGCCGTCATCGATCATCGTTCACGGTTCGAACGCCACGCAAACGCTCGTCATCGCGATACCGGTTGACCAGGGGCCGGGAACACAGATCGTCGGCTCGACTACTCCCGTCTTCGCCGGCCTCGTCGTCGGGTCGGGATCGTGGCTGGCGAGTCGGACGCAGGGCGGGGCCGGTAGCATCACGTTAACGACAGTCGCAGCCGGCCACATCGCGGGGACCTTCGAGTTCACGCTGGCGGAGCACGATGGCGCATCGCCGGCAGAACGCCGGGTTAGCTCGGGCCAATTCGACGTGAGGTACTGAGGATTGTCGGTAACTCAAACCTGATAACGAACGACCGACGACGGGCCACTCGTGACTGGCCATGACATCTCGTGACGCGTGGCCCGTTTCGAGTCGTGGGTCATTGGTCATCGGTGTTCAGGCATCAGCTAAACGGGGACGCTTCTACCCTCCTTCAGTCTTACGCGCTACCATCACGGCGACCCAAGGAGGAACCCCGAATGCTCCAGTCGCATACACGCGTTGCGATCGCTGCGTCCGCGCTCGTGGTGGCCACGACGGCCGTCCCGCGCGCAACCGATTCCACACGAGCCTCCACCTCAACCGGCGCACCGCGCCCGCCAGCCGCGCCGCTCGACTCCGCTCTCCTCAAGAGCTACAAGTGGCGGAGCATCGGTCCCGACCGCGGCGGCCGGTCGATCGCCGTGAGCGGCGTGAAGGGCCGGCCCCGTGAGGCGTACTTCGGCGCCGTTGGCGGCGGGCTCTGGAAGACCACCGATGGCGGCATGACATGGGCTCCCGTCACCGACGGCCAGGTGAAGAGCGCGTCCGTCGGTGCCGTTGCCGTGTCCGAGTCGAATCCCGACATCGTGTACATCGGCATGGGCGAATCATGCATCCGCGGCAATATCATGGCGGGAGACGGCGTCTACAAATCGACGGACGCCGGGAAGACGTGGACGCACGTGGGATTCGACGGCGGCGGGAAGCAGAACATCTCGAAGATCCGCGTTCATCCCACGAATCCCGACATCGTATGGGTCGCCGTGTTCGGCCAGCACGGCGCGCCTAACGCGGAACGTGGTGTCTTCAAGACGACCGATGGCGGCAAGACGTGGCGCAAGGTCCTCTACCGCGACGACAAGACCGGCGCGATCGACATCTCGGTGGACCGCACGAACCCGAATGTACTGTACGCGGCACTCTGGGAAGCGTACCGCGTCGAGTACCAGATGTCGTCAGGCGGGCCGGGGTCGGGGCTGTTCAAGTCGACCGACGGCGGCGAGACGTGGCAGGAGATCACGCGCAACCCTGGGATGCCCAGCGGCGTGGTGGGACGCATTGGCGTCAGCGTGTCCGGCGCGGACCCCAACCGCGTGTACGCGCTCGTCGAGAACGAGAACGGTGGCCTCTTCAGCTCCGACGACGCGGGCGCGAGCTGGAAGCTCATCAATCCGAACCGCAGCATCCGCCAGCGCGCCTTCTACTACACGCACGTCTTCGCCGATCCGAAGAACAAGGATGTGGTGTACGCCCTGAACACGTCGCTGTTCAAGTCGACCGACGGCGGCAAGACCCTCACGAGCGTGGGCCGAGGCACGCACGGTGACCACCACGATCTCTGGATCGATCCCGACGACCCGACGCATCTCGTGAACGGCAACGACGGCGGCGGTGCGATCTCGGTCAGTGGCGGCCAGGCATGGAGCGAGCAGGATTTTCCGACCGCGCAGTTCTATCACGTCATCACCACGAAGCACGTTCCGTTTCACGTCTGCGGCTCGCAGCAGGACAACAGCACCGCGTGCGTGTCGAGTGCTCCTCCGAGGGGCTTCGGCGGCGGAGGCGGCAACCCACTCTATGACGTTGGCGGTGGCGAGCCGGGCTACATCGCGGCCGACCCGAAGGACGTCGATGTGTTCTTCGGCGGCACCAACAACGGCGGGTTCCTCACGCGGTTCAACCGGCGAACCGGCCAGCTGCGCGAGGTGAACCCATACCCGCGCATGTTCCAGGGCGAGCCGTCGAGTGACGTGAAGGAGCGCTGGCAGTGGACGTACCCCGTCATCTTCTCGCCCGTAAACCCGACGGTGCTGTACACGTCGTCGCAGCACGTGTGGAAGACGACGAACGGTGGGCAGACCTGGACCAGGATCTCGGGCGATCTCACCCGGCACGACCCGAAAACGATGGGCCCGTCGGGCGGCCCGATCACGCACGACATGAACAGCCCCGAGATCTACGCGACCGTGTTCGCGTTAGGCCCCGGGAAGAAGAACATCAATGTCATCTGGGCCGGCTCGGATGATGGCCTCATCCACGTGACGCGGAACGGCGGCCAGACGTGGACGAACGTCACGCCGAAGGACATGCCGGAGTTCGGGCGCGTGAGTCAGATCGACGCGTCGTCATTCGACGACGGCACTGCCTACGTCGCGGTGAAGCGACCCCTCCTCAACGATGTCGCGCCGTATGTGTTTCGCACCCACGACTTCGGGAAGACGTGGACGAAGGTGGTCAACGGGATCCGGCCGAACGACTACGTTCACGCCGTGCGCGAGGATCCCACGCGCAAGGGCCTGCTGTACGCGGGCGCGCAGCACGGGATGTACATCTCGTACGACGACGGCGACAGCTGGCAGAACTTCTCGCTCAACCTGAGCGACATGCCGGTCTCGGACGTCATGGTCGACGGGAACTCGATCGCGATCGCGACGCACGGGCGGAGCTTCTACGTGCTCGACAACATCGAGGCGATCCGGCAATACACGCCGGCGATCGCGTCGGCGAGCGAGCCATACCTGTTCGCGCCCGCGAGCGCGATTCGGCCGGGGACCACCGTGGCGATTCGCTACTGGCTCAAGCAGACGCCGAGGTCGCTGACCCTGGACATTCTCGATGCGACGGGGAAGGTCATTCGCACCTACAAGGGTGCACCACCGCCCGACTCGACCAAGCGCGGCCAGCAAGAGCCGGCTCCCAGCGACGATGACGACGACAATCCGCGGAACCGGCTGCCGACGGCACCGATGGTCACGGGGCTCAACGCGATGACGTGGGATCTCCGCGTCGCACCGGCCACGCGATTCCCCGGGATGATCCTCTGGGGTGCGACGACGAATGGACCGCTCGTGCTGCCGGGGACGTACCGCGTTCGCCTGGTCGTGGATGGTAAAACCCTGACGCAGCCCGTCACGGTCAAGCGGAATCCGCTGATCACGGACGTCACGCTGGCCGACCTCAAGGAGCAGTTCGACCTGGGAATTCAGATCCGCGACAAGCTCAGCGAGGCGAACCAGGCCGTGATCAACATCCGCGACCTGAAGAAGCAGACCGCCGATCGCCTAACGAAGTCGCAGGACCCGGCGCTCAAGACCGCGGCCGACGCGTTCTCGAAACACGTGAGCGATGTGGAGGAGGCGATCTACCAGGTACGGAACCAGAGCGGTCAGGATCCGCTCAACTTCCCGATCAAGATCAACAACCGGCTCGGCACCCTGCTCCAGACGGTGACCACGGGCGACGGGAAGCCGATCGGCGCGGCGCGCCCGATCTTCAACGACCTGTCGGGTGAGTTGAAGGTAGAGACGGATCGGCTCTCGAAGGTGCTGGCGGACGATCTGACGAGGCTCAATGCGGAGCTCAAGAGACTCGGTTTGCCCGAAGTCACGCTCGCGAAGCCGACGGTGTCGTAGCTACAGGGATGGGGGATGAGGGATGGGGGATGGGGGATGGGGGATGGGGGATGAGGGTTAACGGCGCCCCTCATCCCCCATCCCTTCAACGAGCGGTGAGTTCCTGAAAGAGAATCCGGAGAAACCGCTCTCTCCCGTTAGGCCAGTCCTTGTCGTACTCCGCCGTGATCTTCGACGCGAGCACCTGATCCACCGTGTGCTTGGCCGCGATCTCCTTCTTCATGCGATCGCGCATGACGACCAGCATGTCGTGATATGCCTTGACTCGCGCGCGATCGCTGAGCGGGCCGTGGCCAGGAATGATCTTCGTGTCCGCGTTCGTCACCGCGACCAGACGTTCGGTCGCCGAGATGATGCCGTTGATCGTGCCACCACTCGAGCGATCCACGAACGGGAACCCCGCGCTCACGAACACGTCGCCGGTGTGCACGACGTTCGCCTTCGTGAACATCACCATCGCGTCGCCGTCGGTGTGCGCCGGCGCCACGTGGAAGACCACGATCGAGTCGCCGTTCAGGTGGAACGTCACCGTGTCGGTGAACGTCACCACCGGCAGCGCCCCGCGGGGTGCAGCCGGCTGCTTCATCTTGAACGCCTCGATGAACTGGTCGGTCGACATGCGCTTGCGCACGTTCTCCTGCGCGAAGATCAGCGCACCGGCCTGCCCCATGTTCTCGTTGCCGCCCGTGTGATCAAAGTGCCAGTGCGTGTTCATCACGAACCGCACGGGCTGGGGGGTGATGGCCTTGATCGCGGCGAGAATCTTCGGGGTGAGCGGCGCGAACTGGTCGTCGACGACGAAGGCTGCGTCGTCGCCCGCCATGAGCCCGATGTTGCCACCGGAACCCACGAGCATGTGGATGTTGCCGGCGACCTTGGTGCTCGTGACCTGGACGGTGTCGAAGTTCTGGGCGGACACCGCCGAAGCCGTCGCGCACACCATGGCGGCGTGGAGGGCGGCGATCCGTGCGCGACGCAACGAGTTGGGCATGGGAGCCTCGAGTGTTCGATTGTTCGGGTACGATCCTAATACGCCCTTCTCTGGCGTCCAGAGGTCACCAGTTCCCTATTCCCGATTCCCGACTCGCCGTGCTACCTTGGCGGTGTGTCGCATCCGACTGCGATGTCCACCGGTGGACCAGCCACGCCGACCGCCTCGTCACCCAAGCCGCGCGACGAGGAGCTCGACTTCTTCGGCCTAACGCATCCCGGGCTCGTGCGGCAGGGCAACCAGGACCACTACCTGGTCTCGACGCTGCACAAGACGGCGCGCGTTCGCGCCACGAGTCTCCCGAACCCCGAGCTGTTCGAGCTCCCGAGCCAGCGCATCGCGTCGTTCGGCATGGTGGCGGACGGCGTCGGGGCGCACTACGGCGGTGAGACGGCGAGCCGCACGGCCATCGAGTCGATCGCCGAATACGTGAAGGAGACGATGAACGCGTTCTACTCCGCCGACGAGAACGACGAGCACTCGTTCTTTTCGGCGCTGCAGGACGCGGCGGCGACGTGCCACCGAAGCGTCATCGAGCGGGCAGAATCGACCGGCGAGCCGACTGCCGCGACCACGCTCACGCTGTTCGTCGCAGTATGGCCGTCGCTGTACATCCTTCACGTCGGTGACAGTCGACTGTATCTCTTCCGGAAGGGCGAGCTCCAGCAGCTCACGCGCGACCAGACGATGGCGCAGGACCTCGTCGACATGGGCGCCATGCCGAAGGCCGCCGCCGCGCAAAGCCCGCTCGCGCACGTGCTCACGAGCGCAATGGGCGCGTCGGAGGCGTCACCGGATGTGACCCGTGTCGGCCTCCAGCGAGGCGATGCCTTGCTGGTCTGTACCGACGGCCTCACGAAGCACGTCTCCGACGAGCGGATCGCCGAACGCATGCGCACGAGGACGTCGGCCGAGCAGGTAGTTCGGGCGCTCGTGGACGATGCGCTGGCCGCCGGGGGCACCGACAACGTCACCGTGCTCGTTGTCGCCGGCGTTCGGAAACACTAACGGCGCAACTGCCACAGGTAGTTGGTTACTGGAATTGGTTACGGGTTATCGAACCCTCGGGAAGCCCTCGCGCGAGATGAGGCATCCCGAGGGTTCAAATAACCAATAACCATCTCCAATAACCTGTAACCTGTGCGTTCTACCCGCTCTTTACAGCGGTTCTCTGTGCCATGATGTCCCGGAACGCGACCATGAAGCGGCTCATTTCCTCTGCGGTGCCGATGGACACGCGGAGATGTTCGTTGAGAGGCGGGAACGGGCGACCCACCAGCACCCCCTTCTTCTTGAACTCGTCGATCACCGGTACCACCGGCCGCTTGAGGTTCACCATGAAGAAGTTCGTGTCCGACGGGATGGTCTCGTAGCCTAACGCGGCGAGGTCCCTCATCGTCTTCTGGCGAAGCTCGATCGTCACCTTCTTGACCCACGCCTGCGACTCCGTGTCGCGTAACGCCGCGACGCCGCCATACTTCACGACCGCGCTGATGCTCCCCACGCTGTACGGTCGCATCCGCTGCACGAGCGACTTCGGCGCGACCGCGTAGCCGAGCCGCATGCCGGCCAGCGCCGCGATCTTGGAGAACGTCCGAGCGACGATGACCTGACGTCCCTCGAGCACGTAAGGAACCGACGTCGCGTACGACGGATCATCCACGAAGTGGTGATAGGCCTCGTCGATGAGGACGGGGATGTCCTCGGGAATCCCGTCGAGTAGCTGACGTACCTCGTCCTTCGTCACGAGCCGCCCGGTCGGGTTGTTCGGGTTGCACAGGTAGATGAGGCCGATGTCGCGCGCGTTCCTCCGCGTCGCGAGAACGGTCGTGGGGATGTCCTGCCGGAAGTCGGGCAGCAGGGGGACCTTGATGATGTCCGCCTTGAGCGAGGTCGCGTGGGCGTAGAAGATGTTGTAGGAGGGATCAGCCCCGAGGAGCACGCGGTCATTCTGCAGGAAGGTCGTACCGCAGACGTCGAGAATTTCTCCGGAGCCCGCGGCCAGCAGCACGTTCTCGGGCTTCACGCTGTGGTGTTTCGCGATCTCGTCGATGATGCCGCCATCCGGATAGCCGTAACGGTTCGCGTACTTCATCGCGTGCGTCATGGCCTTCATGACCGACTCGGGCGGACCGTACGGGTTCTCGTTGTTCGCGAGCTTGGCGAAGCCGTCGTACTCCTCTTCCGGGCCGGTCAGCGGTAGAGGAATGGCTCCCACCACCCCGCGGCTGCGCGCCCAGAGCTCGCGGCGCGGTGCCAGTCCGATGGCGCCTAACGTTGTGGCGACTCCTCCAACGAACCCGCGGCGAGATACGCGACTCGCAGCCATCGGCGCCTCCCAACCCGAAAGTGAGCGCTGCTCGGCCTGTCTAAGCCTTTCTATTCTCGTCATGGGCACGGTGGCACGCAACCGTGGTGCACCTCCTCGGCTACGGAATAGCCAAGCCGTACGTCGCGTTGATTACCTTGACCGCCGCCGAGGCGAGCAGGCTCTGGCCGGCTGCGCTCGGGTGCACCCCATCGAGACTCATGTAAGGGCCGAACGGCTGGTTCGAGAGCAGCAGATCCGTCACCCTGAACGACGGCTTGGGCAAGCCGTACACAGGGTCGAGATTGAAATACGCCCAGCCATTCGCCGCGGCCATCGCCTGCACGTGGGCGTTCATCTGCGCGATCCGCGCGTTGATCGCGCTGATGTCATTGGCGGTCAGCACATAATCCACAGCGCCGGGCACGTTGGCGCAGGTCGCTTTCGTCGGCGCCTTGGAGAGCAGCGTGAGCAGATAACCGGGCACGAACAGTTGGTTCGTGCTGAAGTAGCAGCTCAGGCTCACGGTGATCCCGAGGCCGAGCAGCGCGGGCCACTGGTTGAAGAGCTCCCTCGATGACCTGATGCTCGGAAACTGCGCTGCGTTGGTCGGCAACCCGACGAGCACCGCGCGTGCGCCCGTCGACTTTACGGCCGCGAGCACCTGATCGTAGTCGCTCGCCCAGTTGTCATACGGCGTCATCGCCTCGACGCGACCGGTGCTCGCAGGCAGCACCTCGTTCGCCGTGAGCTCGACGGAGACGAACGTTGGATTCTGGTCGAGCATGGCGGTCACCTGCGTCTTGCCCGGCGGGAGCACTCGACTGTAGAGCGTCCCGACGCGCGTGCTCAGCGCCATCTTGCTCTCCACCGTGGCCGTGAGCGCGTCGTGAACGTCGGCGCCCGATATGGCGACGCTGTTCGCAGGCAGCGTGACGCCCGCCCGGAGCGGCGAGCACGTGTTCATCACCGCCGTCACGAGATTGTTGCCGAACGCGCCAACCAGAGCCAGATCGGAGGCGAGCGGGGGCAGGAGCGGCGGTCCACACCCGGGATCCTGCACGAGCGGCAGTGAGAATGGCACGCCCGCACGTCGCGCGACCTCGGCCGGCCAGGCCGCCTGTTGCCCGGCGGCGAAGATACCTGCGGACTGCACCCCCATGCTGTTGCTCGTCCCGAGGGCGACGAACCGCGCGAACAACTCCGGTATCGAAAGAGACGCGGTGGCGCTCGGAGAGCCGCGCGGGACTGTGCGGGGGGCAACGGGGTCGGTGCACGCGACGAACACCAACGACGCTCCGACCACGACGAGAGAAGGGATCCGGCTCATGGCATGACTGCTCCTGCGGCTGCTGCTGCCGATGCTGCAACGACAGCGTTCCCTTGTCCAGCCCATCGAGTGTCCGGTATACTCGGCGATAATCGTTAGGAGTCGAGGCGACCATCGTCCATTCGCATCCCGCCCCGGCGGTCATCCGAAGCTCGCGCGTCATCACGCCTCGAGGACTGGCGCCGGCTGCGATCCAGATCGAAGGTGGCCGCATCGCGCACGTAGGCGAGCTCGACGCGACGCCGCGCAGTGCGAATGTCGTCGACGCGGGCGACCTCATCGTCATGCCCGGGCTCGTCGACACACATGTCCACGTGAACGAGCCGGGTCGAACGGACTGGGAGGGTTTCGAGACCGCCACGCGCGCGGCGGCCGCCGGCGGGGTGACGACGCTGTTCGACATGCCGCTGAACTCGGTTCCCGCCACGACCAGCGCCTCCGCGCTGGCTGCCAAGGCCACGGCCGCGGCGGGGCGAAGCTGGATCGACGTCGGGTTCATTGGCGGTGTCGTTCCCGGCAACGTGACCGCGTTAGGCGATCTCGCACGATCCGGTGTCCGCGCGTTCAAGTGCTTTCTCGTTCCGTCGGGCGTGCCCGACTTCCCGCACGTGACCGAGCGCGATCTCCGCGAGGCGATGCCAGCGCTCGCCCGCCTCGGGCTTCCGCTCATGGTGCACGCCGAGTTGCCCGAGGTCATCGAGGCAGCAACGCTCGAGGCGACGGCTGGTGACCCCGTGAAGTACGCGACGTACCTGGCATCCCGTCCTGCCGCGGCGGAGCACGAGGCGGTGGCGCTCGTGATCGAGCTGGCCGAGGTCACCGGTGCGCACGTGCACATCGTGCACGTGTCGAGCGCGCGGACAGCTCGCATGGTGACGTCGGCGCGCACGCGCGGCGTGCGCATCACGGCGGAGACGTGCCCGCACTACCTGTGGTTCGACGCCGAGGGAATTCCCGATGGCGCCACCGAGTGCAAGTGCGCGCCACCGATTCGGCACCGCGATGATCGCGATGGCCTCTGGTCGGCCCTCTCGTCAGGCGAGCTGCAGATGATCGTCTCCGACCACTCGCCGTGTCCGCCCATCCTCAAGTACCGCGACGTCGGTGACTTCTTCGTGGCGTGGGGAGGAATTGCCTCGCTTCAGCTCGGAAGCGCGGTCGTCTGGACGGCCATGCGCGATCGTGGGCTGCCGATCGAGCGGCTCGTGGAGTGGATGAGCGCCGCGCCGGCTGCGCTGGCTGGTCTCGAGACGAGGAAGGGAGCGATCGCGGCGGGCTACGATGCCGATCTCGTCCTCTTCGACCCGGATGGTGTCTTCGATGTCCGCGCGGACATGCTCCTGCACAGACACCCCACGACCCCGTACCTTGGTGCATCGCTCCGTGGCACGGTGGAAGCGACCTACGTCCGCGGGGTACTGGCCTACGATCGGCGCACCGGGCCTGCGCATATTCCAGCGGGAGAGCTGCTGCGTCCATCACATCCATGACCGACCAATCGCCACACTTCACGGACCTGATCGATCTCGCGGCCGAACGGGCGGGTGCGTCGGTGCTGCTCGCGAACGATGAATTCTTCGCACCAAAGGAGGCGCTGCTCAGAGCGGCGCCGGCGGAGTGGCGCGAGGGTGTGTACACGGAGCGCGGGAAGTGGATGGACGGGTGGGAGACGCGGCGCCGCCGGACACCGGGCCATGACTGGTGCATCGTTAGGCTCGGCATCCCTGGCATCATCCGCGGCGTCGTCGTCGACACGAGCTTCTTTCGTGGCAACTACCCCGAGTCGTGCTCGATCGATGCGACCACGCTGGACGGCCCGACCGATGCGGAAACGATCGCGGACTCCGCCCTCTGGACGGAGATCCTGCCGCGGTCACCGCTCCAGGGCGACGCGCGAAACCCGTTTGCCGTGCAGGCCGCGACGCCGTTCACCCATCTTCGCCTCAACATCTTCCCGGACGGAGGTGTCGCGCGCCTTCGCGTTCATGGCGAAGGCTACTTCGACCCGTCTCGTCACCATCCGGGATCGGAGATCGACCTCGCGGCGGCGGAGAACGGCGGTCAGGCGCTTCTCGTCAGCGACATGTTCTTCGGAAACCGGCACAATCTCATCATGCCCGGGCGATCGACGCACATGGGTGATGGCTGGGAGACGCGTCGCCGGCGCGGACCGGGGCACGACTGGTCGATCGTGAAGCTCGGTACGCGCGCTACGCTGCACCGCATCGAGATCGACACCGATCACTACAAGGGCAACGCCCCGGGCCGGTGCATGGTGGAAGCGTGTGACGCGCGGTCGGTTTCCAACGTGGACATCCAGGCACTCGCGAGCCGAGTGGGGGCGTGGCACCAGCTGCTCCGCGAGACGCCGCTCCTGCCGCACACTCGGCACCGATTCACCGATCTCGCGGCACAGGGGCCCGCGACGCACGTCAGGCTGAACATCTATCCCGACGGCGGCATTGCGCGGATGCGCGTCTACGGGATGCCGGAGCGCGAGTGACGGACCCCGGCGTGACGTCGCACGGGGTCACCAGCTTCGATGCGCTGCCGGACTACGACGCGGCGCCGCTGCTCGAGAACTGCTGCGGATCCCACGCCTGGGTGCAGGCAATGCTCGAGCGTCGGCCGTTCCGGTCGTTGACACGCGTCCTCGACGAGGCGGATGAGATCTGGTGGTCACTGGCACCGGACGACTGGCGCGAGGCATTCGACCATCACCCGCGGATCGGCGAACAGTCGGCGGCGACGCCACAGACCGCCACCGCGCGAACGTGGTCGTCGGACGAGCAGCGTGGTGTCGCGGCGTCGAGCGACGAGACCCGTCAGGCGCTGGCCGACGGAAACCGCGAATACGAGCGAAAGTTCGGGCACATCTACCTGGTGTGCGCGACCGGCAAATCGGCGGAGGAGTTGCTGGCCCTGTTGCGCGCTCGACTGTCCAACGACCCCGAGACCGAATTCCGGGTTGCGGCGCTCGAGCAGGCGAAGATCACGCGGATCCGCCTCGAGAAGCTGTTCGGTTCGACTTCAACGCGCGAGCGAGCATGATCTCTACCCACGTGCTGGACACCTCACGCGGTCAGCCGGCAGCGAACGTCATGGTCATTCTCGAGCGGCTCGCGGCAGAGGGGATAGCGTCCACGCTCGAGATGACGCGCGCGAGAACCGACGCGGACGGCCGTGTCCGCGAGCTCCTGCCGAATGGTGCCTCGCTCGGCGTGGGGCGATACCGGCTCACGTTCGACACGGGCTCGTACTTCGCGTCGGCCGGGCTCGAGCCGTTCTATCCGGCGGTGGTGGTGACGTTCATCGTGAGGGATACGAGTCAGCATTATCACATTCCGTTGTTGCTGAGTCAGTACGGGTATTCGACGTATCGAGGATCGTAGGTGCTGCCCGGCATCGCAGCGCAACGAGCCTGATTAGACGGCAGAGGGCAGAGATGCCACCACGCATCGCGGTGTTCCTCTGCCCTCTTCTCACTGCCCCCTGTCCACCGCCGGCTTCAGTGCGCTGCCCTCCGCGATCTAGGATTGCCCGCGATTGTCACCTGAGTGCACCATCGTCGATCCACTTTCCGAGAAGCGCTCGCTCACGATCCGTCATGTTGGTCCGGTTCCCCAACGGCATCGTCCGAGTCTCCACCGCCCGCACGCGTATTCGCGCCGCGAGCGCCTGAATCCGCGCCGGGTCGTCGAACGACACGCCACCCGGCGCGGGCCCGAAATCCGTGATCGACGGCGTGGCCGAGTGGCACGCCGCGCATCGGCGGTCGACGATCGAGCGGGCGTCCACGAAGCCGACCTGCGCCGGGATGTCCGCCGCGACAGCCGTCGGCGCCGACCCGCCCACACCCGCGCCAGCGCGGCCGACCGCGAACAACACCGCAAAGCCGATGGCCAGCGTTAGGCCCAAAACGGGCTTCCACTGTCGAAACGTGAACCGCACGTTCAGGATGTGCCTCACCGTCGCGCCGATGGCGATCAACACGAGCATCAGCACCCAGCTGAGCGGGTGGCCGTAGATCCCGGGAAAATGATTGCTCACCATGAGCACGATCACCGGGAACGTCAGATAGTTGTTGTGGATCGAGCGCGTCTTCGCCGCGATCGCCAGGCCGGGATCGGGCGCACGTCCGGCCGTCACCGCGGCAACCAGCACCCGCTGCGACGGCATGATCGTCGTCGCAACATTGCCCGCCATGATCGTCGCCAGCAGTGCTCCCACGTGCAGGAACGCAGCACGCCCGCTCAACAGGCTCGTTAGGATGTACACGATCAGCACGAGCGCGACGATCGACCCCGCACCGGCCACCGTCGCAGACCGCGGTGCTACGAACCGCCAGAGGACATCGTAGATCAGCCATCCGACGACCATCGCGCCGATCGCAACACCCGTCGCCGCTGCCGGCGTGAGGCTTGCTCTCGCCGGATCGGTCAGGAGCGCCCGACCGCCGACGTAATAGACCACGATCAGCAACGCGACCCCGCTCAGCCACGTCGTGTACGCCTGCCACTTGAACCAGTGCAGCGGCCGCGGCATCGGTTGGCCGGCGAGGGATGTCTTCTCGACGAAGTAGAAGGCACCGCTGTGAAGGAGCCAGATGTCGCCATAGACCTCCGGCGCGCCGCGCGACGAGGTCTGCAGGTTGCGGTCGAGCCAGTTGAACAGCAGCGAGTTGCCGATCCACATGATCCCGGCGATCACGTGCACCCACCGGAACGTGAGGTCGAGCAGCTCGAACAGATGCGTCATGTGCGAGCCGTCCGGTTATGCCGGGGCGGGCATACCACTGCGTCGATTCTCCAGGATCCGTACGAACGACCGGCCGCGGAGCTCATCGCGGGTCACGCCGGTCATGGCGGCCGCCTCGTCCTCCGTGAGCGCGCCGCAGTTGATGGCGCGGAAGAAGAAGTTGAGGAGGCCTTGACCCGTCGCGGCATCGTCGAACACGTCGCCGACGAGTGTCGCCTGTGCGGCGCGCTCCACGAAATTGCGAAGCCGGGCCCCTTGCTGCTCGACCCCGGTGAGGAAGAACGTGTAGACTGCCGCGTAGCGCGTCACGAGCTGCGCCGGATGGAGGTCCCAGCCCTGGTAGAACCCGGATTCCAGCGAGTGACGAACGTCGTTGAAGTGCAATCGCCACGCGTTATGCACGCGTGCGCGATTCTCCGCCATCTGGCCCGGCGAGAGCGCGGGCCCATCGGGTGCCCGTCGGTGAACCGGGACTGGCATGACCGTCGTCGATCCGTCAGACAGCCAGATGCCCGTTCCGGCGAGCGCCACCTGCATCACGCTCTTCGCGAAGTCGCAGGTGATGTGTCGCATGCGCTGGTAGGCCGCGGTAATGTTGAGCGACGCCGTGTAGTCGTACGTGCCGAAGTGCGCGGCGGTGAGACGGCCGCGGCCGGCGTCGATCAGCGACGGCAGCAGCGAACGCCCGGTTTCATCCACAATGAGCTGCGGGGTTTCCACCATCGTCTCGAACTGCAACGAGCCGACGGGCAACCCGAGTCGCGTCTCGAGCTGCTGCAGCACATCGACGAACACCGCGACCTGGTCGACGGCGGAGACCTTCGGCAGCGTGATGAAGAAACGGTCCGGGAGCCGGCCGGCGTCCCTAACGAGCGTGGTCAGGAAAATGTCCAGTGTCCGCAGGCTGCGCGCGTGGAGCTCGGCGGTCATGGGCTTGACGCGAAGTCCGATGAACGGCGATAACGTATGATCCTGTACGCCACGGGAAATCGCACGCGCGCCGGCCTCGGCGTGATGGTCCTCCTCGGCATCGGGCCGAACGCCATAGCCGTCTTCGTAGTCGATCCGGAAATCCTCCACCGCTTCGCGCTGCAGCTTGTCGCGGACGCGCTGGTGCACCGCCTGGGCGAGACGGATTTCGCGGTCGTCGCTCAGGGGCAAACCGATCGCCTCGGCCAGCGATTCGGCGTCGGGCGCGTATTCATTCATCGCGCGCAGGGCAAGTTGGCCGAGCTTTGGAACAGTATCGGCGGTGAACAGTTGAGCGCCGCCATACACCGTGTGAACTGGCTGCCGGGCACCCGATTCTCCGGGATAGCGGCGGGCGAGATGGGCGTTGATGGGTTGCAGCCGCGCCACGATCGGCGCGAGGTCAGCGGGCGAAAGGGAGGTCGTGGGCATGGGTTTGATTCTAAGCACGAAATGGGGTCAGAGTCGAATTTCATCATTCGAACGCGCACCCCTGCGTATCGAGTGCAACGCGCCGCGTTCGAATGATGAAATTC
>DASUGD010000112.1:0-2620 GCA_036274195.1 Gemmatimonadaceae bacterium | reverse complement strand
TGGGGTCCGTCGTGCTCAGTGCGACGACCTCGTGGATGGTGCTGCACCTCGTGCTCGGCGACGAGCCTCTCTTTCACGTCGCGGCCTACCATCTCGTCAGCCCGTCGGAGCTCGGCGCGTACGCAGTGCTCGGCGTGGTTGGCGGGTTGGGGTCGGTCGCCTTCGTGAAGCTGCTCCTTCGGCTCCGCAGCGGCTTCCTGCGGCTGCCTCGAGGGACACTCTGGCTGCAGCCGGTTGTTGGCGGCCTCACCGTCGGTCTGCTCGGCTACTTCGTGCCGCAAGTGCTGGGCGTCGGTTACGACCAGGTCGACCGCGTGCTCAGCGGCGACGCGATCCTGACGCTGGTTCTGACGCTCGCGGTGCTGAAGATCATCGCGACGGCGGTCTGCTATGCGTCGGGGAACGCCGGCGGGATCTTCGGACCGAGCATGTTCATCGGCGCGATGCTCGGCGGGGCGGTGGGGCAGATCGCGCATCGACTGCTTCCTCTCTCGACCGGCGGCCCGGGCGCCTACGCACTCGTCGGGATGGGAACGGCATTCGCCGGCATCATCCGGACCCCCCTCACCTCGGTGATCATGATCTTCGAGGTGACGCGCGACTACACGATCATCGTGCCCCTGATGGTCTCCAACCTGATCGCCTTCTACATCTCGCAACGACTGCAACACGAGCCGATCTACGAGGCGCTCGCCCGCCAGGATGGCATCCATTTGCCGAGACGCTCCATCCAGGCGACCCACGGCCAACCGCGAGCAAGTAGCGCCATCCGTGAGGCGCCGGAGCCGTTGCCGGGCGATCTCAGCATCCAGCTCGCGTACGATCGCGTTGCCGGAAGCACGCTGGATGCATGGCCCGTCGCGGATGGCGCCGCGTTCGTGGGAATGGTCGACACCGCGCGGCTGGACGCCGCGGTGGACGCCGGCCACGAGGATGAGAGCGTGATGTCACTCCTTCGCCCGGCGAACCAGGACGGCGAGGAGGGCGACGTGGTGCACGTTCACCTCGACCAGTCACTCTCGCAGGTACTCACCCGGATGGGCGAGACCCACCGCTCGGTGCTTCCGGTGGTCAGTCGAGCGAATGCGAGCGTCCTGCTGGGCCTCGTGACGCTCGGCGACGTGCTCAAGGCGTATGGCGTGGCCAATGGAGCGTCCGATCCCGCTCGGAGCGCCGACGGGAATGACTGAGGTTCGCTCCGTGCGCGGCATTCCCGCGGCGCCGACCGGCACGCTGACGTTCCTCATGACGTCGGGAGCTGTCCTCGCCTCGATTGCAGCACTGCTCGTCTTCGATCTGTGGCTCGCGCGGATCGATGCGCGCGAGTCGCGACTCCAGGCGAGTCATCTGTTCGAGGACGGGCGCACACTGCTCGCGCGCGGGCGGACGACGCAGGCGGTCGACCGATTCGCCTCGGCACAGGCACTCGAGCGACACAACGTGAGGTACGGCGTCGCGCTCGCCGAGGCCCTGTTGGCCAACGGACGCGCGAATGAAGCGGAGGCACAGCTTCGTGGCGTTCTGGGGCGCGCGGAGACCGACGGGCCGGCAAACCTGGTGATGGCGCGCGTCCTGGCTCGCGAAGGCATGCCGGATGAGGCCAAGGCGTTCTATCATCGCGCGATCTACGGCAATTGGTCGGCCGACTCGTCCGGGCAGCGGCTGCACGCACGCCTCGAGCTGATCGATCTCCTCGTGCGTCGAGACGCCAAGCAAGAGTTGCTCGCCGAGCTCCTGCCACTGCAGGAGACCGACACCGGGAGCGTCGAGCTGCGACGACGCCTCGGGCATCTCTTCATCCTGGCTGGCTCGCCGGGGCGCGCATTGCCGCTGTTCCGTGCCCTTCTCAGGCGCGACTCGGACGATGGCGACGCCTACGCCGGGATGGGCGAGGCAGCACTCCTGATGGGGAATTTCCGTACGGCGCGAGCAGACCTCACCCTGGCCACCCGGTTGCTGCCTGACAGTGGCCGCTACGCGGCGGTCATCCAGGTGGCAGACACTGCGCTGGCATTGGATCCGACGGCGCGCGGCATCAGTCGCAGTACGCGCTATGCGCGCAGCCGCGCGATTCTTCAGCTGACCATCGACGCGGCCTGTGAACAGTCCGCCGCGATCAGGCAGCTGAGCGACTCGGCGCGATTGCTCATGACCGCGCCGCCAGATACCAGCCGAAGCGAGAGCACGGAAGAAGCCGACCGGCTGCTCGATCTCGGGAGCGCCTTGTGGGCCAAAGTCGAATCTCGCTGCGGGATTGGTAACAGCCCGGTCGCGCGGGCCGTCGCACTGATCCAGGAGAAGCTCTCCTGACTGCCTCTCGGTGCGGCGTTGCATCGCGCCCCAGGGCACGCCCTGGGCGGACTCGCCCAGAGGCCATTGCGGGGCATACCCCGTAAGTGGCATAGTTCGCGATCGTGATGCGGTTGCCGATGCCTGCGCCGCCGTCACCGTTGTGTCATGCGATTGGTAGACGTCAACCCCGATCGGACGCGATGGCGCTGCGAGAGCTTATCGATGAGCGTGGGACGGAGTGGGTGGTGTTCGCCGTACAGCCTTCCACGGCGGCACGCGCCACGGGGGGAACCCGGGCAGAACTCGCGCAGGGATGGCTCTGCTTCCA
>DASUGD010000111.1:0-9128 GCA_036274195.1 Gemmatimonadaceae bacterium | reverse complement strand
CACCCCGAAGGAACCCGGTTCTGGCTCGCGCGCGCCGTGCGACTGGCGTTCGTGGTCTCTTCGATCGTCATGGCGAGTCCGTCGCTCGCCCAGAAGACGCCGGCGTCCCCGCCGCCCGCGATGTCCAGCGCTGCGCGGGACGACATCCTCGCCTTCGCAAAGCTGTCGATCTCGGTCGCCCAGATTCGCGACTCGATTCAGAAGCAGCTCGCCGAGCCGCGCAACAAGACCCCGCAGGCACAGCAGCAGCTTCGCGAGCAGCTCGCGGCTGGCGTTCAGGAAGTGCTGCACCACGCGGGAATGTCCGAGGAGGAGTTTCGCCACCGGACCTATGTGGTGAGCACGGATTCCGCCTCGCGTGCCGTCTTCGACGAGACGATCGCGAAGATGACCGGTGCCCCGTTGCCGGGTCAGCTGGTCGCCGCGCCGCTGGCGGTGCCGGTGCCGGCGGGGCCCGTCGGTGTGCACATCGGGCATGTGATGAACGCATTCACCGACACGCCCAAGGGACTCGGCCTCCTGCCGACCGCGATGGAAGAGGCGCGCATCGCCGCGGTGCACGCGGGGCTCGCCGCGCGCGACCTGGAAAATCTTGGCTCGATGAAGCTGCACGCCGGCCACGTGATCAACGCCGTCGATCCGACGGTCGTGACAGCGGGTCCCGGCCTCGGCTACGGCGTGAAACGGTCGGCGTTAGGCATCGCGACGCACATGGACCTGGCGGCGAAGACGCCGGGCGCGTCCGAGGACGTGGTCATGCACGCGAACCACGTCGCGACATCCGCACGGAACACGGTCCAGCGCGCCGATGCGGTCGTGGCGCTGGCGAAACGGATCCAGGCCGCGACGGCCGCGTCGGACGCCTCGGCGCTCGTGAGCCAGCTCGTCTCGCTGACGAACGAACTGATGCTCGGCAAGGATGCCGACGCGGATGGGAAGGTGACGTGGAAGGAAGGCGAAGGAGGGCTGCAACAGTGTGACGAGCACGTGAGACTCATGCTCACTGGTAATCGGTAACTGGTTGCTCGTAGTCGAACATCCTCGGGCGCGATGACACGAGCATCCGAGGGCGTCACCTCCAGCCACCGATTACCGGTCACCAGTCATCGTTACTTCGCCTGGTACGTCGCCATGATGATGGCGCGGCCTAACGTGTGCCCCAGCATCGTGAACGACACGGCGGCGGGAGACGTGTTGTCGTCGACCCCAAGCCGCTCGACGTCGAGCGCGTGGACGACGAAGTAGTACCGGTGCGGCCGGTCGCCGCGCGGCGGAGCGGGACCGCCGTATGCCTTGGCGCCGTAGTCGTTCCGGCAGTGGAACGCCCCCTTCGGCAGAAGTCCGCCACCCTCCTTGCCGGCGTCGGTGGCGAGCGACGTGACGGACGCGGGGAGATCCACGACGATCCAGTGCCAGAATCCGGATGGCGTCGGTGCGTCGGGATCGAAGCACGTCACCACGAAGCTCTTCGTCCCCGCCGGGACATCGCTCCATGAAAGCTCGGGTGAGCGATTTCCTCCCGCGTAAACGTGGGCCTCGCTGATCGGCGCGCCGGCTCGCAGATCTCGGCTCGTGACCGTAAAGGACGGTGCCTTGGGAAGAAGGGTGTAGGGGTCGGGCGCAACTGGTCGGTCGAGATTCATGAAACCTCCACGAGCGAGCTCGCTAACAGGAGACGCAATGATGCTGATTCCGCGCCCCCAGCTTCTCGAGCAGCGCGATCGTCTCAGGGAATGGGCGTAGCCGCTGCACCGGCCCGTTCGCCATGTCCACCACCGTGCGCCCGTTGCGCGAGACGGCTTTGACGTCCGCGCCGTGAGCCACGAGGTAGAGGATCATCTCGTTGTCGCCACGCGCCGCAGCGCCGTGCAGGGCCGTGTAGCCGTTGTTGTCGCGCGCGTTGACGTCGACGTGCAGGTCCTCGATCAGGTACTTCATCACGGACATCCACGCGTCGGGTGCGTGGCGGTGCGAGTTTCCGGCGAAGCCGTTGCCGTAGCCAACACCCGCCGCGGCGTGAATGGGCAGCACGCCCGGGCCCACCGGCGCCGCCTTGGCGAGCACCTCGATGTCGGGGTCGAGCTTGAACTGCGTGCCGGCGCCGAGTCCGGGTGGCATGGCGCCGGCCTTGTTCGTGTCCGCCTTGGCTGCCACGGCCCGGCTGCTATCGGTGCTCGCGGCTGGCCGAGCGGCACGGGCACGCGTGGGGGGCGGCGGCGTCGAGGCCAGCTTTGGGTCCGCGCCATGCTTGATGAGCAGCTTCATCGCGTCCAGGTCGAGTGCGTACGTTGCGCGCCAGAACGGCGTCGTTCCGTCGATGTTCTCGAGGCCGCAATTCGGGTTGCCGCAGTTGTTGTACGCGAAGTACCACGGCTGCTTCTTGATGCGCGCGTTGACGTCGGCTCCTTTCGCGATCAGCGCTTCCATGAGCTCGAGATGCGTCGTCTTCTGCGTCTGAATCGCCTGCGGCTGCGGATACCGTGACCGCGGTGCCCACTGCGAGTTGATCGTCGCGTACAGCGGCGCCATCCCGGTTGCGCTGGCGAGGTTCGGGTTCGCGCCACGGTCGACGAGACGGATGGCCACGTCGAATTGCCCGTTGATGATCGCCATGAGCAGTGGCGTCGTCCCATCCACGAGCGACGTGTCGTTGATGTTCGCGCCGCCGTCCAGCAGCGCCATCGCCGCGTCGAGGTTGCCCTGACGCACGGCGTGATGGAGTGCCGTGAGACCGCCCACGCTGCCGACCTGCTTGATGTAGCCCTCGACGCCACCGTTCAGCGTATCCACCTGTTCCTTCACGGAGTCGGTCGGCAGCTTGTCGGCCATCATCACCGCGCGCCCCGAGTCGATCGCGGCCTGAATCTGCTCAGGGGTAAATGGTCCGCGCGGCTCGCGCGCCGGCAGCTGGTTCCTTCGGCCACCGGCCTGTGCGTTCGCCGAATCGGCAGCGGTGCGTGGGGCGGTCGCGCGGGCCGCTGCCTTCGCCGCTTCGAGGGATCGCTTGAAGTCGGCTTCGGCGGAGTCGTGCCGGGCCGGCGGTTCGAACGCGATGAGCACCGCGTTCCGCTTCTTCTCCGCTGCCTGCTCACGCGCGGCGTCCTCGGAGAGGTTCAGCACGCGAGTCCGAATCGACGGATCCGCCCCGTGCTTCATCAGCAGCTGGATCGCGGCTGCCCGTCCGTACTCGGCCGCGAAGACCAGCGGAGTCTGCCCCCAGGCCGACTCGCGCGCGTTAGGGTCGGCGCCCCTGGCGAGCAGGGCCTTCACGACGTCCGGGTTACCGGCGGCCGCCGCGAAGTGGAGCGCTGTCGCTCCGCTCGCTGTCGTGGCCTTCGGGTCGCTCCCCGCGGCCAGCAGCGCACGCACCACTGCCGGGCTGCCGGTTCTCGCCGCGATGTGCAGCGGCGTGTACGCGCCAATGCGGGTTCGCGACGTCACGTTCGCCTTCGCGCGCAGCAACTCTGCTGCGATGGCCGAGTCGCCGTGGTCGGCGGCCCAGTGGAGGGCGGTCATCCCATCGCCCTGCGGGGCGTTCACGTCGGCGCGCCGCGCGATGAGCGCTCTGACGGTCGCGACATCGCCGCGCATGGCGGCGTCGGCGATGGGCGACGCCGGCGGCCGCGACGCCACTGGGGCGATCGAGCCCCATGCGGCGACGACACCGACGAGCGTGAGGGATCGAGTGTTCATCGATGAATTTCTCGAGAAAACGCCGTCATTCCTCGCTACACTCGGAATGTCACAGTTAACCCGTCAGCGTGAACTCGCCCGTGCTGTCGCCGAAGTTTCGCAGGTCGTTGCAGCCGAACTCGTGCGCCAGCGTCAGCATCACGTTCGCCATCGGCGTCGCGTCGGGCGCCTTGAGATGCATGTTGCCGGGCAGCCTGCCATTCCCCTTGCCTAACAGCAACAGCGGGCAGCGCCGGTGATTGTGGATGTTGCCGTCCGCCATCGGCGACCCGTAAATGATCACCGTCTTGTCGAGCAGGTTGCTGTCGCCTTCCCTCGTGTTCTTCAGCTTCTCGAGGAAGTACGGCAGCATGCTCACGTGGTAGCGGTTGATCTTGTTGAAGTCGAGGATCGCCGACTCCTTGCCGCCGTGGTGCGATGCCGGATGGAACGCCTTGTCGGTTCCGCTCTCCGGGTAGGCGCGCGTCGACGCGTCACGTCCCGTCTTGAACGAGAACACGCGCGTCATGTCGGACTCGAACGCGAGCACCTGGATGTCGAACATGAGCTTCATGTGCTCGGCGAACGAGTCGGGCACGCCTAACGGCGCTTCCGGCAGCTCGCGCGGCTCGCCACTCCCGTTCCGCGCCTCGACCGCCTGGATGCGGCGCTCGAGCTCGCGGATGTCCGACAGGTATTTGTCGATCCGCTGGCGATCCGTCGGCCCGAGCTCGCGCTTGAGTCCCGCGAGGTCTCCGACGATCCAGTCGAGGATGCTCTGGTTGGCCTTGCGTCGCGCGGCTCGATCCGAGTTGTTGCTCCCCGCGCCGAACAGCTGGTCGAACGCGATGCGCGGGTTGCGGATCATCGGCAGCGGGTCCGTCGGGCTCGCCCAGCTCAGCGTGTCGGTGTAGGCGCACGCGTAGTTGTAGTCGCAGCCGCCGCCGCGGTCCTGGTTCTCGATGCACAGCTGCATCGACGGGATCGCGGTGTCCTCGGCGATCTTGCGCGCGACGATCTGGTCGAGCGAGGTACCCACGAACACGTCCGACCCCTGCGTCTGCTTGGGGTGGGACTGGGTCAGGAACACGGCGCTCGACCTGAAGTGGTCGCCGCCGATCTCCGGCGCCTCGAACGCCTCGGCCATGCGCACGTCGGTGTTGCTCACGATCGTCAGGTACTCACGCCACGGCTCGAGCGGGGCGAGCGCGCCCTCGGGATTCAGCTGAAAGTTGCGGCCGATCTCCGCCGGGGCCCACAGGTGCCTGGACGCGCCCCACGTGTTCGACCCGGCACATCCGTGCACGAGCTCCATGCACACGAGCCGCGTCTTGTCCGTGGCCGCTCGTGCGGCGCCGAACTTTCGGAGCGAGCGAACCGCCGGCTCCATCGCGTCGAGGTAGGGGAGCGCGAGGGTGGCGCCGACACCGCGCAGGAACGTCCGCCGCTCCATCGCCTTTCCGGCCAGGATCTGCATTGGTTGGTCAGCTCCTCTCTTGGTCCGTACCTAACGCTGCAAGCGATTGTCGTCCGCCGCGACCGGCTGCTCGGCCGTGCGCATGCGGAATGCCGGGCTGTTCACGACGCCCGTGACGAACGACGAGAACCGGTAGCCGCTCTCCGCGCCTCGCTCGGCGATCGCGCGGACGGTCGTCTGGTCCTCATCGGCGACGCGGCGGCCTAACGCGTACGCCATCAGGTTCTCGGTGAAATGGCGGACGAACGGTGTTGGCCGCTTGAGCAGCGCGCGTGACAGCTCGGACGGTGTGGACACCGGCGTGCCGTCGTACAGCTGGCCCTGCGTGTCGAGCGGCATGGCGTTCTCGCGGTACCGCCACCGGCCCGTCACGTCGAAGTTGTCGAGCGCGAGGCCTATGGGATCCATGTACTGGTGGCACGTGCGGCACGTGATGTTCTTGCGGTGCAGCTCCATGCGCTCACGCGTCGTCAGCGGCTTCCCATCCTTGCCATCCGTGGTCTCGTCGAGCGATGGTACGTTCGGTGGCGGCGGCGGAGGCGGCATGCCGATGACGACTTCCATCACCCACTTGCCGCGGAGCACCGGCGACGTGCGGTTCGCGAGCGACGTCTGCACCAGCATACTCCCCTGCCCGAGGATACTGCGACGGTTGCTGTCGGGATACGTCACGCGCCGGAACCGCTCGCCCGAGATGTTCTTGAAGCCGTAATGACGAGCAAGTCGCTCGTTCACGAACGTGTAGTTCGCCGTGAGCAGCGTCAGGATGCTCCGGTCGTGCCTGACGATGTCGCCGAAAAAGAGCTCTGTCTCCTTCTGCATTGCTGCCGCAAGCTGCTCGTCGTAGTCGGGGAACCAGAACACGTCTGGACGGACCTTCTCGATGTCCTGCAGGCGGAGCCACTGGCCGGCGAACCGCGTCGCGAGCGCGTCGGCGCGCGGGTCGGCGAGCATCCGCTTCACTTGCCTCTCGAGCGTGACGGGCTGCGAGAGCTGGCCGGCCGCGGCGAGCTCGAGGAGGCGATCGTCGGGGATGCTGCTCCACAGGAAGAACGAGAGCCGAGACGCCAGCTCGTAGTCGCTCAGCTTGTAGTCCTTGCCCGGCGTCGCGTCATCCGGCGTCGTCTCGAAGCGGAACACGAAGTACGGACTCGCGAGCATCGCCTGGAGGGCCGACCGAATTCCCTCCTCGAAGCCACCCTTGTTGGCACCACGCCGGTAGAACGTCATCAGCCCGCTCACGTCGTGCGACGTGAGCTCGCGCCGATACGCCCGTGTGCCGAGTCGGGTGAGTATCTGTCGCGCGCACGTGGTGTCGGCGAGCGTGCTGGACGGACGACACGAGAAGATGATCCGTCGGCTCGGCGTCTCGGAGACGCCGACGGCGTTCTGTGGCCCCACGATGCCGAGGTCCATGATGTGCGGCGGCATCGTCGTGCCGGAGCTGGCGGATCCGCCCGACGCGAGCGACCAGTCGTGCGGCTTGATGAGGTCCTCGTACGGACCGTCGGCGCGCTTCACGAACGCGACGGACACACGGTGCGGGCCGGCCGTCACTTTCAGCGGCTCGGTCTTGTACAGGTCCACGCCTAACGGGAGGTCCTGCATGGCGAACGACTTGTTCACGCCGGGCTCGTACTCGAGCAGCGCCACGCGTTCGCCGTCCACCGAGACGTCGATGTCCTCGAGCCGCGTGCCGACGCCGCCCGCGACGTTCAAGCGGAGCTCGTACAGGCCGTCGGCCACGAACGTGTGTTGGGCGACGACGCCACCGCGCGTGCCGTATGGTGCCCCCTCCACGTGGTCCCACGGGTGCTGCGAGATGTATGGCGATACGCGGTAGGTCGTGAGCGTCGTCGGCGCGTTCCTGTCCCCGACCGCCAGGAGGCTCACCGTCGCCGCCGCGTTCAGGTACGCCTCGAGGAGCGTCGGCGACAACAGCTGCGCGTCCGCGATGTTGTCGAAGTTCGCGCTCTTGGTGTCGAGCGGCAGGTAGTCGGCGGCGTTGATCTCGACGCCTAACAAGTCGCGGACCGCGTTCTCGTACTCGGGCCGGTTGAGGCGCTGGAACGTGCGCGAACCCGCGGCCGGTGTCGACGCCTTGTCGATCACGTGCTCGATCGCGTCCGCCACCATCTGCAGCGTGTCACTCGGCGGGCGTGGGCGCCCGGCCAGCGGCATCATCTCCGCCCGAAGCTTCCGGATCATCTTCTCGGCCTTCACGCGCGCGGTGTCCGCGTGACCGATGTCGAAGCCCTCCAGCGACAGGTTGCCGAGCTTGAGGTCGTTGCTGTGGCAGTCGATGCAGTACGCGTCGAGGACGTCGTTCAGGGCGTCGAGCTGCGCGCGCGTGTACGTGGCTGCGCCAGCCGGTCGCACGCGCACGGGCCGCGCCGGGCGAGGTGTCTCGTGAGGCCTGGATGCCGGTGCCGCCGGCGCGGCGATCGGTGCGGACGATGAAGCGGCTGGCGCCGCGTGCGCGTCCGCCTCGCTCATGCGCATCCCGACTTCGAAGGAAACCGCTGCCGCCAGGATCGCGGCGGCCGCAAGCCAATTCTTCATCCGACCCACTCGCGGGCTGGTTGGGTTACGGGGCCAGGGTCACAGCTCGTGCTTGTCCTTCGTCTGGTTGCTGATCTGCAAGTCCCAGCCATCAGGGTCCTTCACGTGGAAGCTCTTGAACGCCGACGTCTCCATGGTCCCGCGATTGCCGGTGTCCTCGCGCGGCGTTAGGCCGCGCTTGAGCAGCTCCGCTCGAACCGTCTCCGTATTCCACGGCTCGATCCCCCAGGAGATGTGATCGACCACGGCCGTGACTGGCGGCCGCGAGGGTTGTGCCATGGTCCCGGCTGCGGCGCGGGTTGCCGAATCGGGCCGCGCGGACGGCGCGGCCGGCTGGGCCGCTGGTTGGTTCGCGCCTCCGGCGCCGGTGTCGGGTTGCCGCCGCCGGTTGCGGATGATGATGCCGCCGATGCCGTTGATGTCGATCGCCGCCTGGGTTCCGGTGTCGTTCAGAACCTTCCAGCCCATCAGGTCGGTGTAAAAGTCGACGCTCTTCTTGTAGTCGGAGACCTGGAACGAGATGTGGTCGAGCCACACGGTCTTCCAGGGTGTCCCGGCCGGTTTGGCCGGAGTCGCGGCCACGCTCTGGGCAACCGCGGACGCCACGGGCGACCCGACCGCCATGAGGGCCAGCGTCTGAACGAGCTGGCGCCGGGTCAGCTTCCCGCTCTCGAAATCCCGCAGCAGCGCAGCGACGATGCTTTCCATGGGCGGAAGCCTCTCCGGACGGTGTACGGTGCTTTACGCGCGACCCTAGCGAAAGTGCTGCGTCAGCCGTACAACCGATAGCCCTTTCCGGAGATCCGTGCCCGTGAAGTCGTTGTCATTCGCCGCATTTGCGTTCGCCGCCGCCAGCAGCCTGGCGGCCCAGCCCAAGTCAGCTTCGACTGCCAACCCTTCCGCCCAGAGCTACATCGTCGCGCCTGACGGGAACGAAGCTCGGTACAGGGTCCGCGAGCAGCTCGCGGGGTTCGATCTGCCGAAGGATGCCATCGGGGCGACCAAGGAGGTGAAAGGGCGGATCGTGGTGGGGCCCGACGGCAAGGTCGTGAAGGAGAGTTCCAGGGTCACCATCGACCTGGCGTCGCTCAAGAGCGACCAGAGCCGACGCGACAACTTCCTCCGGCGCAGCACGCTCGAGACGTCGAAGTACCCGCAGGCCGAGCTGGTGCCGGTGGCGCTCGAGGGTCTGCTCCTGCCGATCGCGCCAGGTTCGTCGCAGACCTTCTCGGTTCGCGGAGACCTGACCGTTCACGGCGCAACGCATCCGACCACCTGGCAGGTGACTGCCCGAGGCGAAGGGAACAGCATCGTGGGAACCGCCACGACCGCGTTCACGTTCAAGGACCTTGGCCTCGAGCAACCGAAGGTTCCGGTGGTCCTGAGCGTTGCCGACACGATCCGGCTGGAGTATGAC
>DASUGD010000110.1:0-6928 GCA_036274195.1 Gemmatimonadaceae bacterium | reverse complement strand
GTGTACATCGAGTGGTCCTGGTTGTTGTAGCGGTGCATGCCGTTCCGCCCAACCGGATACACGTTCGACGCCTCGCGATTCATCCACTCCACGATCTTCGCGACGTTCTCCTTGTAGTGCTCATCGTAGAACGGATACGCCTTGGGCATGCGAACCACGTAGCCCGCTTCCACCTTCGACGGATCGACGAGGCCCAGGATCCCCAGCTCCCGCTTGCCCTGCTCCACCAGCTCGGCGTCGGGCTTGTTCCACGTCGCGTCGCCCTCGAAGACGAAGAACTCGAGACCCAGGCAGGTTCGCCCCTCCTTCACCATGTAGGGTGACCAGGAGCCGAAGTTCTGGATGCGGCCGACCTGCACGTCCTTCGAGTGCACGTAGATCCAGTTGTCCGGGAAACTGTACTTCTCCGGCACCACCAGGGCGACCGTGAGGAAGTCACGGTAGCGAAGGTCGGCAGCCGCCTTCGCCGCGGTGTCCGAGGCGGGCGGCTCCATCGCCGCGACGAGCTGCGAGAGCGGCATCGACGAGATCACGTGGCTGCACGGGTATTCCGTGCGCGTGCCGTCTCTCGCCTGGCCGATCACCGCGACCGCCTTCCCGCGCTCGCGCCTAACGCCGACCACCCGTGTGTTCATCACGACAGTGCCGCCCCGTGCCTCGACCAGGTCGCGGGCGCGCTCCCACATCATGCCCGGCCCATGCTTGGGGTACTGGAACTCCTCGATGAGCGACGTGATGGACTTCTGGTTCCGCTTCGGCATGAGCGCGTTCATCACGGCGCTCGAGAGCGAGAGATTCTTGATGCGCTGCGCCGCAAAGTCGGCCGGCAGCTTGTTCACCGGCACGCCCCAGAGCTTCTCGTTGTACGTCTTGAAGAAGTGCTTGTAGAGGCGCCACCCAAAGCGGGACACGATCCAGCCTTCGAGCGTGCTTTCATCCTTCGGCGGGTTCACCCTCGCCCACCCGTACGACATGACGCACATCGCGGCTTCCAGGAGGCCGAGATTCCGGAGCGCGTTCGACGCCTTGAGCGGGTAGTCGTAGTACTTGCCGTTATAGTAGATCCGGCTCATGCGAGGGCGCAGCATGAAATCCTCGTCAGGCAGGATCTCGTGCCACAGGGCTTCGACCTCCTTCACCTTCGTGAAGAACCGGTGGCCGCCGATATCGAACCGCCAGCCATCGCGTTCCACCGTGCGGCTGATCCCGCCGACAACACTGTCCGACTCGAGGATCGTCGACCCAATGCCGTACCGTTCCGCGAGCACGTAGGCTGCCGTCAGCCCCGCGGGCCCGGCGCCGATGATCACGACGTGCGGCGCCTTCACCGCGTGGCCATTTTGAAACGCGTGGCTCATCAACTCCGGCCCATCTGCCGCAGGTACTCCCGGTCCCACGCCGCGGGGATCGACTCACGCGGCGAATACGGCCCAGGAGCATACCGTCGTGACGTGATCCCCAGGTGGCTCTGCTCGACGATGTGCCAATCCTGCCGGTTGGTCACATCCCAGAAGCGGATGGCGTCGTCGGGGTTGAACGTCGCATCCGTCGCGCTGTCGGGATTGAACATCCACTCCGATTCCACGCGCGTCCGGTCCGCGGCCAGCGGCGTCACGACGTAGTAGTTGGCGTAGTCCGGGTGGATGCTGAGCAGCATGTTCGGCATGAGCGAGTAGTAGTACGCGCGCCGCCGGTCATCCGCCGGCATGTCGGGCGTGAGGAAGCGCGCGCACGCGCGACCGCTCATTGTCGCGCTGTCCGCGTGAGCCATGATCTCCATGTACCCGCCGAGGAACGGCCCCTCGATGAGGTCGTTCGCCCCGCTCTGATACGGCAACACTGCCGTCAGCTCGGGATGGATCATCGGGCAGTGCAGGCACTCCGAGTAGTTCTGGAACACCAGCTTCCAGTTCGCCGCCACCTCGTACGTGACCGAGTGGCCGACCGTCAGCCGCTCGAGCCCGAACCGCGTTAGGCGGCCGAGCATCGGGGCGAAGACCTCGGCGAACGGTTCGGGGTCGGTGGCGACGTTCACGAACACGAACCCCTCCCACTCCGCGAGGGCAGCCGAGTGGAGGGGGAAGTCGCGCTTGTCGAAGCCCGGGACGTCCTGCATCTGCGGCGCCCCGATGAGCCGTCCGTCAGTCGTGTACGTCCAGGCGTGATACGGGCACTGGATGGTCTCGGAGAACTGCCCCTTCGCCACCTCGCACAATCGCGTGCCCCGGTGGCGGCAGACGTTGAAGAACGCCCGCAGCTCGCCACCTCGGTCACGGAGAATGATGAGCGACTCGCCGGCCACCGTGCGAAGCACATAGTCGCCCGCATTCGCGAGCGCGCTGCTTCGACCGACGCAGTGCCACGAGCGGGCGAACAGGCGTTCGCTCTCTTCGGCGAAAATGGCCGGCGAGGTGTAGTACTCACCGGGCATCGTGTGCGCGCCGTGCTTGTACGTGCTGACCGTGCGATGGAACGTGGTCATGGTGTTTGGCTCATCTCAACGCGCGCTTCGCCGCCAGCCAGCCCGCACCCCCGAGGATCCCCGGCCCCGGATGGGCGCCGGCGCCGCCGAGATACAGGCCATCGACAGGCATCGCGTGACGCCCCCACCCGGCGACGGGCCGCATGAACAGGATCTGATCCAGCGTGATCTCGCCCTGCGTTACGGCACCCTCGGTCAACCCGAACTTTCGCTCGAGATCGACGGGCGTCATCACCGCACAGCCGAGGATTTGATTCGCGAACCGCGGAATCGCCCGAGCGATGACGGACGTCACGCAGTCGGTAAGTGAAGACGACCGAGGGCCGTCCCAGGTTGCTCCGTCCGCCAGCGTATACGGTGCGTACTGCGCTCTCGCGACGAGCACGTGCTTGCCCTCGGGCGCGAGCCGGGGCCAGCGCAGTGACGGGATGGTGAATTCGACGTGCGGGTGTTCGGAGACACGCCCGTATTTCGCGGCATCGTAGCTGCGCTCGAGCGCCTCGGTTGTCGGTGTCAGCGTCACCATGCTCGCCAGCGCAGCCTTGGGATCGGGCAGTCCGGTGACCTCCGGCACAGCGTCGAGCGCGTACATCACGAACGCCGTGCACCCGCGCATCTTGATCTGGCGAATCGCGTGCAGGAACTCCGGGTCGAGCCACACGGGATCGATCATCCCGAGCATGGTGCGTGCCGGGTCCACGGTCGAGATCACGACCGGGGCGTTGATCTCGTCGCCGTTCGCGAGCACGACGCCGGTCACGGCATCATCCCGCACGATGATCCGGTCGACATAGGCTCCGGTCCGGATCGCCACGCCGGCCTTTCGCGCCAGCGCCTCCGCGGTCACGGAGAACGCATCGGGGCCGTCGCGCCACCAGCCTCGCGCGTTCACCGAGCCCGCGGGCGCGCCAACCAGATGGTGCAGCAGCACGAACGACGTTCCGCCCGACCGGGGGCCCTGCCGGATGTCGCGGACCCCGGCGGCCGCAATCGCGGCCTTGAGCGGCTCGTACTCGAACCACTCGTCCACGAGGTCCTGGACGGACATCGGCAGCACCCGCAGTAGCTCCGTCATGTCGTCGCGACCTAACGAGCGGAACTTGCGGCCGAGCCCGAGGAGTGGAGCAACCTCCCCGAACGAGAGTCCGGCGTCGAGGTCAGGCGGTGGCAGCTCGTAGAGCGCCTCGAGGAACCCGGCGAGGGCACGGAGCCGCGCGACGAATTCGGGCCACCGCTCGGCATCCTTCGCCGAGTGATGCCGGATCCTGTCCGCCGCGTCTCGAGGGTTGCAGGGCAGCGCGAGCGGGTCGCTGGCGCCACTCGCGATGGTGACGCCGACAGCGGGCTCGGTGTCCACGAGGTCGCCGATGCCCATGCCCATGGCGCGCGCAACGGCCGGCGGCAGCCAGCCCGCGTCGAGTCCGAGCGGGGCGGCGCGAAACCCGGGGTGGAACTCGATGGGGCGCCCGACGCCGCCGATCGACTCCGCGGCCTCGAGCACGAGCACGCGGCGTCCCGCCCTGCCTAACGTGGTGGCCGCGGCCAGACCGTTCGACCCGCCGCCGATGACGATCGCGTCCAGTGTCTTCGTCATGGTCAGGCTCCTCGCGCCAGGATCTCGAGCGCGGCCAGCCGCCCTGACGCGCCCATGATACCGCCGCCCGGGTGCGTGCCCGCACCGCATTGCCAGTAACCCTTGACCGGCGTGCGGTACTTGGCCCACGCGGGTGCCGGCCGTAGGAAAAAGAGCTGATGCAGCGCGAGCTCGCCCTGGAAGATGTTCCCCTCGGAGAGCCCGGTGATCCGCTCGATGTCGGCGGGCGTCAGCACCTGGCGGTGCCGAATGACCGAGCGGATGTTCGGGGCGTAGCGCTCGAGCGTGTCGATCACCGCGTCGCCGAATGCCTCGCGCTTCTCGTCCGTCCAGCCCCCGTTCAGCTTGTACGGCGCGTACTGCACGAAGATGCTCATCACGTGCTTGCCCGGCGGCGCCATCCCGGGATCGATCATCGACGGGATCACGATGTCCATGTACGGATGGCGAGAAAACTCGCCGTACTTCGCGTCGTCGTACGCGCGCTCGAGGTACTCGACACTCGGACTGATCGAGACGGCGCCACGCAGCGCGTTCGCCATGAGTGGCGACCGATAGCCACCGTTGTCCTTCAGGAAGGAGAAGTTCGGCAGCGCGTCGAGCGCGAGGTTCACTTTGCCTGACGAGCCGCGGAAGCGGAAGTTCGCGATGCTCGAGACGAGGTCCGCGGGCAGCTCCTTCGACTCGACGAGATCGATGAACGTGCGCCGCGGATCGAGGCCTGACACCACGATGGGCGCGGAGAGCTCATCGCCGTTCGCGAGCGCCACGCCAGTCGCTCGGCCGTCGCGCACGAGGACCCGTTCGACCGCGGCGTCCGTTCGGACTTCCGCCCCGAACGATTGCGCCGCGCGGGAGATCGACTCGCTGATCGCGCCGGTCCCTCCCTTCTGGAATCCCCACGCGCGGAAGGCACCGTCGATCTCGCCCATGTAATGGTGGAGCAGCACGTACGCGCTCCCGGGTGAGCGTGGCCCGAGGAACGTGCCGATGATGCCGCTCGCCGACTTGGTCGCCTTGAGCGGGTCGAACTCGTACCACTCATCGAGGTAGTCGGCGCTGCTCATTGTCATGAGCTTGTAGAGCGCATGGAACCGCTCGGCGCCTAACGACCGGAAGTGGCCGCCCAGCTTCATGAGGCCACGCAGGTCGGACGGGGCGAGCGACGCCGGGTCCGGCGGCACCATGCCGAGGATCGGCTTCACCGCCATGGCCATGTGGTGCATGAGCCGGCCGAACTGCGACGCCGCCTCGGCATCACGCGGCGAGTGGCGCCCGATCTCGCGGCGCGTCTCGTCCGCATCGGCCCATCCGGCGAGATAGTCGCCGTTGTCGAGCGGCGTGACGGTGCTCTCGAGCGGCAGTATCTGAAGCCCGTGCGCGGGCAGGTCGAGGTCGCGGATGATCTCGGGCCGGAGCAGGCTCACGACGTACGAGAACACCGAGAACTTGAACCCCGGCACGATCTCCTCGGTGACCGCCGCGCCGCCAACGAGCGGTCGGCGCTCGAGCACCACGACTTTTTTGCCGGCGCGAGCGAGGTACGCCGCGGCGACGAGGCCGTTGTGTCCGCCGCCGATGACGATCGCGTCGTAGCGGCCGTTGCTCTTCGAAGTGGTCGTTGGGCTCATGCGCGCTTCCGCTCGGGGTCGTAGAAGGGAAGCTTGCGAACGACCGCGTCCGCCTGCTCGCGGTGGTGCTCCACCGTCACCTCGATCTCGACGCGAGTGCCGGGCACGTAGTGCGGCGCCTGAAGGTGAGCGAGTGCCAGCGACCGCTTGAGCAGCGGCGACCAGCACCCGCTCGTCGCATAGCCGACCTGCTCGCCGTCGCGGTACACCGGCACGCTGGCGCGCCACGCGACGTTAGGCAGGTGCGGCGGCAGCCCGCGCGCCGCGTACAGACGCTCGAGCGACTCCCAGTTCACCTCGATGCCAACGAACGCCCAGGCCTGCTTGCCGGCGCGTGCCTTCCTTAGTGCACGGCGACCATTGTACGGGCCTTTGTCCAGGTTCACCGTCCACGCGAGGTTGATCTCGTCGGGGAACGACTTCTGGTCCTCGATGAGCGCGTGGTGCGCCGAGAAGTAGTCGACATCGAGCATGACGAGTCCGGCTTCGATGCGCGCCAGGTCGAGCGCCCAGATCCCGGCCGGCGTGATCCCGAACGATTCCCCGCACGCCACGAGCGCATCCCACAGCGGAACCGCCTGCTCGGCGTCCACCCAGAGCTCGTATCCAAGGTCGCCGGTGTAGCCCGTGCGAGAGATGGTGACGGGAATGTCGCGCACGGTGGTCTGGACGAGCCGGAAATACTTGAGCTTTCCGACGTCGGCCGGCGTGAGCTGCTGAAGGATCGTGCGGGACAACGGACCCTGCAGCGCGAGCGCGCCAGTGCGTGCGGATACTTCCTCGATCGTCACATCCATCCCGACGGCGTTCATCGCCAGCCAACGAATGTTCGGCTCGGCGCTCGTCAGGCGGTACGTAGCGTCGTCCAGGCGGCTGATCGTACCGTCGTCGATCACTTTGCCGTTGGCGTCGCACCAGGGCGTGTACAGTACCTGGCCGACGGCGCACTTGGTGACGTCGCGCGTGACCATGCGGTCGAGGAGCCGAACGGCGTCGCGCCCGCGGATCAGGTACTTGTAGAGCGGGGACACGTCGAAGAGCGCCGCGGCGTTGCGGACGGCAGCGTACTCGCGGTCCGGATGCGGGTCGTACGAGCTCGCGACCTGGTAGCCTGCCCATCTGCGCCAGGTCTGCGCTCGGACGAGCGGGGCCGTGCGAGAATGGAACGGGGTGGTTTTTAGCATGCAGCAAAGGTACGACAGAAGCGGGGACTGGGGACTA
>DASUGD010000109.1:0-18800 GCA_036274195.1 Gemmatimonadaceae bacterium | reverse complement strand
GGTGAGGAGGCGTCGCGCGGCGCCGCAGCGATCGCCGGACCTCACGGAGGCGTGCAGCCAACGGCTACACCGGTCCGGCGGCGCCGGCTGCGAGCGCGTTCCGCCGACGAACCCCCGACGCCTCGCCGACCAGACCGCGATGCCGACCGAAAAGCCGTTAGCGAGCGGCGAGCAGCCTAACGAGAACGACGAGCCGACGACGCCGGCCCCCACGCGTGCCAGGCACCACGCTCCCCCAGCTGCTCGATCACCCGCGACAGCCGGGCAGCCGCATTCCGCCAGTTCGTCTCCACCGACCGCTGCGCCGCACGCGGATCCCCCGACGCGATCGCCTTCACGATCACCTCGTGCTCCTTGACCGACGTCGGCAGCTCGTCCACCAGCACGCTCACGTACAGCCGCGTGTATCGCTCGATCTGCGGCTTGATGGACCGGTGCAGCGCCAGGAGCCGAGGGCCCACGACACCCTCCACGTACGCCCGATGGAACTCCTGGTCGAGATCGAAGATCCGCCCGAACTCCCGCCGCTTCGACTCCTCGGCCAGGTCACGGTTGATCTCCCTGAGGCGCGTCACGATCCGCTTCCGGCGATCGTCAGGCAGCGAGGCCGCCGTGTACGCCGCCAACCCCTCCAGGTGGCCGACAATGAGAATGATCTCACGCCCGTCCTCCTGCGTCAGCGGCGCGACGATCAGGCGCTGGTCCTGCCCGCGACCCGCCGACGACACGAACCCCTCCTGCTGCAGCCGATGCAGCGCGCTGCGGACGGGCGTTCGACTCAATCCCAAGCGTTCGGCGACGGCACGCTCGGCAATGCGGGCCCCGGGGGGCAGGTGGCCCCAGACGATCAGGCTGCGCAGCTCCTGATAAACGCGCGAGACCGTGTCGGAGCGCGCGCTGGCCTCAGCCGGCGCACCGCCGGACTGGGAAGTGGATCTGCGCGCTGCGCGCCGCGGGACCGAGGTCGACACGGCGGCCAAGCTAAGCGCCGACACGGGCCGTCCGCAACCACGGGCGGCGCCGAATGATAGAGGACGCTCATGTGACCGGCGCGCAGGGCCGGCGATCGATCGTGGCGTCCACGGCGACCGATTTGGTCGACCATTGTGGTATTCCCGCCACCACCATACGTTGTCGCTCGCTCTCTCCTGCCCACCAGTCAGCCGGCCCATGCCGCTCGATCTCGACGATCCCTTCCGCACCACCGGATCCGCCGATTCCCCTGCCCACGTGGATGTCGAAACGCACTCGGGCCTGACATACCGGCCACTCGTCACGCCCGAGGACGCTGCCGCGTGCTTCGACCTGCAAGCCCACGTTTGGGGGAGCATGTTCGACCGCGTTCCCGCCTCCCTGCTCCGCCTCACCACCAAGATCGGCGGGCTCGCGATTGGGGCGTTCGACGGCAGCGGCGCCCTCGTTGGCTTCGTGTACGGCCTCGCCGGCCTGTGGGATGGGGAGCCGATCCACTGGTCCCACATGCTCGGTGTTCGCGAGGACGCGCGCGGCAAGGGCGTCGGCCGCCACCTGAAGGAGATGCAGCGCGCCATCCTCGCGCGGCGAGGGATCGCGCGCGTGCTCTGGACGTTCGATCCACTCCAGGCGCGGAACGCTCACCTCAACTTCAATCGGTTGGGCGTCACCCTGGTCGACTACGTCGAGAACATGTACGGGATCACCTCGAGCCCTCTGCACCTCGGGCTGGCGACCGACCGCCTCGTCGTCATGCTGCCAACGACAGGCGTCGTGGGAAAGCGGCCGGCGTGGCACGGTCCGGTCGCGGAGAGCGGATCGGTGCCGGTGCTGACGCCGTTCCCGCGCGCTGGCGACATTCAGGTGGATCTCGATGACACCGCCGTACCGTACGCGCTCATCGAGATCCCGGCCGACCTGCAGCAGGTCATCTCGACGACGCCCGACCTCGCCGGTACGTGGCGGCTCGCGACGCGCGCGAACTTCCAGCGCGCGCTGCGACACGGCTACGAGGTCACCGGCCTCCATCGCGACCTAACGACGCATCGGGCGTTCTTCACGCTCGTGGCGTCGTCATCCGCCGACACGAATCCGGGACGCCCATGACCGGCCCGAACGAGCTTCGCCGAAGCCTCGGCTTCACGGACCTGATGCTGATCACGATCGGGACCGTGATCGGCTCGGGGATCTATCTCGTCCCGAGTGGTGTGCTGCGGCAGACCGGCGGACACACCGGGCTCGCGTTCACGGTGTGGGCCGTGGCGGGATTCCTCTCGCTCCTCGGCGCGTTGACGTACGCGGAGTTGGGCGCGATGAAGCCCGAGGCTGGCGGACTCTACGCCTACCTGCGAGACGCGTTCGGTCCCCTGCCCGCCTTTCTGTATGGGTGGGCGAGCTTCCTCGTGATCGCGAGCGGCTCCATCGCGGCGCTCGCCGTGGCGTTCGCGAGCTACCTGTCGCCGCTCTTGCCGTTCCGGGTGCCGGGACCCGTCCTCTCGGTCGCGGTGATCGTGGTGGTGGCGCTGATCAACATCCGGGGCACGCGCGGCAGCGCGACGGTACAGAACTGGACGACCGGCGCGAAGTTCGGCGTGCTGTTCCTCCTCAGCCTGGTGCTCACGCTGCGAGGCACCGGCGGCGCCGGACTGCCGGCGGCGCCAATCGAGGTGCCTAACGGTTCGCTCGCCGCCGGGTTCGGGGCGGCAATGATCGGCGTGCTGTGGGCGTACGAGGGGTGGCAGTACGTGACGTTCTCGGCCGGTGAAGCCAAGGACCCGCAGCGCACGTTCCCGCGCGCGATCAGCATCGCGACCTTCCTGCTCATCGTGTTGTACCTGATGGCGAACCTCGGGTACGTGCGGGCGCTCGGGCCGGCAGGCGCGGCGAACAGCGAGCGCATCGCGGCCGATGCCATCGGCACGATTCTCGGCCCGGTTGCCGGTGCCGTGGTGAGCGCGCTCATCCTCGTGTCGATCTTCAGCGCGCTCAACGGACTCGTGCTCACGACGCCGCGCATGTATTACGCGATGGCGCGCGACGGGCTGTTCTTCCAGAAGCTCACGGCCGTGCACCCGCGATTCGGGACACCGGTGTTCGCGATCCTCGCGCTCGCCGGGTGGGGCGCCGGTCTCGCGGCGACCGGGACGTTCAGCCAGCTCCTCACTTATGCCGTGTTCACGGGCTGGATCTTCTACGCGCTCGGCGCACTGGCGGTCATGATGATGCGCCGGTCGGAGCCTAACGCCGTGCGGCCCTTCCGCGTGCCAGGGTACCCGGTGACGCCGATCCTGTTCGTCGTCGCCGCAGCCGCGCTCGTGATCAACACGATCGCGACGCAGCCGGGCATCTCGTCCATCGGTCTCGCCTTCGTGGCGCTCGGCGCGCCGGTGTTCTTCATCTGGCGCTCGCGCGATCGCGCATCGGTTCCGCCCGTCGCATCACCCGCGGACGGGGGCGACAGATGACAAGCGCGCTCGAGGTTCTGCGACGGCCCCTGCTCGTGGGCGCCGCCGCAGTCCTGGCGTCCGCTGGTACGGCTGGTGCGGCGCGCGGGCAGAAACCCGCTGCGGCCGACCTCCGGAGCTTCGACGCCTACGCGGCGAAGGCGATGAAGGACTGGAAGGTGCCGGGGATGGCGATCGCCATCGTGCGGAACGATTCCGTCGTGTTCGCCAAGGGCTACGGGGTGAGAAAGGTTGGCGATCCCACGCCGGTCGATCCGCACACCGTGTTCGCGATCGGGTCATCGACGAAGGCGTTCACGTCGGCAACCGTCGCCATGCTGGTCGATGATGGAAAGATGAAGTGGGATGCCCCGCTCACGACGTATCTGCCGGGGTTCCAGATGTACGACCCGTACGCGGCGCGCGAGCTCACGGTGCGGGACGCCCTGTCGCACCGGAGCGGGTTGGCGCGCGGCGACTTCATGTGGTACGCAGCGGACTACAGCCGTGACGAGGTACTGCGTCGCGTGCGCTACCTCGAGCCGTCGTGGAGCTTCCGCTCCAACTTCGGCTACCAGAACATCATGTACCTCGCGGCCGGCCAGGCCGCCGCCGCGGCGACGGGTCGAGACTGGGACACGCTCATCCGGGAGCGGATCTTCGCGCCGCTTGGCATGCGGGAGAGCTCGACGAGCGTCCGCGCGCTGGCGTCGCTGCCTAACGTTGCGCAGCCGTACGCGGAGATCGATGGGGCGGTGACGCTCGTGCCGTACGCCAACATCGACAACATCGGCCCCGCCGGCTCGATCAACTCCACGGTGCTCGACATGGCACAGTGGCTTCGCCTCCAGCTGGGCGATGGGAAGTACGCCGGCAAGCAGCTCGTGTCGAGCGCCAACCTCGCCGAGACGCACACGGCGCAGACGGTGATGAAGTACGAGCTGCCGTGGAGCCTGTATTTCCCGGAAGCCCATCTCATGTCATACGGGATGGGCTGGTTCCTGAACGACTACAAGGGTCACATCGTCGTTCATCACGGGGGCAACATCGACGGCATGAGCGCGCTCGTGGCGATGCTGCCGGACGAGAAGATCGGCGCCGTGATTCTCACGAACATGACCGGCTCGCTGCTGCCGTTCGTGATGGCCCACCGGATCTTCGACGACCAGCTGAAGCTGCCGCCGACCGATTTCAGCGGTCGGATGCGTTTGCGGATCGACTCCCTCGAGGCGCTCGAGCGGGCTGCCGCGGCGAAGGGGAACGCGGCACGCGTGCCTGACACGCACCCGACGCTGGCGCTCGACAAGTATGCCGGCACGTATACCGACAGCCTCTACGGCGACATGGTCGTTCGGTTCGATGGCGGCAAGCTCCTGCTCTCCTATGGCGGAGAGTCGGAGGCCGAGCTGGAACACTGGCACTACGACACGTTCCGCGTGGTCTGGAAGAATCGGCTGCTCGGCAAGCCGATGGTCACGTTCGTGGTGGATGGCACACCGAAGGTCGCATCGATGAACCTGGAGAACATCGGCGAGTTCGTTCGGGTGCCGGCCAAGGGCGACACGACGTCGAGCGCCCGGCAGTAGTCGTTCCCCACGCGCTCGACGTCGATCGCGTGGCGGGTAGATGGTTGGATCATACGTCCCTCAAGGCGGAGGTTTCCCAATGAGGCAGGAAACAGGTCAGATTCGCGCTCGAACAGCGAGCGCACTCGCGTCCCCGCGCGGCTGGTGCAGCACCGCGATCACCGCGCTTTTGCTCGTCGCATCAGCCACGCCGCTCCTCGCACAGCAGCCATCGCGCGCGGTGTCGGGCACGGTTGTGAGCGCCGCGACGCTCACACCCATTCAGGGTGCCGACGTGCGGGTACAGGGGTCGGAAACCGGAGTGCTCACCGACGTGAGCGGCCGCTTCCGGATCGCCGACGTCGGCGCCGACCAGGTGACCATTGTCGTTAGGCGCATCCGGTTTCAGCCCATCACGCAGACCGTGCGCGCGGGCACGACCGATCTGCGGCTGGCGATGACGGAAGCGACGGTGCAGCTCGACGAAGTGGTCGTCACCGGCACGACGGTCGGCACGCAGCAGCGCTCCATCGGCAACTCCGTCGCGTCGATCAGCGCGGCGCAGGAGCTCGAGCGGTCGGCCGTTCCCGATGTCGGGAACCTGATCAACGCACGCGCCGCCGGCGTGATCGTGACATCAGGCAGCGGCCGAGCGGGCTCCGGGACCGGCATCGCGATCCGCGGACGGTCCACGATCTCGCTCAACCAGCAGCCGCTCCTCTACATCGACGGCGTCCGCGTCGCCAACGACGTCGCGACCGGCACGCGTGCCCAGGGTGGCGCCGGCGTCGCGCGCCTGAACGACATCGCCCCCGAAGACATCGAGAGCATCGAGATCATCAAGGGGCCCGCCGCGGCGACGATCTACGGCACCGAGGCGTCCAACGGCGTGATCCAGGTGATCACGAAGCGCGGGCGCGCGAGCGACAAGGCACGCTGGGGGCTGAGCCTGCGCCAGGGCACCAGCTGGTTCCAGGACCCCGAGGGCCGGCTGCCGACGAACTACGGCAAGACGGCGACCGGCGAGATCCTGAGCTGGAACGCCATGGAGATGGAAAAGGCGCGCGGGTTCGACATCTGGAAGAACGGCCGCATGCAGAGCTACACCGGCTCGGTGAGCGGCGGCACCAACCTCGCCCAGTACTACGTCTCATCGACGTACGACACCGACAAGGGCATCGAGCCTAACAACTACCTCGATCGCTTCAGCGGCAACGCCAACATCAACATGACGCCGAGCCCCAAGATCGACGTCAACGCGCGCGTCGGGTACGTCACCGGCACCACGCACCTGGGCTCCGACTACGGACTCGGCGCGATGGCCGGTACGCTGTACGGATCGCCCCTCCTGGCCCAGGCCGTCCCACTCACGCGCGGATATGGCTTCAACGTTCCGCCCGAGGTCGTATGGGCCGTCGTGGACAACTCGCAGGAGCTGAACCGCTTCACGGGGAGCCTCACGTTCAACCATCGCCCGACGAGCTGGTTCACGCAGCGGTTCATTGCGGGGCTCGATCAGACGTCGGAAGACAACCAGAACCTCAACAACTTCGTCCCCACGCAGTGGAAGCCGCTCTTCAGCCCCTCGGCGGCGAAGGGCTCCCTGCTGCAGGATACGCGTGCCATCACGTACGCCAGCGGGGACTACAGCGGCACCGCGAAGTTCAACCTCACGTCTGGCCTCGTCTCCAACACGTCGATCGGTGGCCAGTACTATCGCAAGAAGACGCGGCTCGGACAGGTGACCGGTCGTGAGTTCCCGGCGCCAGGCCTCAAGACGGCGGCCGCCGCGGCGATCAGGGACGGCCAGCAGGACTTCATCGTCAACACGACGATCGGTCTCTACGCGCAGGAGCAGCTCGGCTGGAACGACCGGCTGTTCCTCACGGGTGCCGTGCGCGTGGACAACAACAGCGCGTTCGGCGAGGACTTCGACTTCGCCACGTATCCCAAGGTCGCGGCGACGTGGGTGATCAGCGAAGAGCCGTTCTGGAAGCTCGGCTTCATCAACACGCTCAAGCTGCGCAGCGCCTACGGCGTGTCCGGTCTGCAGCCCGACGTGTTCACGGCGCTGCGTACCTTCCAGCCGATCACGGGGACGGGCGACCAGGCTGCCGTCACGCCGCAGCTCATCGGGAACCCCGACCTCAAGCCCGAGCGCGGCACGGAACTCGAGGTCGGCTTCGACGCCATGGCGTTCAATCGCCTGAGCCTCGAGTTCACGTACTTCAACAAGAAGACGAAGGACGCGATCCTGCTGCGGCCCGTCGCACCATCGTTAGGCTTCCCGGGCAGCCAGTACGTGAACATCGGCGAGGTGAGCAACCATGGTCTCGAGGCGCGCGCGACCCTTCAGGCGCTCACCCGTGACAACTTCAGCTGGGAAATCACGGGCAACGTCGGCACCACGAAGGACAAGATCGAAAACCTGGGCGGGATTCCGTTCATCTCGCTCTTCCCCCCCGTGCAGCGCCATGTGCAGGGGTACCCGATCGGCGGCTTCTGGGCGAAGCGCGTCACCAGCGCGACGCTCGACGCCAACGGCAAGGCGCAGGACCTCCAGTGCGACGGCGGGCCCGGTGCCGCGCCGATGCCGTGTGCGGCGGCCCCGGTCGTCTTCCTCGGAACGATCACGCCGAAAGCGACGGGCGCGGTGGCGAACACGTTCACGTTCTGGAAGCAGCTCAGTCTCTACGCCCTGGTCGACTTCAAGAACGGCAACAAGATCCTCGACGCCAACGAGTACGCCCGCTGTGCGGCCTTGAGCGTGTGCGAGGTGAACGTGCGCCCCGAGAAGTACGACCCGAGGTACGTCGCCAACGCGCAGAATGGCTCGTCGCTCGTCATCGCCGATGAGTTCATCCACGACGCGTCGTTCGCGATGCTCCGCGAGGTCTCGGCGACCTATAGCCTGCCGGAGAAGTACGCGCGCTATGCCCGCGCGACGCGGGCCTCATTCACGCTGGCTGGTCGCAACCTGCACCGGTGGACGGGCTTCAAGGGACTCGACCCCGAGAGCCGCTCGCTCCTTACCACGTCCTCGATCACGCCGGCGGCGAACCCGTTCCAGTCGACCTTCGACCAGGCGGTCACGCCGACGCTCGCCCAGTTCATCGCGACCCTCAACCTGACGTTCTGACCATGCGGATCACACAGAAGTGGGGCTCGACCCCAGTGGCCAGCCGTTCGCGCGGGTGGCGTTATGCATACATCGCGCTGTTCGCGGGCACGCTCGGCGCCTGCGACCAGATCACGAGCCTCGACCAGGAAGCTCCCAGCCGAGTGCTCGCGAACGACCTGTACAAGCCGGAGAATGCGCAGCTGCTCGTCACCAGCACGATCAGCGACTTCGAGTGTGCGCTCGCACAGTACATCGTCGCGACGGGACTCGTCGGCGACGAGCTGATCGACGCGCAGCTCTCACAGGCGGGCTGGGATTATGACCGCCGCACGATCGTGCCGTCGCTCGCCGCGTACTCGACGGGCCTGTGCACGTCGACGCAGGTTCCCGGCTATTACACGCCCATCTCCATCGCGCGCGCGACGGCCGACAAGATCCTCACGGCACTCGAGGGGTGGACGGACGAGGAGGTGCCGAATCGTCAGGCGCTCATCGCGCAGGCAGCGGCATACGCGGGATATTCGCTCGTGCTGCTCGGGGAATCGTCATGCAGCGCGGCGCTCGATGGAGGGCCGGAGCTCACGCCCGAGCAGGTGCTCACCGAGGCCGAGGCGCGGTTCACCAAGGCGATCGACGCGGCGCAGGCGGCGAACAACACGGACATCCTGAACATGGCGCGCGTCGGGCGCGCACGGGTGCGCGTCGACCTGAAGAAATTCGCCGAGGCGAAGGCTGACGCCGAGTCGGTGCCGCTGGAGTACGTGCATAACGCGACATACTCGGCGGCGAACGCCCGGCGCGAGAACCTCGTTCAAACGCAGCTCTACCGGGGCCTCTTCTCCTCCGTCGATCCGTCGTTCCGCAATCTCACGGTCGAGGGTGTCGCGGATACGAGAGTGAACGTGATCGATGCCGGCGTCAACGGTCAGGACGGGCAGACGCCTATCTGGCGGGCCACGAAGTATCCGACGATCGACACGCCCATTCCGATCGCGAGTGGCGACGAGGCAATCCTGCTCGTCGCGGAAGCGGACCTCGATGCCGGCGACGTCACGGGCGCTGTCGACGCGATCAACGCGCTTCGAAACAAGGCATCGCTGCCGACGTACGGTGGCGGAACGGCAGACGAGGTGAAGGCGCAGCTGATCGAGGAGCGGCGGCGCGAGCTGTTCCTCGAGGGACAGCGGATCAACGACATCATTCGGTTCAACATCCCGCAGTCGCCGGACGCGGGCACGCCGTTCCCGCTCAAGGGTGGCTTGTACGGCAACCAGATCTGTTTCCCGCTTCCGGATGTCGAACGGAACAACAACCCCACCTTGAATGGAAAGTCCAGCTAATACGCAGTTGCGACCGGCTGGCAACGCTGGCTCGGTGAAAGGCAGATCGCCTTTCACCGGGCCGTTGTTTGCCCTGTGCCTGAGTGTTCTCGTCGCTGCCGGTGCGCCGGCGGCGTTCGCCCAGACCAGCATCTCGTTCCCGCCGTTTCTCGAGATGCGCGTGCCCAAGCCACCCACGGTCGCGGCGTCGGAGAAGGGACCGTTGCTCGTGTACGAGGTACACGTCACGAACTTCACGCCGCAGCCCGTGACGCTGAAGAAGCTCGAGGTGATGTCGTCGCCCGACAAGCGCGACCTGTTCACGTTGAGCGACTCCGGGCTGATGCGCGCCGTATCCCGGCCCGGCATGGCTCCGGCAGGCCAGGCGGAGCGGCTCAAGGTAAATGGAGGCATGCGCGCCGTCGTGTTCCTGTGGGTTCCGTTGATGGGCGCAGCACCGAAGTCGATCCAGCATCGCCTAACGATCGAGTCCGGCACCGGCGACAGTGTGCGGACACAGACGCTGGACGGCGCGGTGGTGCCCGTCACGGCGCAGGCGGTGGCGATCGGGCCGCCGCTGCGTGGCGGCACCTGGCTCGCCGCGAACGGCCCCTCCGCCACGTCGGGGCACCGGCGAACCATCATTCCGATCAACGGGACGCCGGCTGTCGCGCAGCGGTTCGCGATCGATTGGGTGAAGGTCTCGGACGACGACAAGACGTTCAAGGGCGACTCGCTCAAGAACGAGAGCTACTTCGCCGAGGGCGTGGATGCGCTGGCGGTGGCCAACGGGACGGTCGTCGAGGTGAAGGACAGCATTCCGGAGAACGTGCCGGGGATCAATTCCCGCGCGGTGCCGATCACGCTCGAGACGGTGGGTGGTAACCACGTCATCATCGACATCGGCGGCGGCTACTACGCGTTCTATGCGCACCTCAGGCCCGGCTCGCTCAAGGTGAAGCTCGGCGACAAGGTGACGCGGGGCCAGGTCGTCGGCCACGTCGGGAACACCGGGAACTCCACGGAGCCGCATCTCCATTTCCACCTGGCCGACGCGAACTCGCCGTTAGGCAGCGAGGGTGTGCCGTACCGGATGGACTTCGAGGTCGTCGGGCACTGCGACATGGCCAGCGGGGCGTGTCAGCGTTCGGCACCGGTGGCACGGAAGGGCGAGGTCCCGCTGGAGAACGCCCTGGTTCGGTTTCCTTGACCGGCATCCGGTCGTTTCCTTGACCGGCATCCAGAAAGAATTGGGAAACCGATTCGACGGAAACAGCGGATCGAACTGATACCATCCAGATCGGGAAGCGCCGCGACGCAAAGGGGTCAGAACTGTTGTTGAACGGCCTCGGGACGCAGGAGTCGTCCCGAGGCCGTTCCTATTTTTCAATCGACTTGATCGACGATCATTGTCTTAGGTCATCCGTTTGATCAGCAGTTTCCGTTGAATCCGTTTCCCACCACTATCTGGATGCCAGTCAAGAAACTGACCGGCATCTGACGCTGAACGGCAAGACCTAACGCGGATTTCGAGCGTCGATTGCGCCACCGTTCGATAAGCCCTGTCATTCCGAGCGGAGCGCCGCAGGCGCGGAGGCGAGGAATCGCCGTCGTCCCGGTAGAGGGGCCAGTCACTGCGTCGGGAGGGCCCGTCATCCCGGCCGGCATCCAGAACGGAGGGGTCGTTTTACATGAGCGGCATGAGCCGCATACTGCACATCCTGCTCTACCGGGACGGTCCCTACCGAGAAGTCCTCTACCGGGAGGACTGCGATCCCTCGCTCCGCTCGGAATGACACGCGTCGCGATAACCCTTACTCGCCTTCGCCTGTGGTGCCGGCCCTCTCGGGTACGTCCATGAGCGACGCGAACGCTCGGTCGCTCAGATCCAAATGACCTGCCTTCCACTTCTCAAAGCGTGTCGCCGCCCCTGCCACTCGAGCACACCGGTCACGCCCGCTGGCAACGTGATCTCGGCCTCCAAGCCACGCGCTCCGTCAGCCGAGAGCTTGACGTCGATGTTCCCGAGCGGATGCGGCACGCGACCCTCGGCTCGGCGCAACGGACCCAGTGACGGCGCGATTACGACCGTTCTGAACCCTGCGCTCGCCGGACGTACGCCAAGCACAGTCGCCAACAGTCCATAGTTGGGATGCGCGGCCCACGCATGCGTGTCCGATCGCGTCGGCTCGGGGTTCTCCGGCGCCGACGTTAGGCCCAGCCTCAGCATGCCCCGCCAGGGCGCCAGCTGCTCGATGTACCGGTCGCCCAGACCCGCCTTTCGCAGCGCTTCCAATACGTAGAAGCCGAAGTAGTACGACGCCTGCGTGAGCGTCGTGTCGGACAATACGCGCTCCATGAGCGAGCGCTGTGCCGCTACCGGCGCGGCGTCGCTGAGGATCGCCAGCACGTTCGTCTGCTGGCTGTACGAGACGGTGTCCGGCGAATCCCTGAACAGCCTTCGCTTCGCGTCCCACGCTCGCGAGCGCACGGCTGCCAGCACACTCGCTCTTCGCGTTCGATACGCTTCCGCGGCGCCACGCATCCCGACGCCGTCCTCCAACTCCGCGGCGCGCTGCAGCGCATACGCGTACAACAGGCTGATGGTCGCCGAGTGGGCGTGGTCCGCGCCCGGAGGTACGCCGCGCGGCCATGGATTCGTCCAATCCACGTAGTTCCAGTGCGGCATCGGTCCCAGCATCCCGGTGCTGTCCACGTGTCGCGCGTACCAGTCGAGAATGCCGCGTACTCCCGCCAACCGCGCACGCACGAACGCCGAGTCACCGCGGTGCATGTAGTAGTCGTGCACCATCGCGACGTAGATCAGCGAGAACGGCGGAATGATCTGCGGCACCGCCGACGGGTACCGGCTCGTGGTCAATCCCTCGGGAATGCGCGAGAGATCGAAGTGCTCGATCGCCTGGCGCAGCAGCCGGTCGTCGCCGGACACGTACAGCGAGATGAGTCCCTGAATGCGCGTGTCGCCCACGTACTGCAGCTGCTCCCAGTACGGGGTGTCCATGTACGTCTCGAACGCGCCGATCCGCGCGCCGTTCCAGTTCATGCGCCACATGTCCACCAGCCACGGGAGGTCGCTGGCGAACCGAGCGCGCTCCACGAACGGATACGCCGTGAAGGTCCCGTGCAGGTCGTGCACGCGCAGCGGCTCGTCTGCCGTCACGATTTCCATCTGCACGTACCGGAACGAGCGCCAGTACAACGTCTGAAAGCGACGGTGTGCGCCACCATCCGGCCTGAACACGTCCCACACGCCGCGCACACTTCGTCCGTCGATTGAATCACGGTGCGCCTTGTGGCCGGCCGAGTCGATCAGCGCTTCGGCGTACGTTAGGCGGACGGTGCTGCGTGCGCCTCCACTCGTCTCCAGCACCGGATACGCGTTCGTGGTGTGCGACTGGTCGAGCAGCAGCGTCGCGCTAGTATGTGCGGGGATCACGAGATCGCCGTCACCGCGCAGGAATGCCCCGTCGGTAGGAACGCCCGTGGCGCGACGCACGCGAGCGAGGCGCTGTAACGTCTCCTCCATTGCCGGAATGGAGCGGGGCTCCAGCTGCCATCCGGTCACCTCACCGTAGTCGCCGGGCTGCATCGCTCGGCGTTTCGCGAGCCCGACAATGCCACCGCCCGCGGCATTGTCGAACGCGGCGAGCGGTGCGGCCGGCGAGGTCTCTGTTGGCGGCGCCACGACGTACCAGGCGCTGTCGTCGTAGTCCGGCTTCTCCCATCCCCACGGATAGCGTGCGCCGTCGATCGAGTCTCCCGGCGCCGCCGCGTAGTAGTTGCCCATTGCGGCGCTCGTTATGACGACCGGCGCGTACGCGGAGTCCACGAGCAAGCGCCAGCCATATCCGGAGCTCACGAGCGCAGCCTCGGTGGCGCTGTTGCCCTGGAGCAGAAAGCCGGTGCGATGGCTGTGCTGTGCCACGGGCCGCGCCGCGCCCCAGTTCCACACGAGCGCGGCGATGACGTTGCGGCCGGCGCGCAGCTGCGGCGTTAGGTCCACCGTCTCGTAGCGCCAGTGGATAACGTCGGATCGCTGCGGGCCGGAGGATACTTGCACTCCATTCACGAACAGTCGATAGCGGTTGTCCGCGGACACGTGCACGACGAATCGCGCGGGCACGGTCTGCAGTTCGAACGTCTTTCGCGCGTGGAAGGCGGTGAAGCTGTCGCCGGGCACGCCTGGTGGCGCAATCCAGCTGGCGGGCGGGGCGCCGTCGAAGATGGGCGCGGGCTGCGCGCCGGCAGGAGTGGCCGCTAGCGTGCCGACGATGACGAGAACGCCCGAGATGGGATTCAATGCTCGGCCGACAGCGGCACGTGAACCGGCTCGAGCAACTGCCGAAACCTGGGGTCCGAACGCAGCGACGCGAACATCGGCTCCAGTCCGACGAAGACTAGGGTGAAGGCATGATCCCGCTCGGCGCGGTCGAGCGCCGCGAACGCACGATCTGCGTCGCCAAGGCCAGCGTATACGGCCGCGATGGCGTCTCCGCTCACGTATCGGCTGCTGGCAAACCGCTCCATCTCGTGAACGGTCCGTAGCGCCTCCTCGCGCCGGCCGGCGCGCGCGAGACCATAGCCGAGGAAGCCGCCCTCGAAGTTCGCGACGTGCTCTTCGATCGGCGGGAGGAGTCGGAATGCCTCCTGGAACCGGCCGGTTTGCGCGTACACGAGACCGAGGTCGGCGCGCGGAATCCTCGCGGACGAGTCGAGACTCATTGCACGCTTCAGGAACGGAACCGCTTCATCGTACCGCGACAGGAGCCTGTATAACGATCCGACTCGCGCGTTGATCGTGACAGACAGCGGTTCGATCGACTGGGCCATCTTCATCTCGCGGAGGGCGTCCTCGTGCCGTCCCTGGCAGAAGAGATACCAGGCATAGAACAGATGTCCGGTCGCGTACCGGGGATTGAGCGCGAGGGCGCGTCGGTAGTATCGCTCCGCGGCCGGCCAATCCCACTCGTAGAACATGCTGACCACGCCAAGCGAGGTCTGCGCCTCCGCGAGCGTCGAATCGAGTTGCGCCGCGCGCAGGGCCGCGGCCTTCGCCTGCGGCATCGCTTCACGAGGAGGGAGATTTCCGAAATTCCCCAACAGGCTGTATGAGTCCGCGAGCCCGGCCCATGCTCGCGCGTTCGAGGAGTCCCTGTCTAACGCCTGCCTGAACAAGCCAATCGCCCGGCTGAGGCTCGCTGCCGTACGCTGGTTCCAGAAGTAACGACCCTGCAGGTACAGGTCGTACGATTCGGGATTCGCGGTCGAGGCGTGAGAGAGCGAGCCAGAGGACGCCGCGCCTCCAAGCTTGACCAGCAACGTGTCCGCGATCGAGCGCGCGATTTCCTCCTGAAGCGCCAGCACACCTGTCGCGTCGCGATCGTACACCTCCGACCAGAGTTGCGACTGCGACAACGCATCTTCGAGATACACGGTGACGCGAAGACTGTCGCCCGCTCGCAGCACGCCGCCCTCGACCAGGTACCGGACGCCGAGCTCTCGCCCGAGGAGCGGCGCGGTGCGTGCTTTGCCCTTGTAGAAGTAAGACGACGAGCGCGCCGCAACACGCAGTCCATTGACTCGGGACAGCGTGGCGATCACCTCGTCGGAGAGGCCATCACTCAGGTACTCGTCATCACTTCGCCCGCTCAGGTTCGCAAACGGAACCACGGCGACCGAGCGGAAAAGCAAGTCGTTAGGCGGCCGCGCGGGCACCCGGTCCGAGTATGCCCAGTAGGCGGCGAGTGCAGCGGTGCCGAGCACCGCCAATGCCACCGCAGGCAAGACCCGTTTCGCTTCTCGCCGCGCCGGTGACTGCGAGCGCGCGGTCTCACTCACGTCGGACCTGTTCGCCGCCGCGTCGGCAGTCTCCCAATCGGCCTGCCCGTGCGAGATCACCGGCGCCGTCGGAGGCGGCGGCGCAACCGAGGGCGATAACGTCGCGGCCTCCGCGCGGAGCCGTTCTTCCAGACGAGTGACCGCCGCATCCGGCGGGACCTCGAGTTGGTCCCGAAGCAACGCCTCGTATACGCGCGCGTGACGCAACGCCCCGGCGCGATCGCCGGACGCGGCAAGCTCTTGCATCAGCGCCAGGTTACCCTCGGCACCGAACGGATCTGCGCCACCCACATGTCGCCACCAGCGCGCGGCGGCGCCGTGATCGCCGCGCGCTTCGTCCTCACGGGCCAGGCGCCGTAGCGCGCGGACGTAGTGATCTGCGAAGCGCGCACGCTCGCTCTCGACCCACCGCTCGAACTCCCCCGCGTTGCTCAGGAAGAAGCCGTCGAGAAACGGACCGCCGTATAGCGCGACGGCTTCCTCGAGCTCGCCGCGCGCAAGCATGGTCTCGAGCTCCGCCACGTCACTCGTGACGATGAGAGGGTTCAGCTGCAGCGGGTCCGTGCCCTGAAACACGGTGTCGCCAAACTGCCGGCGCATAGTGCTGAGGAATTGTTCCAGGGCATGTCGCGCCGTGTCAGCGGCATGACCCTCAGGCCAGAGAAACGCCAGCAGCTTCTCGCGACTGACGCCGCGCTCGCCGGCAACGGCGAGGAGCGCGAGGAGCGCAAGGCGGCGGCGCGGCGTGACGGTCGCCTTCCCGCCCTCGCCCATCAGGATCGACCCGCCGAGCAGCTTCAGCCTGAACATGAGCCGATGCTGAGGAGACCTGAACCGCCGCTGAGGCCAGGCACCTAGAGTAGGCCTGAGTGCAGGGAACGACAAGGCGCCTGCGCTCACCCCATCTCCGGAGCACCTCATGATACCGCGCGTCGCTTTCCATCTCGTCGTACTTGGTCCTGCGCTCCTCAGCCTCGGTGGCTGTGCCTCAGACTCCGCCGCGCCGGTCGCGCCACCTGCCCTTCACACGGATGCAATCAAGTTCTGGGAGAATACTGCTACGCTCTATTGGAGCGGAGTCGCCCGAGAGCTCGCGCAGACTTACAAGGTAGGCCAGCAGCCCGGTACGCGTGGGCTCACCTATCTCTCGCTCGCGCAATACAACGCGGTCATCGCCGCCGAGCAGGGAAACACGGGGTCAGTCCATCCTTCAGAGCACGCCGCCGTCGGTGGCGCGTCAGTGGCAGTGCTCTCGTGGCTCTACCCGGCAGAGGCGGCCGAGCTCGAATTGCGACTCGCTGCCAACGAAGCGGGAGACCAGTGGCCTGGAGAGAACCATACCGACGACGCAGCGGGTGAGGCGATCGGCCGCGACGTCGGGTCTCGGGTCGTTGCCAGCGCGGCGACCGACCGCTTCAACCTTCCCTTCACCGGGACGATCCCAGTCGGCCCAGGCTTCTGGTATAGCGCAGCCGTCCCACCGCAACCCCCGATCGCCCCGCGTCTGGGAGAGATGCGTCCGTTCTTCATGACGTCGGGCAGCGAGTTCCGGCCTCCGCCGCCCCCAGCGTTCGGATCGCCAGACTTTTTAGCGGCGCTCGCCGAGGTGCGGCATTTCTCCGATACCCGCACGTCGGAACAGGACGCGATTGCGAAGTTCTGGGCTGCACCTCAAGGCCTCATCCTCATCACGAGCTACTATCAGATCGTCGCCGCGGACTTGATCACCCGCTTCCACCTGAACGAGCGTGAAGCGGCTCATACGCTCGCGCTCATGAACATGGCGGCGATGGACGCCTTCATCGCGTGCCACGATGGCAAGTACACCTATTGGTTGATACGTCCGCCGGAAGCTGACCCGAATATCGTCACCGCCATCCCGTTACCGAACCACCCATCCTATCCGGCCAACCACGGCTGTGTCACGACGGGCGCGCTGTCGGTGCTTGCGGCGCTCTTCCCCAGCGAAGCGACGAATCTCAACGCGATGGCGGATGAGGCGGCGATCTCTCGCGTCTACGGCGGCATTCACTACCGATTCGATATCGAAGCGGGGCAGACCATCGGCCGGCGCGCCGCGGCACTCGCGCTCGCAAAGGACGTTCATGGCCACGAGCCATTCCCGATCCCCTGATCGATGACGTTAGGCTGGCTCGCCTAACGTCTCCGCATCGCGGCCTCGATCTCCCGGGCCGTGTACGGAAGGCCGGCGCTCAAGATCTCGGCGCCGGCCGCGGTAATGTGGATCATGTCCTCGAGATAGTAGGCATCCGCACCGACCGAGAAGATCGGCTCGAACGCGATCACCGCGCCTTCGACGAGCGTCGGGAGCGCCGTCTCACCGCTCTCGACGCCAACGCTGTGGAGGCTCCATCCAGCCATGCCGTCCGTCGCCAACAGGATTCGTGCAGCCTCCTTCCCCTCCGGAGTCCGAAGCGATGCGGCCTGTCGCTCGATCTCCGAGCGGCTCGCGGCCATGACCTGGGCGATGGTCACACCCGCCTTCATGGTCTTGATGCCGACGCGATAGGCGTCGATGAGGAGGTTCCAGATCTCACGTTGGCCCGCGGTGAACGCACCCGACACCGGAACGGTTCGGCCGACATCGCCACCATAGCCGTGATCCGTGCACCCGAGATCGATGCGCACGGTCTCGCCACGCTTCATCGTGCGATCGAGCTGGTCGTAAGAGTAGACCGACCGCACGAGCATAGGTATGTGCGCGTTGGGGCCTGACATCGTCCAGGGCCAGAACGATGGCCCGACGGCTCCGGCATCGATGCACGCCTGTGCCGCGCGCATCTCGACGTGCCGCTGTCGGACGCCCGGAGCCACGGCGCGCATCGCGGCGCGCACGGCAACCGCCGTCGATCGCGCATTGTCGCGAAGCACGTCCACCTCGGCCCGTGACTTGGTGAAGCGAAGCTCGCGCAGCGCCGTGGCAGCGCTCGCGATCTCGGCGTCCGGAAACGACGCCGCGAGACTCTGCGCCCAGAGCACGGGATCCCCCGCGACAGGCCGCATGCCTTGCGGAACCCCGGTCGACCCCGGGCGCCGCGCTTCTTCGACGTAGAGCTTCTTCACACCATCGCCGATGCGACGCCGAATGTACGGGATGAGCGAATCCCACGACACGATCTCCGTGAGGCCGATGGTGGCGTTGCTCGATTCGTCAGGCACGACGCCGTCGACGGGGAAGCCGAAGGCTTTTGGTTTCGGCGGGACGAAGAGCCGTGCCTCGTGGCGAGGAGCGTCGATCGCGAGAATGGCGTTAGGCACGCCGCCCAGTCCCGTGAAGTACAGGAACGACGCATTCTGGACGAAGCTTGGCTCGCTCTCCGGCTTGTCGCGGGGTTCGGCGTGCAGGAGTGTGATGCCGTCGGGGAGCCGTTCCATCAGTGCTCCGCGGCGCTCGGCGTACTCGCCGGCAGGAATCCGCTGGGCGGCCACCTGAATCGGGGCTGCCAGGAGCACAGCGATCAGCGTGCGGGTGCCGAGGATGCTCACGAGCGCTCCACCA
>DASUGD010000108.1:0-2427 GCA_036274195.1 Gemmatimonadaceae bacterium | reverse complement strand
CGAGACCACCGAGGCCGCGGTCAAGAGCGCGCTGCAGAGGGCGCGGGCCACGCTGGCGGAGCGCGTGCCCGCGCGCCCAGAGGGCTGGGCGCCCACGACCGGCATCAGCGACGAGGAGCGCGCGGTTCTGGGCCGCTACATCGACGCTTTCGAGCGCGACGACGCATCGGCGCTCGCCGCGGTGCTGCGCGAAGACGTGCGTGTGTCGTACCCACAGGTTGCACTGTGGTGCGACTCGGCCGACGCGTTCATCAAGGGCAGTCGCGAGCACGCGCCGGCAGGCGAATATCGGTTCGTGGCGACCAGCGCAAATCTTCAGCCGGCGGTTGCGATCTACCACCGCGCGCCTGCCGACACCGCGTTCCGGCTCACCGCGCTCGAGGTCTTGCGCGTGGTCGACGGGATGATCGCCGAGATCGTCGACTTCGATATCGCCGGCCGCGAAGCTGCGTTCGGCCTGCCTGCTACCCTCTGAGCGGAAGGAGCAGATCGGGTCGGTCATGCAGCTCAGTCCGTCCGGATCGCCGGCCCCTCACCCTTACCCCTGATGCTCCCCTCGGAAGACCGAGGAAGATCGATCGGTTATGCGATGAAGGTAGCGACGCGCAGCGAGACGTGATCTCTTCGGGTTGGGGGATAGGCATCATGGGAAGGTGGCGTCCAGGGACGGAACCACGGTCGCCGGTGTAGTCGTCGGGCGCTGTGGGCGTTTCGCGCGGCGCGAGGGTGGTACCGGTCAGCGTGCGCAGCGGGCCGCGCGATTGCGCTTCTCCGGTCGATGCGGCCAGCGGCGGCCAGGGGTGATCGAAGCGCCGGCATGGGCCGCCTCGCCCGTCGAAGCGCCCTTGGTTCCGGACTCGAGAAAATGGCGTGCCCCCTCGTTCGTGGCGACGCTCGTGTTGCGAGCAACGAGGCCCACAAACGAGGAGGACGCCCATGGACAAGTACATCGGCATCGACGTTCACGCCAGAAGTTGCACGCTGGCCGTCGTGGACGGGAGCGGCAAGCGGGTTGGCCAGCACGTTATCGAGACCAACGGCGAGAGTCTGATCGAGTGCCTTCGAATGATTCCCGGGCAGCGGCACCTCTGCATGGAGGAGGGGACGCAGAGCGCGTGGCTCTACGAGATTCTGTCGCCGCACGTGCAGGAGCTCGCGGTGGTGGGCGTGAGCGACAGTCGCGGACCGAAGAGCGACGAGCGCGATGCCTTCGCGCTGGCGGAGAAGTTGCGCATCGGAGCGCTGGACACTCGGGTGTTCAAGGAGCTCGGACCGTACCGGAAGCTGCGCGAGCTCGGCCGTGCCCACCTGATGGTGGTGCGCGACGCGGTGCGGACGCAGAACCGAATCAAGAGTCTCTTGCGGTCGCGCGGTGTGCCGGTCGAGGGCAAGGCCGTGTACGGTGCCGAAGGCCGCCAGGGGTACATCGACAAGCTGCCCGACGGGACGCGCGCGGCGGCATCGACGCTGTTCGCGCAGTACGACGCGCTCCAGGAGATTCGCAAGCGTGCGGAGAAGGAGCTGCTCGCCGAGGCTCGTCTGCATCCGATCACCGCGCTGATCGGTACGTGCCCGGGCATAGGGCCGATCCGTGCCGCGCAGCTCGTGCCGATCGTGGTCACGCCGCACCGGTTCCGGACCAAGCGGCAGTTCTGGTCGTACTGCGGCCTCGGCATCGTGATGCGGTCGTCGTCGGACTGGGTGCGAGAGGAGTCTGGAGGTTGGCGGCGAGCCAAGGTGCAACAAACCCGCGGCCTCAACTACACCCACAACCGCCAGCTCAAGGCGATCTTCAAGGGCGCCGCCACGACGGTCCTCATGCAGTGGCACGACGACCCGCTGTACCACGACTACCAACGCCTACTCGCCGGCGGAACGAAACCCAACCTGGCCAAGGTCACCCTGGCCAGAAAGATCGCGGCCATCGTCCTGTCGATGTGGAAAGCCGAGGAGGTCTACGACCCCGTCAAGCACCGCAAGCCGATTTCACAATAACTCGTCGTGGCTGCTACTGGCTCTTCGATGAACGGGCACGCGATCGTCGTCGACGTACGCCACGACCACAAAGGTTCGAGGGTGAGCATCCATTGTTCTTCTGGACCGAGAGCACATCTCTCGAGTTCCCAGGGATAGGCTATGCCCCCTCGGAGTACCGAACGAAGCCATGGCCCAAAGAGGCCCTGATAGAAGGATGGTTCCCGCGTTCATCGCGAGGACGACGCGGCTTCACGGTCCCACCGCACGTCGAAATTCCAAAATGCCCGTTTGAGTCGCGAGAGTCGGGCGTCTCGAGCTGCCGCCGCTCAGCAGCCGGACGTCACCGACGAAGATCCCTGTCACGAACGAGAGTGGACGCCGGATGCCGGAATGAACGCGTCGCCGGGCGACCGGCGATCCTCGTCCTGGACATCCCCTTCCATAGAAGGC
>DASUGD010000107.1:0-15040 GCA_036274195.1 Gemmatimonadaceae bacterium | reverse complement strand
TGTCGAGCTCCTGCGATGAAGGTGATGACCGTTCTCGGGACGCGGCCCGAGATCATTCGACTCTCCCGGCTCATCGCGAAGCTGGATGCGCTGTGCGACCACGTGCTGGTGCACACGGGGCAGAACTTCGATCCGGCGCTCAGCGATGTGTTCTTCCGCGAGCTGAGCGTTCGGCCACCGGACATCGCGTTAGGTGTGCGCGCCGAGTCGTTCGGTGAGCAGGCGGGCCAGATCCTCGCGGGCGTCGAGCGCGCCATCCGCGACGCGCGCCCGGACCGGCTCCTGATCCTCGGCGACACCAACAGCGGCCTGTCGGCCGTCGTGGCGAAGCGCCTCGGCGTACCGGTCTATCACATGGAGGCCGGCAATCGCTGCTTCGATGACCGAGTGCCCGAGGAGGTGAACCGGCGGATCATCGATCACTCGAGCGATGTACTGCTTCCCTACACCGAGCGCAGTCGCGCGAACCTGTTGCGGGAAGGGATTCCGGCGCAGCGCGTCATCGTGACCGGCAACCCGATCCTCGAGGTGATTCGGCACTACGAGAGCTGCATCGACGCGTCCGATGTCCATGGCCGGCTCGGCGTGCGGCGCGGCGCCTACTTTCTCGTGACGGCGCACCGCGCGGAGAACGTGGACATGCCGGAGCGCCTGCGACAGCTCGCGGAGGCGTTGGCTCGTGTTGGCGCCGACCATGCCATGCCGATCGTGGTGAGCATGCACCCGCGCACGCGGAGTCGGCTCGAGGCCTTCGGCATGACGGATCTCGTGGCGAGCCTGCGGGTGCTTCCCCCGTTAGGCTTCTTCGACTTTCTCGCGCTCGAGCGCGACGCCGCGTGCGTGCTGACCGACAGCGGCACCGTGCAGGAGGAATGCTGTATCCTGCACGTCGCCAACGTCACGACGCGCGACGTGACGGAGCGCCCCGAGACGGTCGAGTGTGGCAGCAACGTGATCGCCGGCGTCGATCCCGACCGGATCGCGACCGCGGTGCGCGCTGCGCTACAGCGGGAGCGCAATTGGACGGTGCCGCCCGAGTACCTGGCCCCGGCGGTCAGCGACACCGTCGCGAACATCTTGCTGAGCGAGTCACCACGTTGACCTCCGCATCGGTCTCCGCGGGAAACGAGGCGAACCGGGCGCCAGCGCAGACCAGCGCGCCGCGGCTGCTCATCGTCTCACCCGTAGCGCCGGTACCCGAAGGAGTGGGTGGAGTCTATCTCCGCGATCTCTGCCTCATGTACCCGGCCGACCGGCTGGCCTTCGCGATTCTTCCCGGAATCGGGTCGGGGCCGTGGCCGGACGCTCTCCGAGCCGCGCCGCGAACGGTGCTCGATGCCGTGCCGGAACGCGGGTTCAACCGGTGGGGGCGCAAGGTCCAGGAGTCCACTCGCGCCCTGTTCGATCGTTACGTGGACATGCAGCATCTTCCGAAGGTGGTCGACCAGATCGCGGCGTTCGCGGCCGAGACGACGCCCGACCTCGTGTGGGTCCCGCTCGCCGGTCCGACGATGATCAACATCGCCGGACTGCTGCCGAGCCGCCTGGGCGTGCCGATGATCACGACGGTCTGGGATCCACCCGACTACGCGCTCCCGCACTACTGGGGCATACGCGGTGGGTCGCTGGAGCGGGTGATGACCCGGTTCGGTGACGCGATCCGCGGCTCCGAACGTTGCGCCGTTGCATCGGCAGAGATGAAGGACGCGTACGAGCGTCGATACGGCACGCCGTGTGTTCCGATGATCCACGGCCTGCGCGAGTCGGAATGGATTGCGCCGTCGGGCCTGCGCGCGCCTAACGAACCATTCGTGATCGGCTATGCCGGCAGTCTGTACGCCCGTCGCGAGTGGGACGCGCTGGTCGAGAGCCTGGCCGTGCTGCAGTGGCGCGTGGCGGGGCGCGAGACGATCGTGCGCGTCCTTGCCACGAGCTTCGATGTGCGAGTGACGGGGCCCGCGCGCATTGAGTTCCTCGGGTGGCACTCGACGAGCGACGCCGTCAGGATCCTCTCCGGGTGCGACGTCTGCTACGTTCCCTACTGGTTCGACGACGCGTTTCGGCCCGGCGTCGAGCTGTCGTTCCCGAACAAGATGTCGTTGTACCTGACAGCCGGCCGGCCGGTCCTGTTCCACGGGCCGGAGCGGTCCACGCCCACGCGCTTCCTCGAGCGGTGGCCGGTGGGCGTAGCGTGTCACTCGCTGGAGCCTCGTGCGATCGCGGATGCGTTGACGGTCGCGGCCGCCGATGCGGCGTTTCATGCTCGCGCGGCGGCCGCGATTCCAGAGGTGCTCCGGGCCGAACTCGGGCTGCACGTCTTCCGGCGACGGTTCGCGGAGCTCGTGGGCGTGGACGAATCCCTGCTCGTGACCGCTGCGGCCTAACGCCAATACCTCCCGCCCGAGCGGCCAGCGTGCGAACGGTCCTGCTCATTTCGTACACCTTCCCGCCCCAGTACGACGTCAGTGCCCGGCGGGCCGCGAAATTGTGCAAGTATCTCCCGAGCGCCGGGTGGCGTCCGGTCGTCCTCACGAAGGACTGGACGCGCGACGTCGCGCCCGAAGACCGCCGCGTGTTCACGGTCACCGAGCACGCCCCGGCGCTCGCGGCCCTGAATGGACTCACGATCGTGCGAGCGCCCTACCGCACGCGCGACAACGTCCTGCGACGGCTGCATCAGCGCCTGGGAGGGACCTACGAGTCCGGCGCTGCCGCGCCGGGCCATGGAGACCGCGAAGGATCGCTCGCGCCTGACGGCGCTGCCTCCCCCGGCCGGCCGCTGCGGAAGTGGACCCCGCTCGCTCTCACCCGCCGAGCGCTGTCGCTGTTGTCACCGACCTTCGGCGATTTCCCGGACGCGTTTCGAGGCTGGGTCGCACCAGCAGTGCGTTCGGCCCTCGCGCTCATCGAGCGCGAGAGCGTCGACGCGATCTTGAGCCTCTGCCCGCCGGCAACAGCGCACGTCGTCGCCGCGGAGGTCGCGCGCCGAAGCGGTCTGCCGTGGGTCGCCCAGTTCGATGACCTCTACAGCTTTCACCTGGAGCGACAGCGCCGCGCCGAGTGGCGTCCGTACACGGATCGCCGCCATCGCGCGTGGATGCGCCACGCGACGGTTGCCGGGGCGATCACGCCGGCGATGCTCGCCTACGTTCGGCGCACGTACGGCGTGGACGGTGAGGTCGTCGTCGTCGGATATGATCCGGATGAGACTCCGTCCATCCGTCGTGAGAGGCACGGGCGACTCCGAGTGGCCTACACCGGATCCATCTATCCGGGGGATCAGCGCCCGGACCTGCTGTTCGCCGCGCTGGAGCGGGTGATTCGTGACCGCGGTGGAGCAGTTCCGCCCCTGGAGCTGGTCTTCGCCGGGACGGGCCGAGACGCCGAGCTCCAGGCAAGCCTGGCAGGCTTTCCGGCGGCAGCGCGGGCGTGCCGCTTCGTGGGCCGCGTGCCGCCGGATGAAGCGCTGCGACTGCAGCGTGACGCCGACGTGCTGGTGCTGCTCAATTGTACGAATCCGTCGCCCGAGGAGGGCACACTCAGCTACCCTGCGAAGACGTTCGAGTATCTCAACGCCGGACGCCCGATCCTCGCATTGCCGCGCGACCCGGGCGCATGGGGGGATCGCCTTCTCGAGACGACGCGCGCCGGTACGACCGCGGAATCCGCTGACGCCGCGGCCGCGGTGCTCGCGCGTTGGCTCGACGAATGGGAACGTACGGGCGCGATTTCCTACTCGGGGGACCGGCGCGAAATCGAGCGCTACAGTCAGCCGCGACAGGCAGCGGTGCTCGGCGGCTTACTTGATCGCGCGGTCGATCTGCACCCGGCTCGCGTCCCGTAGCGTACACCGGTACCGTCGGACCACATGGCATTCGACCTGGCGGCTTGGGCGGTCATCTTCGTGGCGGTCTGGGTGGTTGGGCGTGGTGTTCTCGCGGTGCTGGACGCCGACACCGTTCGCGCCCGCCCTGCGCTTGTCGTCAGGGCCGGCGACCAGCTCATTCTCGCCGCGTGGATCGGCGTCATCGTATGCGCCGTCACGCTGCTGGGCGTTTCGCTGTTCACCGCGCTGACGCCGGCGGTGGCGGCCGGAGCCGTTGTGGTGGTGTGCGCGTTAGGCGTCGTCTCCCGGCGCTGGTCAGGGCCGCCGCCCCGATGCGCAGAGGAGCCGGCACTTCCCGCATGGGCCCTCGGCTTCGGTGTCGCAGCCGTTGCGATCGGCGCCGCGGCGCTCGCGAGCGACCCGGTCACACTCTATGACTCGCTCGTCTACCATCTGGGCCTCATCCGATGGCTGCATGAGATGGGTACCGTGCCTGGCGTGGCGATCATTCACAACCGGCTGGGGCATGCGTCGGCGTGGTTCGCCATTGCAGCGGCGTTCGACGCGGGACCAGTCGCGAATCGCGCCGCCAACGTGCCGCTGGGGTTTGCACTGGTGCTCACTGGCGCTCAGTGCGCGATCGCATCAGCACGCATCGCGGCACGGCGTGCCGGGATCGCCGACTGGTTTCTGGGACTGGGCTCCATGGCGCTCATCTGGGCCATCGTTGCAGGGCGCGCCGCCAGTCCCTCTCCCGACATCGCAACGAACGCGCTGATTTTCATCGCGGCATGGGCGGTCCTCGTCGTGTCGCCGCCTCCAACGACCTTCGCATTGCGGCTCATCCCGTTCGTGATCGCGCTCGGGGCGTGCGCAATGAAGCTGTTCGCCGTACCGGCGGTCATCGTCACCGGGTTGTATGCGGTGCTCGCGTCCCCGGGCAACCGCGACACACGGCAGTACCTCCGACGCGTCCTCGTGTGCACGGGGCTCGCTGCGGCCATCCTCGGTCCGCTCATCGCGGCGAATCTCGTTGCGTCGGGATGTCCGGCTTTTCCGTCGCCCATCGCCTGCCTCGATGTAGCGTGGTCCGTCGGCGCCTCACGCGCGTCGGATTACGCGACCTACGTTCGCGACGTGGCCCGGTGGCAGCGGCGTGGCGCGGTGCCGGCCGCTTCGCTGGGCTGGGTCGGGCCGTGGATGCGCGATCATCCAGTGATCTCGGTCCTGACCGTGATTTGTGTCCCACTCGGGATCCATGTCCTGCGTCGTGTAGCGGCGATTCGCGGCGACCCATCGCGACGAGTCGGTGTTGACGGGGTGCGCACCGTCGTCGCCGTCGCGCTGCTCGGTGCTGTGTTTGCGGCGTGGCAGGCTCCTGCGCCTCGCTTCCTCTACGCGTACGTGATCGCCGTGCCCGCCGTCGCGCTCGCGCTCACCATGGCCTCGCGACCGCGGGACTCCGTCGCGGGCCCGCGATTCCACCGGCGCGGCGCACTCGCATTCCTGGTGACGAGCGTCGTGGTCGGCGGCGCCTATGCGGTGGCATCGCAAAAGCTCAATCTCTGGTCAGCGATGGGGCGCGCGGCGCCGATCGTCGCGGTCACCCGCGCCGATCTGGTGCTTCCGGCGCCGCCGGCGATGCCTCGACGATTGTTCCGGTGGAGGATGAACGACGTGGACGTACTCACTCCCGTTCCGCAGCCGATCGCGGACACGCTCGGCTACCGCAGCATCGTCGCGCTCGATTCTCCGCTGGAGAAGTGTTCGACGGCACCCCTCCCCTGCACGCCGTATTTGCCGGATCGCACCGTTCGGCTGCGGCGGCCAAACAAGGGCCTCGCCGGCGGATTCGTCCATTCTTCCGAGGCCATTCCGGGACAGTACCAACAGGCCAAGCGGCAATGACCTCGGGAGGTCACAGACCTCGCCGAGACGGCTCGCTTCCCTTCTGCGTGCGCTCGTGGTTCGTGCTGTGGCCTCGTTGCCGGCGCTACGCCCGCGGCCCGCAGATCCGATCCAGGTCCTCGAGGCCACTCAGGATTTCACGCGGCTTCGAGCCGTTAGGCGGCCCGAGAATTCCCGCGGAGTGTAGCTGGTCGATGATCCGCGCGGCGCGACCATAGCCGACGCCAAGGCGTCGCTGCAGCAGCGACGTCGACCCGAGCTGATGCTGGATGCACACCTCGGCCGCCTCGCGGAACAGCTTGTCCCGGTCGGCGTCGTCGAACTCCTCGGCGTCGTCTCCAGCCTTCTCGATCGCCTCGCGCGCGCGGACGGTCTCGAGAATGTCCGGCTCCGCCGTGGCGGGCTCCTCGATCACGAGCCCCTGCGCCGCGAGCGCGGCCCGGCGCGCTTCGCGCTTCGCGTCGTACCACTGCATGAGGCGCTCGGTGTCGTCGCTCGAGATGAACGCGCCCTGCAGGCGGGACGGCTCCGACTTGCCGGGCGGAATGAACAACATGTCGCCGTTGCCTAACAACGCCTCGGCCCCCATGCCGTCGAGGATCGTCCGGCTGTCCACCTGCGACGCCACGCGGAACGCGATGCGACTCGGGAAGTTTGCCTTGATGAGACCCGTGATGACGTTCACGCTCGGGCGCTGCGTGGCGAGGATCAGGTGGATGCCGATCGCGCGCGCCTTCTGCGCGAGCATCGCGAGCGGTGTTTCCACCTCGCCCTGCACCGTCATCATGAGGTCCGCGAGCTCGTCGATGATCACGACGATGTACGGCAGTACCGTGCCCACGTAATCGGGATTGCCCAGCGCGACGGCCTGCTCCTTCGGCGCCTTGAGCTTCGCGCCTTCCTGCACTTTCCGGTTGAAGTCCTGGATGTTCCGGGCCCCGTTCGCCGCCAGGAGCTCGTAGCGCTCCTGCATCTCGAGCACGGCCCACTTGAGGACGGCGGCGGCGTCACGGTTATCGGTGACGACCTTGTGCCGCAGGTGCGGCAGCACGTTGTACACCGACAGCTCGACCATCTTCGGGTCGACCATCAGGAAGCGCAGGGTCTTCGGCGTGTGCCGGTAGACGAGGCTGGTGATGAGCGTGTTGACGCACACCGATTTGCCCGAGCCGGTGGCGCCGGCTATCAGCAGGTGAGGCATCTTCGCCAGGTCGGCGACGACCGGCTTGCCCTCGAGGTCCTTGCCTAACGCGATGGGCAGCGCCGCGCGGGCACCCTGGAAGTCCCGCGCCTCGATGAGCTCACGGAACGTGACCATCTCGGCGCTCGGGTTCGGCACTTCGACCCCCACGGCACCGCGCCCCGGTATGGGTGCCACGACCCGGATGCTGGGCGCCCGCATGGCCAGCGCGAGGTCGTTGGCCAGGTTCGCGAACTGGCGCACCTTCACGCCCGGCGCAGGCTCGATCTCGTACTGCGTGACCACGGGCCCGGTGGTGCGCCCGACGAGCTCGCCCTCGACACGGAACGTCCGCAGCGCGTCCATGAGCTTCACACCCATGAGGTCGAGCTCGCGCCGCCCGACCTCGACGTTGCGAGGCGGCGGAGGCGAGAGGAGGTCGGTCGGGGGCAGTTCATCACCGCCGAACTCGATCGCGACCGCAGTCGAGTCGATCTCTGCGTGAACGCGCTCGTCGCGATCGGCCGCGAGATCGCTCTTGGACCTGCGGTCGCGCTTCTTCCGATCGCGCGGCAAGTCCAGGTCGCCGTCATCCGCGTCAGCCGATGGGGCGGCGTCGCGCATGAGCGACGGATCGATCGCGGGCATTTCCTCGGGCGTCGGCGCCAGGGTTGTCGCGACGTCCGCCGGCGTGCCCGGGAGCACCTCGCCCTTCTTCGCGCGCTTGCGTTTCGGCTTGTCAGAGTCCGAGGTCCCGCCCAGCGGCGAAGCTTCTGTTCCCGGTTCCCGGTTCCCGGTTCCCGGTTGGACCGAAGGTCCGACGATCGCCCGAATCGGATTCCACCTCAGCGTCGCTGCCGCCAACACGCTCGCTGCCAGCGCGACCATGATCCACGCACCGACGACGCCGAACGCCTTCACGGCGTAGGTGGCGAAGAACCCGCCCCACAATCCCGCCGCCGCATCCAGCTCGCCAGGCTGGGCCCCACGGGCCATGCCTAACGCGATCGGCAGGATCACGACCACGCCGATGAGGAACACCAGCCACGAGCGATCCGTCTCCGACTCCAACCGGCCGAACAGCCGGAGCGCGTGCACGGCCGGAATGAGCGGGAGGAGCAGCGCCGCGGGAATTCCGATCAGCTCTCGCGACCAGCTTCGCAGGCACGCCCCGACGGGCCCGAAGACGCTCTTCGCCGCCGTGCAGGACTCGTAGACGGCCGTCCCCGGCGGCACGAGCACCGCGCCGGCGAGGAACAAGGCAAACAGCAACAGCGCGATCCCTGCGACCTCGCGCTTGAGCGACGTATTTCCCACGGGACCGTTACCGCTCGCGATCTGGTCCGAGCTTCGTGATTTGCCGGTCGTGGTAGATCGGAATCACGGGATGCGAGTCAACATTGCCGCAGACGATGAGGTCCTCCGCAAAACCCGCTTCGGCGAGGGCACGGCCGTGCTCCGAGTCCTCGAACAGGCGATCGAGATGATCTCCGTAGCGTCTGTCGATGAGCGAGCAGGCCTGTGCCGCGTCGTTGAGTCGCACGGTGGAAGGCCGGCTCAGGGCGCGCGTGAATCGGCCGGCGCATGCCGCGTCTTCGAGCGCGAACTGACGATCGCGACCGGCACAGACGATCGTGATGTCGGCGTCGCCGCGCGCAGCCGCTCGAATCATGGCCGATACCGCAGAGTAGTTGACATACGACGCCACGAGGACGTCACGCGCGCCCTGGATTCCGGCGAGCGCAACCGTGCCGTTCGTCGTCGTCAGCAGGACCGTCTTGCCTTCCACCGCTGCAGCGCTGTACTCACGTGGAGAGTTGCCAAGGTCGAACCCGGGAATCGCGTGCATCCGTCGCTCGCCGGCGAGGAGTACGTCGTCACGTTCGAACTGCTTCGCGCGAGCGACCACCTCATCCGAGCTCTCGAACGGAATGACAGCCCTCGCGCCGTTCGCGAGGGCGACGGCAACGGTCGTCGAGGCGCGCAGCACGTCGATCACGAGCACCACCCGTCCCTGCACGTCCGCCGGCGTCATCTGGTGGCCGCCGAAGAACACGTCGAGCCGCACTTACACCGGCTCCTTCATGAGCTGTCCCTCTCGCTCCAGGAACTTCGTGTCGATGTCGCCGGAGCGGAAGCTCGGGTGCGTCATCACGCGGCTGAGAAATGGTGCCGTCGTCGTTACACCTTCGATGATGAAGCTCTCCAGCGCAACGCGCATTCGCGTCATGGCTTCCTCGCGATCGCGACCCTGGCAGATGAGCTTCGCCAGCAGCGAGTCGTAGAACGGCGGCACCGTGTACCCCGCATAGACATGCGTGTCGAGACGCACGCCGGGACCTCCCGGCGGATGGAACGCGTCGATCTTCCCCGGAGATGGCTGGAAGTTGCGGGTCGGATCTTCAGCATTGATGCGGCATTCGATGACGTGACCTCGAAGCGGCGGCAGCTCGCGGACCGAAAGCGGCTCACCACTGGCGACGCGAATCTGCTCCTTTACGAGATCGACGCCCGTGAGCATCTCCGTAACCGGGTGTTCGACCTGAATGCGCGTGTTCATCTCCATGAAGTAGAACGAGCCGTCTTCATCGAGTAGCATCTCGATCGTTCCCGCGCCGACGTAGTCGATGGCTTTCGCGCCCCGTACTGCTGCTTCGCCCATACGGGCGCGCAGGTCCGCATCCACCGCGGGGCTCGGGGCCTCCTCAATGAGCTTCTGGTGGCGGCGCTGGACCGAGCAATCGCGCTCGCCCAGGTGAATCACGTTGCCGTGCCGATCGCCGAGGATCTGGAACTCGACGTGCCGTGGACGCGAGAGGTATTTCTCGACGTAGACGTCGCCGTTGCCGAACGCTGATAGCGCCTCGGAGCGCGCGAGCTGGAACGACCGGGCAAAGTCATCGGCGCTCTTCGCGACGCGCATCCCCTTCCCGCCGCCGCCCGCGGCGGCCTTGATGATGACAGGGAAACCAATGTCCCGCGCGAAATTCAGCGCTTCGTCGGGATCCTCGACCGGACCGGGCGTCCCGGGGATGATGGGGACGCCGACCTCCGTCATGGCTCGGCGCGCGGCTGCCTTGTCGCCCATGACGCGGATCTGTTCGGCGGTTGGCCCGATGAAGGTGACGTTCGAGGCCTGGCATGTCTCGGCGAACTCGGCGTTCTCGGCCAGGAACCCGTAGCCGGGATGGATGGCGTCCGCCCCGGTGATCTCGGCGGCGGCAATGATCCGCGGGATCTTCAGGTACGAATCGCGTGCGGGTGGCGGCCCGATGCACACGTCGTCATCGGCGAACCGGACGTGAAGCGATTCGCGATCTGCGTCCGAGTAGACCGCCACGGTCTCGATCTCGAGCTCGCGGCAGGCGCGTATGACGCGCAGCGCGATCTCACCGCGGTTCGCGATCAGGATTTTCTTGAACATGCAGCGGGAGCTGTCGGCGGGAGGGTCGGCCTAACGGTGAACGGCCGACGGCGTCGCGAGCAAGCTCGCCACGCTCCCGGCAATCGATTCGCAGTCCAATGCAGTAGTTGCGGTGTCGGGTCGATGCAGGAACATGCAGCGGCACCGGCCCCAAGTTCAACCGAGGACGTGCGCAGCACGTCCGAGGTGGGCGTGTTCAGCCCAACCGAGGAAGTGCGCAGCACGTGCGAGATGACCGGGTTCAGGTCAACTCACGGCGCCGTTGCCTGTTGGAATCCGTCCCAGCTCGTGTCGCTCGACGCCGCTACACCCTGCACGCGAAGCGCGAACTCGCTCGGGTTGCTGGCGTAGAATAGCGCACTCTCGTAGGAAATGACGCCCCGCGAGTACCACTGCATGAGCGACTGGTCGAAGCTCTGCATCCCGTACTGCGCCGTGCCTTCCTTGATCAGATCCGGAATGTTGAGGGTAGCAGCGAGGTCACGGATCTGCTCACGCACCGCGGCGGTGTTGATGAGCACCTCCGCGGCCGGCACGCGGCCTGGCTTGTCGGCTCGCGGCACCAGGCGCAGTGAAATGACCGCCGCGAGTGCGGTGGACAGCGCGAAGCGCACTTCGGACTGCTGATGCGGCGGGTAGAACGACAGCACACGGTTGATGGTCTGCGTGGCGTCCGTCGTGTGCAGCGTCGAGAACACGAGGTGCCCGGTGTCCGCCGCTTTCAGCGCCGTCTCGAGCGTGTCGAGATCGCGGATCTCGCCGAGCAGGATCACGTCGGGATCCTGACGGAGCACACGTCGCAGCGCCTGCGCAAAGCTGCCCGTGTCGGTGCCGACCTCGCGCTGGTTGATGTGGCAGCGATTGTCGCGATGCAGGAACTCGATCGGGTCCTCGATCGTGATGATGTTCGCGTAGCGCCGCTCGTTGATGTGCTGGATCATCGACGCGAGCGCGGTCGACTTGCCGGACCCGGTGATGCCGGTAACGAGCACGAGGCCCCGCGGCCGCATCGAGATCTCCTCGACGACCGCCGGGAGGTTCAGCTCACCCACGGACTTTGCCGTGTGCGGGATCGTTCTGAGCGCGAACGCGATGGTGCCGCGCTGCTGGTAGGCGTTGACGCGGAATCGGCCGATGCCCGGCACTCCCGTCGCGAAGTCGGCTTCGCGGTACTCGCTGAACTCCTTGACCTGCTTCGGCGTCATCAGCTCTTTCGCGAGCGCCGTTAGGTCCTCGGGGCGCAACGCGGGAAGCGGCAGCGGCGACAGGTCACCATTGACGCGCAGCGTCGGCGGTCGCCCGACCTTCAAGTGCAGGTCGGAGGCGTTCAGCTGCACCATCTGCTGCAGGATCGCTTTGAAGTTGAACGCGGCGCGCTGTTGTGGCGCCGCCGCTTCGTGATCCGCCGCCACTGTGGGATTAGCCATTGGGATCAATCCTGAAGAGCACCTGCCCGTACTCGACGGGGTGCGCGTCCTGAACCGCGATTTCGGTGATCACACCCGAGAACTCCGACTCGATCTCGTTCATGATCTTCATCGCCTCGATAATGCAGAGGATCTGACCCTTGGCGATGCGTGAGCCAACTGCGACGTACGCCTTGGCCCCGGGCTCCGGCGCCGCGTAGTACGTACCGACCATTGGAGACTTCACTTCCAGCAGCTTCGACTTCGGCGCCTCCGTCTTCGACGGCGCCTCCGGCTCTGCCAACACCGCGTTGCCTTCCGCTGGCGTCATGCGTGACGGCGTCGCCACGGCCGCCGGCAGAAGCGCGGGCATTGGCACCGGTGTCGGGATTTGCACCGTGCCCCGCTGCTGCGGCGTCTTCGAGATGCGGATCTTCATGCCCTTGTCGGAGGTGATCTCCACCGAGTCGACCGAGGACCCATCCATCATCTCGATGAGCTTTTTGACGTAGCGTAAGTCGATCATATCTCTCTATGGACGAGTGGCTCCCCTTCGGGTTCACGCGAGCTCCAGGAGCTCGTGGGTGAACTGCGTGAGGAGCTCGGGGCCCTCCGCCGCGAGGTGGACATCATCCTCGATGCGAACGCCGCCCCAACCCGGCCGATAGATACCCGGCTCGATCGTCACGACCGCGCCAGCTGGCAACACTCCGTCGGCAGTGCGAGCGAGCCGCGGTGCTTCGTGCACTTCGATCCCGAGTCCGTGCCCGAGGCCGTGGCCAAACTCCTCCCCATACCCACAGCGCTCAATGTAGTCACGCGCGAGCGCGTCCGCCTCTCGCCCACGTAACCCAGCCCGGACTTCACTCGCGGCAAGCTCGTTCGCCTGCCGCACCACGTCGTACACAGCACGTTGCTCGTCGCTTGCCTTACCAACAACGATCGTGCGGGTCACATCGGCACAATACCCACCCGACGCCGCACCGAAATCCATGAGGAGAAACTCACCGTTCGCGATCTGGCGAGAGGAGGAGCGCGCGTGAGGAAGCGCCGACCTCGGTCCGGAAGCGACAATGGACGGAAACGGGAACGCCTCGCTGCCCGCATCACGAATGGACTTTTCCAGAACCCCCGCAACCTCGAGCTCCGTCATCCCCACTCGAATCGCCGGCAGCGTTTTCTGGAGCGCGCTCGTGGCCATGGTCGCCGCCGTGCGAATGCTGGCGACCTCCGAGGGGTCCTTCCGCTCACGGAGCGTCTCGACGAGATCCGTCGTTGGTCGCCACTTCAGCCGTGGCCCGGCTTCCAGCAGCCGCTGGAAGTCGCGATGGACAATGTGCGCCGACTCGAAGCCGGCGACCTCGACGTATGAAGCCTGCCCGAGGAGCTGCCACAGACCCGTCCACAGACTCTGCGACTCGACGGCGATCCGGGCGAGCTCGCCAACCTCCGAGCGCACCTGAGTCTGGTACCGGAAATCCGTGATGAGAAACACGTCGCGCGACGTGACGAAGAGGAGCGCGCTCGTGCCCGAGAAGCCCGTCAGATAGCGGATGTTCGGCAAGCTCGTGACGAGCAGCCCATCGAGATGGGCGTGGCTCAACGACTCGACCAGCGCCGCGAGGCGCTCGCCTCGACGATCAGACACGCGACGCCAGCGTCGCGGCCAGCCCGCGAAGGGCCAGCTCGTACCCCGCGGCGCCGAACCCGCACAGCACGGCACGCGCGCCGGCCGCCAGCGTGGAGTACCGGCGCTCCAGTTCGCGCGCGTAAATATTCGTTAGGTGGACTTCGACGTAGGGCACCTCCACCGCCGCGAACGCGTCGCGAATCGCGAGGCTGGTGTGGCTGTACGCGCCGGCATTGATGATGGCCGCATCCGCGCGACCCCGGAGCGCCTGAATGGCGTCGACGAGCGCGCCTTCGCCGTTGTGCTGCGCGCATTCGATCTCGACGCCAAGCTCACGGGCCACGTCCCGCAGTCGGGCCTCGATCTCTGGCAGCGTCGTGCTGCCGTAGAGCGTGGGCTCGCGAGTACCGAGCAGGTTCAGGTTCGGTCCGTTGAGGACAGCGATCCTCACTTCTTTTTGAGTCCTTCGAGCCAGGCCGTGAACTGCTCGATGTCATGGGCATCGGCCGACTCTCCGCCGCGACCCGACTCCGGCGTCGTAGCCGCTGCCGCAGCGTCACCAGAGCCCTGGGAATCGGAGAAGAACTGGTCGAACGAGAACCCTCCCTCCGCCGCCGGAGCAGCCTCCGGGGTACCTCGGAACACGTGGTCGAGCGACAGCTCGTTGCTCGCCACGCGGGTTGGGCGACCTTGCGGCTCCGAATGACCCAATGCTGACGCCGGCGTTTGCGCGGGCGCCGACCGGGGCGTCTGCCTCGACGTCGTCGTCACGCCGGCCGAGAACTCGGCGAATGGCTCGTTAGGCGTGGCAGCCGCATCGAGGGCCGAGTGCGAGATCGGCTCCGCATCGGCGGCGTCCGCGAACGGATCGTAGGTCGCGAGCGTCTCGGCTGCCGACGGGACCGGCGTCGTACGAGCCGGCCGGGCGGCCGCTTCGACCGGCGCCGCTTCGCTCTCCGATGTGAGGGCCTCTGGCTCTCGCCGCGCGGGTGCGCGGCGGCCGGCGAGCGACGCGAAGAACGATCGCACGGACCGGGGCGGGCGCCCGGAGTGACGCTTGAGCGCCGACTCCACGACGTCCTCCGACACTGACGCCATCCCGATGCTCGAGACGGAGCCGCTCTCGATCTGATCGATCCGCTCGCGCAAGCTCGCGTCGGCGGGGTTCCTCGCCAGCAGTTCGCGATAGACGGCGAGCGCTTCGTTGCGGAAGCCCTGCTGCAGATACAGCTCCGCCATGGTCTCGGTGACGAACGCGGCGGGCGGTTGGCTCGGCTCGTTGGTCGACATGGCGAGGGTGCGCCCCAACACCGGATCCACGTCTGGCGCCTGCGGGTAAACCGCTGGAGCCGGTGGCGCGCTCGACGGCGGCACGAACTCCATCACCTCGAGCCCGAGGCCGTCGTCGACAGCCGCGACCGGCGGTGCCGGCGGATGCGCCTCGGCAATGTGCTGGCTCGCGACCGGCTCGGTCGCGTCGTTAGGCTCGGGATCGGGGATCGCCGCGTAGGAACCTGTGGAGTATTCGGCGGCAAACGCGTCCATCCCGGGAATCGTCACCTGATCGTCCGAGTCCGGGGCCGCGTCCGGGACAGCATCCTGCTCGGCCGCCGACACCGGCTCGGGCGGCGGAGGCTCGAGCTGGAACGCCTCGTCGTCCACGGTC
>DASUGD010000106.1:0-50903 GCA_036274195.1 Gemmatimonadaceae bacterium | reverse complement strand
GCTGGCTGATCAAAACCCTCGGGATGCTCTTCTCGCCACGAGAAGCATCCCGAGGGTTCTCCGTTTCCCGTTTCCCGTTTCCCGTTTTCCCGCTCTTCCCGGCTCTTGCGGCAACGTCGTCACCGGTTCGATCTGCGCGCGAATCTCGCCATTGGGGTTGGCCTCGGTATGCACGTTCACGTAGGTCCGACCCGTCCGCATGAGCACCAGGAGCGAATCCATGGAGACGCCCGGCAGCTCGATTTTCGACTCGTCAAACGTCCCGCTGGCGAGCGAGCCAGTGATCGGCCCGGTCGGAGCGGAGGCTGTAAACAACGTCACGGCGATCGGACCCGCGGAGTCCGCGACCGCGGTGTGTATGTGCGCCATCGTCACGCCGGTGATCCCCGAGACGTTCACGTTGAACCGAATCGTCGAGTTGCTCAGCAGCTCGAACGTCGCCGCCCCTGTCGCCGTCGTCTCCACCGGATCGGGACGTTCATTCTCTCCGATCAGGGATGGGGCGTCGAAACGATCGAGTGGCGGCTCCTCGCCCTTTCTGGAAAGCTGACCTCGAACGAGTCCAGCCAGGTTTCCGACTGCGTGAATGTCGACGTAGGCCGATCCGTTGGTCATCAGCTTGGCGAGTGAGTCCATGCTGAAAGGCAATGCGGCCTCGGGAATGATTCCCGTCACGAGCGTCGGGTCGGTCAGCACGCTGTCGGTCGGATTCGTATACAAGGTGACGAGAATGGGCCCGGAGCCGATTGCCGCGCCGCCAAGATGGATGTGCGCCGAGATCGCGGACGTGAGGTTCGTCGCTACGATCGCATAGCCCAGCTGGCGCCCCACCTCTCCAACATCGGGCGTGCGGATGCTGATTTGCGCGATCGCGGTAGTCGTCGTGGCCACCGGGACCGGGCGGACGTTCAACCCGGTCATTGTTGCCGTGAATTGCTGGCGAGTGGGGCTGTCACCCAGCCCGAACGTGTTGTCTTCGTTACAGGCGACGAGCGCAGGGAAAACCAGTGCGCTGAGCGCCGCGAAACGTGCGAGACCCATCAGTTGCTCCGGAATCGTTTTTGTATTGCTGGTATTACCCGTTATTACCCGTGGGATAGAACACCCGCAAGAATCGGGCGGACTGAAGCGTGTACCGCTTTGGGAGCGGAGTTCGTTCCGCACCGCCACGCCCGTCAATAGCTTTCAGCCCTCAATGGACTTCACGAACATCGCGAGCACGCTCTCGGGGCGGCCTCTCGTGGCACTGCCCCTTTTGTTCGTCGCTGGGGTGCTAACGAGTCTCACGCCTTGCATTTACCCGATGATCCCGATCACGGCGGCGATCGTCGGCGGACAGACAGCGAGCGGAGTGCGGACCGACCGGTGGCGTCCCCTGCTGCTCTCGCTCACGTACGTCATCGGGCTCGCAACGGTGTACTCGGCCCTGGGACTTTTCGCGGGGCTCACGGGTACGTTGTTTGGCAGCATCAGCACCAACCCGTGGCTGTACTTCGCCATGGCGAACTTCCTGGTCGTGGCCTCGCTGGCAATGCTCGACGTCATGCCGATCCGGGTCCCGGCGACGTTGATCGAGCGGGCATCCTCGGCTGGTACCGGAGGCCGATTCTCCGGGGCATTCGTCATGGGCGCCATGTCGGGGCTTGTTGCCGCGCCATGCTCGGCACCCGTCATGGCGGCGGTGCTGACGTGGGTAACGACGACGAAGAGTGCGGTGCTCGGATTCGCGTATTTGTTCGCCTTCTCGCTCGGAATGTGCGCGCTGTTGGTTGCCGTGGGAGTCTCGAGCGGCACGCTCAGTCGCATGCCGAGGGCGGGAGTCTGGATGGTTCGTATCAAGCGGGTTTTCGCGTTCGTGATGCTGGGTGTCGCGGAGTACTACCTGATCAAGATGGGACAATTGATCATATGACTAGCTATCAGCCATCAGCCATCGGCCATAGCCGCCCGAAGGGCGGCAGCCATCAGCCATCAGCCATCAGCCATCAGCCCAAGCGGCGCGCGGCACTGGCCGTCACCGCCATCGTATTAGCGGCGCTTGCGCCGGCCCTTTCCGTTCCCGGTTCCCCGTTCCCGGTTCCCGGCCTCGAGGCGCAGGAAACCGGACTCCCCGTCGGCGCCAAGGCACCCGCGTCGACGCTCGTCGAGACGCTCGACGGGAAATCGTTCGACCTCGGGCAGTACGTGGGCAAGACGCCGATGCTCATCGAGTTCTGGGCGACGTGGTGTCCGCTCTGCAAGCAACTCGAGCCCACGATGATCGACGTGGCCAAGCGGTACGGAAACAAGGTCAAGTTCGTCGGCGTCGCGGTGTCCGTGAATCAGACGCCCGAGCGCGTGAAGCTCTACGCCGAGAAGCACGGGCTGCCGTTGGAGGTGTACTACGACCGCAAAGGCGCCGCCGCGGACGGGTACGACGCTGCCGCGACGTCCTACGTGGTGGTCGTCGACAAGGTCGGAACGGTGGTGTACACCGGCCTCGGCGGAACGCAGGACCTCGAGGCCGCGATCAAGAAGGCGTTAGGCGCGCCGGGCACACCGGGAGCCTGACGCGGTCGGGCGCGAGCGGCGGCGCTCAAATGGGTTTCGCCGTGCTGCCCTCGCGCCTCGTGAACAGGATCGTCTGACGCCGTCCGCCGATCGTGCTCTGGACGATGTTCACCTGATCGTCCCACGGATCGAACAAGGACGCGCGTCGTGATCTGGGCGGCGCCATCCGGTAGCGTCGTGAGCTCCGTGAGCGTCGTGTGCAGCGGATGCGCATCAGCAAGTGTGGCGCGCGCGCCCCCATGCCGAGCAAAAGGAGGGCACCCACTGCGACGAAACGCCTGGTGGTTACCATGGGTACCGCTCGAGCACCGCATTTATGCGCCCTCGACTCCGTTGATCCGGTCGCTGACCACCTCGCTGGCGATGGCGCGGAGGCCGTCCACGAGCGCGCGAATGTGGGCGCGCGTCGACCGCGGGTTCATCATCGTCACGCGAAGGACCCGTCGACCATCGAGCAGCGTTGCCGTGATCCAGCCCCGGCCAGACTTGTTGTAGCGCTCCCGTATCTCGCGGTTGATCGCGTCCAGCGTCTCGTCGTCCGCTCGGCTCTCGCCAACGTAGCGGAAGCACAGAATGTTCGAGTCCGGAGCGTGAAGGACCTCGAACTCCGAATGCTGCGCGAGCTCGTCCCGGACCTGCACCGCCAGGTCACACAGGTGATCGTGAAGGAGCGCAATCCCGCGACGCCCGAGACGCTGGAGCACGACCCAGAGCTTGAGGACGTCGGCGCGACGTGAGCACTGAAAGCTCCTAACGCCCTGGTCTCGAACGCGCGTCGTGTCGTCGTCACCATGGAAGAGATATGGCGCCCGTTGCGCGAACGCCGCCTGCAGCTCCCCCTCGGAGCGAACCAGCAGCATCCCCGCGGGCAGCGGCAGCAGCATCATCTTGTGCGGGTCCCACGCGATGGACCGCGCTCGTTCGATACCGCTCACCCGATGGCGATGGCGGTCCGACAGCACCGCCGTCGCCCCATGGGCCCCGTCGATGTGCAGCCAGATTCCCTCACGCACACACAGCGCACCGATCGCGTCGATGTCGTCGAAGGAGCCTGTGGCCGTGTGGCCTGCCGTGGCGACGACCGCCATGATCGGCAGATGCCGCTCGCGGAGCCGCGCGACCTCGCGCTCGAGTGCCGCGACATCCATGCGGTACTTCGTGGACGGAATGGCGATGGCGCTCCGCATCCCCAGTCCGAGCTCCGCCACCGCGCGCGTGACCGCGTAATGTGTGTGCTCTCCACACAGCACCACCGGCCGCGGATCGGTGATTCCATGCATCCAGGAATCGGGAAGGGCCGCCGCGCGCGCGGCGAGCAGCGCGGTGAATGTCGCTTCCGTCCCGCCTGACGTGAGCGTGCCCCCGCTTCCCGATGGGAAGCCCACGGCGTCGCACATCCAGCGGATGACGCGATGCTCGAGCGACGTGAGCGTCGGCGACATCTCCTCAACGGCCACCGACTGGTTGAGCGCGGAGATCACCGCGTCGGTCCAGACAGCGGTCGACAGCGGGAACGACACCTGGTGGCCCATGTACATGGGGTGCGCGAGGCGGTTCGCGTCTGCGAGCACGTCGCGCTCGATGCGCTCGACGATCGTCGCGAGGTCGGTGCCTTGCTCGGGCATCGGGCCGTCGAACCGCGCGGCGATCTCGTTAGGCGACCGGCCGGAGGATACGGGGCCCTCACCGCGGCGAGTCGTCTCGAAGTATGTCGTGGCCAGCGAGATGACCCGGGCCGCCGCGTGCGCGGTCGCGTCGTCCTCGAGGGCGGCCATCAGGTCGGCAACGTCTTCCATCATGGACTTCGTTGAGAGGGGGAGCCTGTGAGCGGCAGCGTCAGCAGATGCCGCGCCGGCTGGGGATCGTTGCTGAGCGAGCATTCGATCTCGGTGACCTCGACCGGCCGATCGACACGAAACGACAGCAATGCCCGCCGCTCGGCGGCATCGAGCTGGCGGTAGAAGCTCAGCGTGATGTGCGGTGTGAACGCGAAGCGAGGCCGCGCGTACGTCACGCCGCTGGTCTTGATGCGCTCGTGAAGCTCCCGAAGCGGGCCGTGCGGGTCGAGCTCCAGCACGATGATGTCGGTCTGCATGAACCTCACGGTATGGCCCGGTCGAAGCGTGAGCGGTGGCGTCGAGCTCGCGATCGGCTCGAGCAGCGCGCGCAGCTCCGCGACGGGCGTTCCGGGAGCGATCGGACCGGCGCCCGACGACCCGATGATGGTGATGTGCGGCGGCATGAGCCGCGCGAGCTTCGGATCGAAGCGAGACTGAATCTCGCCGACCAGTGCGGCGAGCGACGGCTGGAGTGGCGCAACGACGTAGATCCCCGTGCCAGGCCGCCAGCGTCGGGGCGAGTTCGCCGAGGACCCGCCTGGCTTTCCTTTCACCGTGTGCTCGGCACCATGGCTCGCATAATCGCATAATATCGACGTCGGAAAGGCCGGGCCGCCATGTGTGCCTTGGCGACGTTGCCCTTGAGGGGCATCATTCCTGGACCGTGACTACGACCCTCGATGCGTCCGCCATCCGGCGTGCCAATGCGATCCCGACCGTCGCGCTCGGCGCGCTCCCTTCGCCACTCGAAGAAGCCACTCGTCTGAGCGCCGCGCTCGACATCGGCGCGCGGATCTTCGTGAAGCGGGACGACGCGATTCCGTTCGGCTTCGGTGGCAACAAGGTGCGTAAGCTCGCCGTCGTTGGGGCGCAGGCCGTCGCGGACGGTGCCGACACACTCATCACGGTAGGTGGCATTCAGTCGAACCACGCGCGCGCGACCGCGGCGACCGCGGCGAAGCTCGGTCTGCGCTGCCACCTGATCGCGAACGGTACCCGGCCCGACAAGCTCACCGGCAACGCGCTGCTGGACTCGCTGCTGGGCGCGACGGTCGAATACGTCGCGACGCGCACCGATCGTGTGCCGGCAATGAGGCGCGCGGCCGAGCGCATTCGCGCGGCCGGCGGGAAACCGGTCGAGGTGCCGCTGGGCGCGTCGACCCCGATCGGCGCGATCGGCTTTCTGCGAGCGGTGGGCGAGTTGCTCGAGCAGGGGGTGCGACCGGACGTGATCGTTCATGCGACGTCGTCTGGCGGAACGCAGGCCGGTCTCACCGCCGGGTGTGCGCTGCACGGGCTCTCGACGCGCGTCATTGGCGTCAGCGCGGACGATCCGGCGGCCGACGTCGAGCGCGAGGTTCGCTCGATCATCGACGGCATGAAAGGGCCGCTCGGACCTGTCATGGAAGGGATTGCGCGGGATGCGCGGATCGAGGTGGACGACACGTTCGTCGGGGGCGGATACGGGGTGCCGACGCCGGCGTCTATCGAGGCGCAGCAGCTCGCGGCTCGCACGGAAGCGTTGTTCGTTGATCACACCTACACCGCAAAGGCGCTCGCGGCCCTTGTTCAGTACCTGCGCGACGGTCGAATCCCGGACGGTGCGACGGTGGTGTTCTGGCACACGGGCGGGCAGGTGGGGTTGTTCGCCTAACGAGGCGACTGGCGACTGGCGACTGCCGGGAAACGGGAAACGGGAAACGGGAAACGGGAAACGGGAAACGGGAAACGGGAAACGGGAAACGGGAAACGGAGAACCCTCGGGATGCTTCTTGTGGTGAGAAGAGCCTCCCGAGGGTTTTGGTCAGCCAGCGTCAGCCAGCAGGCAGCACAACCAGCCAGCCACGAGCCGCCGTTCCACCGTCGCCCGTCGTCCGTCCCCCGTCCCCGGCCGTCGCCAGTCGCCAGTCGCCAGTCGCCAGTCGCCAGTGCTACCAGCTTCCTCGCTCACCGGTCGCCGCGACGACGGCAGCGAGGCGCTCGGCCGCGTTGCGCCAGTTGGTTTCCACCGCCGCCTGCGCGGCCGGCGCGTCGCCGGCGCGAATCGCGCGGACGATCGCGCGGTGTTCCACCACTGACGTGTGGAGCTCCGAGGTGAGCATACTGACGTACAGCCGCTCGTAGCGCTCCGCCTGAGGCTTCACGGTGTCGTGGAGCGAGCGCACGCGGCGCCCGGCCGCTTTCATGTAGCAGCGGTGGAAGCGCTCATCGAGCTCGAAGATCCGGCCGTGGTCGGGGCGTTGGGCGGCGGCAGCGGCACGGAACGCCTCGTTGATGTCGGTCAGCTCGGCGGCGAGCGCCGTCCGTTCGGCGGCGATGCCTAACGCGGCCCGCGACGCCGCCAGGCCCTCGAGGGCGCCGACGAGCAGGAAGACCTCGTGCGCGTCCTCGCTCGTGAGCGGCGCGACGGTGGGGCGCGTCTGGCGGAGCGTCGGCGAATCGACTACATACCCTTCCTGCTGCAGGCGCTGGAGCGCGCCGCGCACGGGCGTGCGACTCACTCCGAGCCGGGTCGCGACGTCGGTCTCGATGACGCGCGTGCCGGGCGCGAGCCGACCGTCGATGATCAGCGCACGCAGCCGCTCGTAGACTTCCTGGGGACGGGCGCGCTTGCGCGAGATGGCAGAGGTGCGCATAATTGTATCGTAATTTGTATACAAAATTCTCGCTAATTTCCAGTCCCCTGCCCGCAGTGCAAGAGTCGTCGCTCGCTCCACGCCCGCGGTACGAAGCGGACGGCATCGTCCTCCGCACGCTGACCACCAACGACGAGTACGACGAGGCCGTCGCCCTCCAGGATGAGATCTGGGGCGCCGGGTTCACCGACCGCGTCCCGGCATCCATTCTCCGCGTCGCCCAAAAGGTCGGTGGCGTCACCGCCGCCGCGTTCGACGCGCAGGGCCGCATGCTCGGATTCGTGTTCGGCCTCACCGGGGTGCGCGATGGTCGGCCGGTCCACTGGTCCGACATGCTCGCCGTCCGCGAGGAAGCACGCGGCAAGCAGCTCGGCGAAAAGCTGAAGAACTACCAGCGCGACCTGGTGCGTGCCGTCGGCGTCGAGACCATGTACTGGACGTTCGACCCCCTCGTTGCACGCAACGCACATTTCAACCTGAACAGACTCGGCGCGCGCATCGCCGAGTACATTCCGAACTTCTACGGCTCGAACACTGGAAGCATCCTGCACGGCGCACTCCCGACGGATCGTTTCGTCGCCGAATGGAAGCTCGCGTCCGCCGATCGCACAGCTCGCGACGCGGCGGCGCCAAAGCGCGAGCAGCCGGCCGCGGACGTGGCCCGGACCGCCGTTGTCGAAAACGGACGCGTCCGCGTGGTCGAGCCCTTGCCTCGAGCGACCCGTGTGTTGGTTCCCGTCCCGCGCGATATCGAAGCCCTGCTCGCCACCAGCCAGGACGCGGCGCTCGCCTGGCGCCTCGCGACGCGCGAGGCGATCACGCACTACCTGGCGTTAGGCTACCAGGTCACCGCGTTCCACCGGGGCAGCGAGACCGAGCTGCCCGCGTACGAGCTCACGCACTCCCCCTCCCGACCAGCATGACCACTCTTCGTCATATCCGCCTGCGCGAGATTCGTCTCCCGCTCAAGGAATCGTTTCGCATTTCGTCCGGCGTGATCTCCGACCGGCGCATCCTGCTCCTGGAGCTGACCGACGTGGACGGCGTCACGACGTGGAGCGAGTGCGTCGCCGGCGAGTCGCCCAACTACACGCCCGAGACCATCGACACGGCGTGGACGGCGATCACGCAGTGGGTGGCGCCACGCGTGCTCGGCAAGACCTTCGAGCAGCCGGGTGACATCCACGTCGCGCTGGACAAGGATTTCCGTGGCCACAACATGGCCAAGGCGGCGGTCGAGATGGGCATGTGGGGGTTGGCCGCCACGGCCGCCGGACTGCCGCTCAGCAAGTTCATCGGCGGAACCCGCAGCTCGATCGCGACCGGCATCTCGCTCGGCATCGAGAAGACTCCGGCCGCCCTCGTCGACAAGGCGCGCGCGGCGGTGAAGCAAGGGTACCGCAAGGTGAAGATCAAGATCATGCCGGGATCCGACGTCGAGTTCGTGCGCGCCGCCCGAGAGGAGCTCGGGCCGGCGGCGCCGCTCATGGCTGACGCCAACAACGCCTACACCCTGGACGACATCGATCGGCTCGCGGAGCTCGACACGCTCGACCTGATGATGATCGAGCAGCCACTTGCCTGGGATGACATCGTGCGCCACGCGGAGCTGCAGAAGCGGCTCGAGACGCCGGTCTGCCTCGACGAATCGATCACGTCACTCGACCGCGCGATCGACATGCACACGTTAGGCAGCGGCCGGATCATCAACATCAAGCCGGGGCGCGTCGGGGGCTACGGGCCGTCCATCGCCATCCACGATTTCTGCGAGCAGCACGGCATCCCGGTCTGGTGTGGCGGCATGTTCGAGAGCGGCATCGGCCGCGCCTACAACGTCGCGCTCGCGTCGCTGTCCAACTTCACGAAGCCCGGCGACGTGTCGCCGAGCGCCCGCTACTGGGCCCGAGACATCGTCACGCCCGAGTGGACCATGGACGCAACCGGCATGGTGAAGGTCCCGCTGGATCGTCCCGGGCTCGGCGTCGACGTCGACGTCGATCGCGTGGACCAGCTCACGACGCGGAGCGCGGAGCTGGGGCTGTAACCGTGTCGGTCCTGCTCCCTCCCCTTCGTGGACTGTTCCGGGACGAGGACGTCTCGCTCCTGGTCGACCTGCGGCGTGACCTCCATCGACACCCGGAGCTGTCGTGGAAGGAGCACCGGACGTCGGCCCGACTCGCGGAAGTCGTCAAGTCGTTAGGCGCCGTGGACGTCCGGACCGTCGCGAACACGGGCGTCGTCGCCCGGTTCGCGGGACGCGATCGGCGCGCGCCCCTCGTGGCGGTCCGGGGCGACATCGACGCGCTGCCCATCGAGGAAGCCACCGGCCTGCCGTTCACGTCGACGTCGCCCGGGGTCATGCACGCCTGCGGCCACGACATCCACGGCACCTGGGCCATCGGCGCCGCGCTGCTGCTGGCGCGACAGCCGGCGGCCGGTGACGTTCTCGTCGTGCTGCAACCGGCGGAGGAGGTCGGCGAAGGCGCAAAGGCCATTCTCGACACCGGCGCGCTCGACGACGTGAAAGCCATCTTCGGCGGACACGTGGATCGTCGGTTCGCCGTTGGACAGGTGGTCGCCGACGCCGGACCACTCGCCGCGTCCGCCGACACGTTCGAGATCGAGCTGCTCGGCAAGGGAGCCCACGGCGCGCGCCCGCATGAATCGGCCGACCCCATTGTCGGCGCCGCGGCGCTGATCACCGCGCTCCAGACCATTGTGGCCCGGCGCCTCGATCCCGCCGCAGCCGCGGTGGTCACGGTCGGCTCCATTCACTCGGGGACGGCGCCAAACATCATTCCCGAGCGCGCGGCCCTCACGGGGACACTGCGCGCAACGACACCGGAAACGCGCGCGGCGATCGGCAACGAAGTGCGCCGTATCGCGGAATCCGTCGCCGAATCGTATCGCCTCACGGCACGCGTCACGGTCAACCTCGGCACTCCACCGATCGTCAACCCGGCCGAGGGGGCCAGCTGGGCGCGTCAGGCAGCCGCCGCAGTGCTCGGCGAAGCCGCCGTGGTCCCGTTCGGCCTGACGAACATGGGAGGCGAGGATTTCGCGTTTTACCTAGAGCGAATTCCAGGATGCTTCATGCGGATCGGCGCGCGCGAGGAAGGCGGCGAGCGAACCGCTGCCCACTCACCGCGATTCACCGCCGCCGAGGAGAGCATCTTCGTGGGCGCTGCCGTGCTCGCCGAATCGGCGCGAGTAGCATCCACAGCGCTAACGGCGCAACAGAACAGGTAACTGGTTACTGGAATTGTTACAGGTAATCGAACCCTCGGGATGCTCATCTCGCTTGAGAGAGACATCTCGAGGGCTTAGATAACCAATAACCAATTCCAGTAACCTGTAACCAGTTCTGTTGCGCCGTTTGGCCTAACGTGCCTGCCTCCAGCGGGCGGCGTCGCGCCGCACTGCGTCGAGCAGCGCCTGCGGCAGCGCCACACGCACCGGCTTCCGCTCGTTGGAGCCAACCACTTCCACCGAGTACGCGCCCGGCTTGGTGAGCTCGTCGAGGCGGAAGATGAGCAGGCGTTCCTCGCGCACCGGCCGCTTCTTGTCCTGGTAGTCCTTCGCGTTCACGACCGCCGGGAATCGGGCCGAGTCGAGCGCCAGCACCTGCTGGCCATCGCGGACGAGCTTCGCCGAGCGGAGGTCCACCTTGTCCTTACCGGATTCGCTCAGCTCGGGGGCCCGCTTGTACCGGAGCTCCGGCACACCATCCGGAACGACACTGATCACGACGACCGCACGCCGTTCGCTGACCGTCGGACGGAACCCGGTCCACGCCTGAATGGGATCGACCCGCTCGTACGGATACTTGTTGAGCTGGAACGGCGAGTCCCAGTACGCCTTCGTGCGAGCGATCGTCGAGTCACGCCACGCCAGCACGGGCGGCGTCATCGCCAGGATCCGATAGCCCTGACCATCGGCGCGATACGGCACGAGGTCGAACGTGTCTTTGCGGCTCGCCTCCCGCATGGCGTCGAGCGAATACGCCGGTGACGGCCAGACGGGAAGCACGGTGGCGCTCGGCGCCGTGAATCCATCGCGTGCCACGCGGGCCTTGGCCGTGCGCACGGCTGCGTCGACTGCCGGCGCCATCGCGAACGTCGACTGCCCACCCTTCTGCGTCGCCACCGCGACGACCGATGCCGCGGCCGAGACCACGGGCCGCCCGGCGTCCGTGCGGCTCGTGGCGAGCGCCGGTCGCACCGTGCCGTCATCTCCCGCCTTCGCCGCGCCACGCTTCGCCGCGGCGCCGGCGCCTAACGCGATCAGCGAATCGCCACCCTTGACCGCAGAATCCCCGCCGACCGGCAGCACCCGGTAACCCGACCAGGGCTGCAGAGCGACGGCGACCACCGCGATGCCAGCCCCACGATCGCTCGCGGCAACCCGGCCGCGCACGCGTGTCGATCCGTCCAACTGAACGTCGACCACGCTGTCGGTCGACACGAGGACCGTCGAGGTGACGATGAGGCCGAGGCCTCGCGCCGTGTCGGCAAGGAAGCCCGTGCCCCGACTCTCGGCTGACGCGACACTGACAACGCCGGCTCGCATGCGCATCGCCGCCGAGTCCAGCGCCAGGCCGCCGGGAGCCGTGGCCGCAACCGCGACCGTCGCCGAATCTGGCGCCGGAGCTGGAACCGGCGCCGCGGCAACCGCGGAATCAATCCTGGGGGGTACGCTGTCGACGACGGGCGTGACCGTTGTTGAGGCGACAGGTTCGACGTTAGGCGATGACCCGCCACTTCTCGCGAGGAGAACGGCCGCAATCCCCGCGACGAGAATCCCGCCGGCGACGATCGGGACGCGGTTCCTCGGACGAGGCGCCGGGGTTACCGCCAGTTCGGCCGTCGGCGTGTCTCCGCCGTCGGCCGCCGCGTCGCCGATGGCAATCCGTTCTGCCGTCGGCGTGTCGGTGCCGGAGATGACGCTCTGGCTCGTGGCACCGATCAGCGTCGGGATCGACTCGGTATTGCGCTCACCGGACGGCGTGGTGACGGCGACCGCGGGGTCTGAGCGCGCCCAGTCGGCCGCGCCCGCGGTCTGGGGAGCGTCCCCTGTACGCTCGCCGCCCGTCGTCCTGACTTCGAGAGTCGGCATTCCGCGCGCGGGCGTGAACACACGAGGTGGCGTCAGGCGCCGCGCCGAGATCGCGCTGAGGTAGTGCTCCTCCGTCGTCGTAATGGGCAAATCGGCCATCGACTCCGTGAGGTCACGCGCGAACTCGAGAACGTCGGAGTAGCGCTGCGTCGGGTCCGCGTGCAGCGCCTTGTCGAACACGGTCTGAAGGCCGGCAGGCCATGCGACATCCGGCTTGACGAGCGCGAGTCGGCGGGGCGGCTGCGTGAGTCGCGCGAGCAGATGATCCGTCGTGCTCCCCGAGCCGAACGCGTGCGCGCCCGTGATCGTGTGATATGCGACCAGCGCCAGCGAATAGATGTCGGTCCGCGCGTCGAGCTGGTCCCCAGCAAACTGCTCGGGACTCATGTACTCGGGTGTGCCGACCGCGATGCCGGTGGACGTGAGCTGCTGCGACTCCTTCGCCATGACGCGCGCGATGCCGAAGTCCACGATCTTCACGTGGTCGGTGCCGGCGCGCGATTTCGCCAGCATGATGTTGTCAGGCTTGAGATCCCGGTGAAGGATTCCAAGTCCGTGGGCGGCACTGAGCGCATCCGCCGTCTGCGAGATGACGTCGGCAGCCCGGATGGGGATGAGGACTTTCTCCTGGGCGAGAACCTTCGCCAGCGAGTCGCCGTCGATGAACTCCATGGCGAGGTAGATCAGTCCGGAGGGCGTCTCCCCGAAATCGTAGACGGCGCAGACATTCGGATGCGAGATCTGGCTGGCGTTTTCGGCTTCGCGGTTGAAGCGGACGACGGCGACCGGGTCGCTCATGAGCTGCGGGCGCATGATCTTGACCGCGCAGCGCCGCTTCATGCGCACGTGCTCCGCCAGGTACACCTGGCCCATGCCGCCGTCGCCGATCTTCGAGACGACGCGATAGCGATCGGCAATGATCGACCCGACGAGATCCGTCGAGTTTTGGGCCTGAATCAGGGCGGCGCCATCGAGGAAGCAGAACATGTGGTCTGCCTCGTAGCGCGTGCCGCACTGCGGGCAGACTTTTTCGTTTGCCACGAAAGCTCCCCAGGGCTCGCTTGCAACCGCCGGGCGCACGTGCGCCGGCGACTCCGCCAGGTTAACCGCGCCCGGCAAGATCGTAAAACGTGAGAATGTAGACTACATGCGAGACCGGTCAACCTGCGTTGCCGTCACTATTTCGACGACTGACAGGCCACTCGGGACGCACATGCCACCGACGTCGAAGAAGCCACTTTGGCAACGCGAGTCGGGAAACGGTGCCGGGCGACCGCGCGTCCCTGTTGAGACCCGGTCCGAAGCACTATGAACCCCGCCAGATGAGCGCACGCCCGCTCCCGCAACCCCATCGCCCTTGGTTGTACGCCGCCGTCGTCGCGCTCGCCCTGGTCGCGTCGGCGAGTGGGCTCTCGAACGGCTTTGCGCTCGACGATCTTGCGCTGGTGGCAGACAACGCGCGCGTACACTCGCTGGACCAGCTGTGGCGACTGTTCGCACTGCCGTACTGGCCACCGCAATACGGTGCGTCGCTCTACCGCCCGCTCGTTACGCTTTTCTATGCGCTGCAATGGGCGGCCGGCGGCGGAGCACCGTGGGTGTTTCATATGGTCAGTGTCGTGCTCTACGCCGCGCTCTGTGCGCTGGTGCTGGCGCTCCTGCTCGACATGATCGCTCCGGGTCCGGCGGTGATCGGCGCGTTGCTGTTCGCGGTACATCCGGTTCACGTGGAGGCCGTCGCCAACGTGGTCGGACAGAGCGAGTTGCTGGCGTCGCTGGCGATGGTGGCCTCGTCCGTCGTCTACGTCCGGGCACGACGAGCGGGCGCTTTCCGCACTCCCACGATCCTGTCGCTCTGTGGGCTGTACGGGGTCGCCGTCCTGTGTAAGGAGCACGCGCTCCTTCTCCCCGTGCTTCTCGCGGCGCTCGAGTGGTTCGCGGTCGAAGGTCCGCCTGCCGGGTCGTGGCAGGTACTCGTCCAGCGTGCCCGCGCCACGGCACCGCTCGTGGGCGGCCTCGTCGTGGTCGCGGCGGTATATCTGATCACGCGAACGATCGTGGTCGGCGAGTTGTTAGGCGAGAAGCACCTCGTCCCGGTCCACGGGTTTCGGCGGGTATGGGTCATGCTGGTCGTCGTGCCCCAGTGGCTCCGTCTCCTCGTCTGGCCGGCTCACCTGTCCGCCGACTACAGCCCGCGACAGATCGAGATACCGGCCGGCCCGGGGTCCGAGATCGTCCTCGGGATCGCGATCCTTCTGGCGAGCGTTGCCGCGTTCGTTGCGTTAGGCAGGGGACCGCACGCGACGCGTGGCGATCGCCGCGCCGCTCGGCTCGGACTCGCGTGGCTGGCCATCACGCTACTCCCCGTGAGTAACCTGTTCTCGGTGATGCTCGTGGCGGAGCGCACGCTGCTGTTGCCGAGCGTTGGCGCGGTGCTGGTCGCCGGAGCTGCGATTTTGTGGGCGACACGGAGCATCGCCCAATGGGGCGCGGCCCCGAGCGCCCGTGTGGGCGCTCCGGTGGCGGTTTCGGCGATCGCTGTGGCGCTCATCGTCGCCGGCGCGATTCGAAGCATGGGCCGTCAACGCGTGTGGCGCGACAACGCGACCCTGTTCACCCAGACTGCCGAGGACGCGCCGCGGAGCTATCGCGCCCAGTTCTTCTATGGTCAGCTTCTCTTCGAGCAGGGCCGCCGCGCAGAGGGCGAACGGCGGCTGCGGCTGGCGATTGCGCTCAACCCGACACCGTCGGACGTGTCGCCGCTCAACTACCTCGCGACGCAGTACCGCGACGCGGGACTCTGCACTCAGGCGCTGCCGTTGTACGAGCGTGCGCTTGCGAACGACGACGCCCGACCGGACGTGCGCTACGGCATGGCCGCCTGCCTGCTCGAGACGGGCCGCGTGCGAGAAGCCCGCCAGCTGGCGGAGGACGGCGCCCGGCGCGGCGACCTCAAGACATTGTTCCTCCAGCTCATCGCGCGGTCCGACAGCGCCGCGTCATCCGGCGGCTGAGCGCCACCCGGTCGGCGCAGCACCGACGCCGAACCAGTCATCCCAGTTTGGCCACGGTACGCCCCACCGGCTGTTGACAACGCGGCGAAAGTAGTGAAGTCTACCTATGTAGAGTTTTACATAGGAGCCACGCCCGCGTGCGACCGACACGTCTCACCCTGCCGACTGCCATGGTCCTCATGGCCGTCTCCCGCAACTACCGCTACGGATTCGACATCTCCGACGCCACCGGACTGCCGAGCGGCACCGTCTATCCGGTGTTGCGCCGGCTGGAGGAGGCCGGGCTGCTTCGCTCGCGCTGGGAGGCGGTGGAGACGGCGCGGTCCGAGCAGCGCCCACCCAGGCGCTACTACACCGTCACGGGATCCGGGACGCAGGCGGTCCGAGACGCGATGGACCGCTATCCGACGCTGGAACGTGCGTTCGACCAGCCCGCGCGGTCACCCGAGCCGCGGACCGCGTGACACGCCTGGCATCGCAGCCGGAGCGATCGGACGTGCGCGAGCCGCCGACGGTCCCAGCCCGGAGCTCACCGCCGGGGAGTGTCATCGTGGGCGCGTGCGCGACGGTCGTCCCATCCGACCGACGAGCCGAATGGCAGGCAGAGTGGGTGGGTGAGCTGGCGTATGCCTGGAGCGTCAGGCAGCGCGGCCACGACACACCGGTTTCGGCGCGCATCGCGCTCTGGCTGCGCGCCCTGGGCGCCCTTCCCGACGCGATCTGGTTCCGACGCCACCATGGAGGCGACTCGATGCTCTCTCAGGACCTTCGCTACGCGCTGCGCACGCTCGTTCGGTGGCCCGGCTTCTCGGCGGTCGTCATCCTGACGCTCGCGTTAGGTATCGGCGCCAACGCCGCCATCTTCAGCATCGTCAACGCAGTGTTGCTGCGGCCGCTGCCGTACGCGAGCCCGGAACGGCTCGCGTTCGTGTTCGGAACTCCCACCGACGGCGACTCGGCCAAGGTCGGACGCACCAGCTCGTACCCGGACTTCGCCGACATCCGCGCGCGCAGCCGCGCGTTCAGTCAGCTCGCGGCGTTCTCGGTGCGACAGACGACCGTCACGGGCAAGCAGTTCGAGCCCGGAATCGTGTCGGGAGCTCCCGTCACCGCCAATCTCTTTCCGATGCTCGGCGTTTCGCCATTGCTCGGGCGGTCGTTTGCGGCGGAAGAGGACAGACCCGGCGCGCCACCGGTGGTGATCGTCAGCAACGAGTTCTGGCAGCAGCGGCTCGGCACGAACCCTAACGTGATCGGCTCGTCCATCTCGTTGAACGGAACGCCGGCGACGATCGTGGGGGTGATGCCGCCGCGGTTCACGTTCCCCGGCGCCACCGCCGTCTGGTATCCGGCCGGGGAGCCGAACAATCCGCAGACGCGCGGACAGCACAGCTTCACGATACTCGGTCGGCTCGCGCCCGCCGTTACGCTGGAAACGGCCGGCCGCGAGGTGGCCGGGATCGCGAAGCAGCTCGAAGCCGAGAATCCCGCGGATAACGCGAAGCGCGGCGCCCGCGTGCAATCGATGACCGAAGCGATCGTTGGCGGCGTGCGGCCGCAGCTGTTCGTGCTGTTGGGTTCCGTGGTCCTGGTGCTGCTCATCGTCTGCGTGAACGTCGCCAACTTGTTCCTCGCCCGCGCCGCGGCGCGGACGCGGGAGGTGGCGGTGCGGACAGCGTTAGGCGCTGGCCGGCGCCGCCTGGCTCGCCAGTTCCTCACGGAAAGCTTCGTCGTCACGGCGATCGGCAGCGTGCTCGGACTCTTCGTTGCCTACTGGGGCAGCAGGCTCCTCGTGTCGAAAGCGCCGACGTCCATTCCGCGCGCGAGCGAGATCGGGATCGACGGGAACGTCCTGCTCTTCCTCGTGGGGCTCGCGGTCGTCACGGCCGTGATCTTCGGCGTCCTCCCGGCGCTGCAGATGTCGCGCGAGATGCCGATCGCGTCGCTCAGGGAGGGCGGACGGGGAATGCGCGGCGGGTTGGCGCGCCGCGGTCTTCGGCAGGCGCTCGTGGTGTCGGAGGTGGCGCTGGCGGTCGTGCTCGTGGTGGGCGCATCGCTCCTGGTGAAGAGCTTCTGGAAAATGGAGCGCGTGGACCCGGGCTTCGTCCCCGACCGGATGCTCGTCGTGCAGATTCAGTTGCCGCAATCCCGATATGGCGGCTATGCGGATGGCGATCGCGTGCGCGCGTTCTACGCGGACCTCTATCGGCAGGTCGCGTCGCGGCCCGAAGTACAGTCCGTGGCCGTGGCGATGCAGCATCCGCTCGCCCCCGGCTGGACTTCGAGCTTCACCATCGACGGACGGGAGCCGCCGCCACACGGGCAGGAGCCCGAATCGAGCATTCGGCCCGTGATGCCCGGATATTTCCGCGCGGTCGGCGCCAAGCTGCTCCGCGGCCGCGAGATCCAGGAGTCCGATGGCGTGGGCCAGCCCGGCGTCGTCGTGATCAACGAGGCGTTCGCGCGGCTGCACTTCCCTAACGAGGACCCCATCGGCCGTCGCATCCTCCGCGGGTCGTGGTGGAAGGGCATGCCGTCGTCCTACGAGATCGTTGGCGTCGTGGCCGACGAGCGGTTCAACGGCCCGCGCGCACCCGCCGATCCCGCGACGTACTTCTCGCTCGCGCAGTTCACGTTCAATGACAACTGGCTGCTCGTGCGGACGAAGTCGGATGCGAAGGCGTTCGTGCCGACGCTGCGGCGGATCGTGTGGTCGATGGACCGGGATCTCCCGCTCGAGAACGTGCAGACGATGAACGAGCTGCTTGGCGAGTCGGTCGCCGACTCACGGTTCAACACCACGTTGTTGTCGCTGTTCGCGGTCGTTGCCCTGCTGCTCGCCGCGATAGGGATCTATGGTGTGTTGGCGTATACCGTCGCGCAGCGAACGAGCGAGATCGGGATCCGGATGGCGCTCGGCGCCCAGCGATCGAGTGTGCTTCGACTGGTGGTGGGGAACGGGCTGACGCTGGCGGTGATCGGTGTGGCAATCGGCGCAGCCGTTGCGGTGGTGGCGGCACGCTCACTGGAGCGGCTGGTGTTCGGAGTGAGCACGACGGACCCGGGGGTGTTCGCGTTCGTCGCGCTGGTGCTGACGGCCGTGGCCGCGACGGCGGCGGCGCTTCCCGCCCTCCGGGCGAGCCGCGTCGATCCAATCGAGGCGCTGCGCAGCGAATAGCTACGAAAGGGGTCAGCGCACGATCCATTTCAGTACCTGGAGCGCCCAGCCGATGCTCACGAGGGCGATTGGAAATAGCGTCAGGCCGACCGAGAATATGAGTCCCTGGCGAAAGAGCGCCGGACCCACGCGCGGCGTCTCGTCACGCCAGGCACGCTGCATCGCCGCCTCGGTCACGAAGCCGAACGAGTAGAACAGGTTCGCGAAGAACCCGTACGGGACGACTCCGGGCCAGAAGACCCGCATGCTCATCGAGAGCGGTGGGAGAAGCGCGATGATCTCGATGGCTGCGAGCGTCACGAGGCCCGTGCCGCCAACGATGAGGTTGAACGTTAGGCGCCGCGACTCCCACCACCGGAAGATGCTCGCGGTGCTTCGGACCTCGGCGGGCGCGGGGAAGAGCAAACGAGTCAATGCTGACACGGCGGTACTCCGAACGGTCGACCACGGCAACATACACCGGGGGCTCGCGATCATCAAGTACTTTGCGCTACAGAGGCTAACGGCCTCGGGCTGGAACTCTCCGCCGAGCGCACGGTATTCTGTAGCACGAGCTCGCTCGCTCACCGCGACCCCGACGCCCATGGCGAACTACATCACGCTCATCCGGACGCTCCTCTCGTTCGCCGTCGTCGCCATGCTGCACGTGAGGACGAAGTGGATGTACGTCGCCGCGTTCGCGCTCACCGTCGTGCTCATTTGGATGGACGCGCTGGACGGCTACGTCGCCCGCCTTCGCAACGAAACCTCGAAGCTCGGCGCGGTCGTGGACATCCTTGGCGACCGCGTCGTCGAGATGTCCTACTGGATCGTCTTCGCGAAATTTGGATGGGTGCCGCTGTGGGTCGCGATCCTGGTTTCGGCGCGCGGCATCCTCGTCGACGGCATCCGTGCTCTCGCGCTCGAGCGCGGCATGACAGCGTTCGGCTCGACCACCATGATGCAGTCGAAAGTCGGTGCGCTGCTCGTGAGTTCGCGTTTGAGCCGAGGGCTGTACGGCGGCGCCAAGGCGCTCGCCTTCTCGCTGCTGATCCTCGCGTTCGCGCCAGGCCTGTTCCGGCATATCGGCCCGATCGTGACCTGGCTCGCCTACGCGAGCGTGTACACGACGGTCGTCATGTGCGTCATACGCGGGCTGCCCGTCGTCGCTGAAGCCAGGCACCTCGTCCGCCGATAAACGGCGCAACCGAACTGGTTACAGGTTACTGGTACGGGTTATTGGTTACTTGAACCCTCGGGATGCTCGCTTGAGACAAGATCCCGAGGGTTCGATTACCTGTAACCAATTCCAGTAACCAATTACCTGTTCGGTTGCGCCGTTTTCAACGCACTCCAAGGTCGACTGCCTTGCGAAGCGTGAGCCCGTCACGTCGGAAGCCAGCCGCTATGAAGACCGCCGCATGTGGACTCTTCGTGGCGGCAGCGCCGTCGATCGTTTCGATCTCGAGGTCGTGGCGACGCTGCACACCGGGCACCGGGAGTTGCAGGTGTGCGACGAGCGACTCCACGGCGAGGCGGACGTCCTCTTCGCTCGCATCGGCGTCAATCACCACACGCCTCCCCCGCCCCTCCGCAGCAATGACCACGCGTCCGCGTCGGGTCACGAGCAGCGCGCCTCGCCCCCGCGGACGAGCCAATGCCGGCCGGTCGTCATCCGCTACCTCCAGCGGCAGCGCATACGCGTTCGCCGGATCGCTCGTGGACATCGTGATGGCCGGCGCGTTCAGGTCGGTGGCCACCTCGCGCAGCGCATCCACGGCGCTGGCAGTCGCGAACTGCGCGCCGGCCAGGCCACGCACGAAATATCCGCGTCGGACCTCGCCGCGAAGCTCGAGGCGACGGAGCTCCCGGTAGATCGCCCGCCACGACACCGCGGGCCGCTCACGCCGCCACCAGTCGCGCGTCACGATGGCGTAGCGCTCGAGCCATTGCCGAGCGACGGCTTCGGCCCGCGCTTCGTCGTCCCTGGCTGGACCCAGGATGCCCGGCGTCATAACGAGTGACCATCGGCCGACCCATCCATCACGTCCACCCGGCAAATCGGGTCGCCGCCACTTCGGGAGGCGACGAAGATTCGGACGGCGCTGCACGATGGGACGCCCGGGCGATGGCGAGAAATCCGCTGGCAGCCACCGCGTCGGGTCCGGATCGTCGCGCCGATTGCCAGGCAGCAAAGGCCGAAAACGGATCACCTCGCGCAGCGCGTCCACACTGTCGTTGGTAACGAGACCAGCCGCGGCGAGCTCGCGCAGTGCATCGCGAAGCGAGAGCATCGTGAGGCTGGTGGCGACCTGCAGGTCGACGATGAACGACGCCCCATGGCTGCGAAGGGCATCGAGCGCCTTGGCGGCGCCTTCGCTCAACGGCCCGCGCGTCGCGCTGTTCGCGCCGGCGCCGTCGGAGGCCAGCCAGAGCGCCGCCGTACCCCGCTCGACGAACCGCACTCCCGTCAATGCGCGCGCATCGCTGCGGTCGGCCGACGCGCCTTCGCCGATCCAGACGACTGAGCCCGATTGGGTCAGTGCGCCGAGCGCGCCGACGTCGTAGGGCCTAACGCGCGCGGGGAGATAGTCGCGCTCCCAGGCAGCGGCCGGTCGTGCAGGGCCAGCCAGCTGTCGCACGACGGTCGCTACGCCATCGGCTCCGCCCAGGCGGTCGCGGGGATCGAGGTGCTGCCAGCGCTGCAGGAACGCCACGAAGTCCGGCAGGCCCACGGCCGTGATCTGTTGTCGCGCCTTCGCGAGTGCGCGACGTCGCGCGTGTTCCAGCACTCGTCGCGAGCACCAACGCGCGGTCGCGCGGTCCTGCCCGTAGAATCCGCGTACGAGCTTTCCCTCTCGCTGCCACTCGTCCAGCCGCTTCGCAACCCACGCCTCGGGCAGGTCGTAGCGGGCGCGGATCTCGTCGATCGAAACGGGCCCCGAGAGAGTGAGCCAGCGCGCGAGGATCTCGCGCCGGGCGGCACCGCGACTCAGCGATGGCTCGCGAAGCGATGCGGGGACGACATCGCTGACCGACCTCGGTGCGAGATCGGGTCCGGCCCGGACGATGCTGCCTCCATCCGCGCCGAACGCGGCTGCATAACGAGCGAACGTCTCGGTGAGTATCAGACGCGGGGACGGACCGTTGGCTGTCGGCACGTCGAGCTGAATGACGCGCTCTTTCGAGAGGAGATCGGCGAGCGGGTCGCCTCGGGTCCACCGTGAAGGCTCCGCCACGCGATCGCGAGCTTCCTCGAGCGTGATGTCGCCAGCGCGGTCGATGAGCACCGAGAGCTCGTCAGCGTCTCGCGCGCGCCGGTTCGCGGCCGTCCCGCGCCGGATGTCGAGAACCTCGGCGATCGCCTCGGTCGTTTCGGGGTCGGCGCCTTCGCTGCCCATGACTTCGTCGAGCAGCGCGCGATCGAGCGAGAGGTATGCGGCGCGCTGCTCGGCGCGTGGGGTGTCGTCGACATACAGCCAGTCCATCACGAACCCGAACTGCAGCGACGCCGCGAACGGCGACGGCCGATCCAGCTCGACGACGCGGACGCGGATCGCTCCGCTCCGCAGGTCGGTGAGCACGCTCGCGAGTGCCGTCATGTCGAACGCGTCCTGCAGGACGTCGCGATACGTCTCGACGAGGATCGGGAACGACGGATAGCTCTGGACGGTCTGGAGCAAATCGAGCGACTTGAGTCGCTGAAGCCAGAGCGGCATGCGGCGCTGCGGATTGCCGCGCGGCAGGAGAAGCGCTCGGGCGGCGTTCATCCGGAACCGCGCGCCGAACAATGACGTGCCGCCGATCTCGTCAACGATGCGCCGCTCCGCCTCGGCCGGCTCGAGTCCGAGGATAGCGTCGACCGGAATGCGACCGCCGAGGTTCGGGAGGCGAAGCATGATCCCGTCGTCGGTGGTTTGAATCTGAACCTCCTGGGAACCGGGAACCGGGAACTGGGAACCGTGGCTCCGAGAAGTCTCTGTTCCCCGTTCCCGGTTCCCCGTTCCCGCGAGCGCCTCCCGCGCTCGCTGCGCGAGCGCCATTCCCCACGGCGCGTTCACGCGACCACCGAACGGTGCGTGCAGCACGAGGCGAACCGCACCGACTTCGTCCCGGAAGTGCTCCAGCACGAGCTCGTGATCGTCAGGCACCGAGCCACAGACGGCCCGTTGCTCGCGGACGTAGTGAACGAGCGAGCGAATCGTGGCGCGGTCAGCGGCATAACGAGCGGCGATCACGTCGAGCGCCGCGTCGTCGTCGGGATCGACCGCCGCGACGGCCCGGCGCAGCTCGCCCACGCGGTGGCTCAGATGGAAGGAGCGCGCCATGTACTCGCCATGCCAGAACGGCATCCGCGCGGGTGCTCCCGGCGCCGGGGCCACGATCACGCGGTCGTGCTCGATCGCCGAGATCCGCCAGGTACTCGATCCGAGCTGAAAGACGTCGCCGACGCGGGACTCGTGTACGAACTCCTCATCCAGCTCGCCGAGCCGCGTGCGATCCGGAAGGTTGACGGTGTAGAGGCCGCGGTCGGGAATCGTTCCGCCGGAGATGACCGCCGTCATCCGACTGGCGCGCGAGCCCGTTAGGCGATCGGTCGTTCGATCCCAGCTGACGCGCTGCGCGAGCTCGGCCGCGAGATCCGACGGATACTTCCCGGACAACATGCCCAGCACTTCGTCGAACGCGGAGCGCGTGAGCGTCTCGTAGGGGTACGCCTTCCTGACGACCTCGAACAGGTCGGCCGACGTCCACTCATCCACCGACACCGCGGCGACGATGACCTGGGCGAGGACGTCGAGCGCGTTGTGTACGACCCGCGTCGGTTCGACGTCGCCGTCGCGCATCGCCTGGACGATCGCCGTGAGCTCCACCGCGTCGTCGAGAAACGTCGGGACGAAGACTCCGCGGCTCACGGCGCCTAACGTATGGCCGGCGCGTCCCACGCGCTGCAGGCCGTTCGCCACGCGCTTCGGGCTCTGGAGCTGAATCACGAGATCCACGGACCCGATGTCGATCCCCAGCTCCAAAGAGCTCGTGCTCACGAGCGCGCGTAGGTCACCGGCCTTGAGCCGCTGCTCGAGTAGCAGGCGACGCTCCCGTGCCAGGGAGCCGTGGTACGGCAGCGCGATCTGCTCACCGGCGAGCGTGTTGATCCGGGCAGCCATCCGTTCTGCCTGGCCGCGATTGTTCACGAACACGAGGGTCGTGCGCGCCGATCGGATCCGCTCGAGCACGAGTGGGGCGACCGACGTCCACACCGTCCCGGAGACATCGCTCAGGTCGGGCACGGGGGACACGATCGTGGTCTCGGTCTGCTTGACGAGCCCGCAGTCCACGATGCGACACTCGCGGGCGCCGACGAGGAAACGCGAGATCTCCTCCAGTGGACGCTGGGTTGCCGACAATCCGATGCGCTGCAGCGGACGACCGACGAGATGCTCGAGGCGCTCGAGCGTGAGCGCGAGGTGGGCTCCGCGTTTCGTCCCGGCCACCGCGTGGATCTCATCGACGATCACCGCGCGTAGGGCGCTGAACATTCCGCGCCCGCGCAGGCTCGTCAGCAGAATGTGCAATGACTCGGGTGTCGTGATGAGAATGTGCGGGGTCGTACGCATCATGCGAGCGCGGGCCGACGCCGGCGTGTCGCCCGTTCTCACGGCCACGCGAATCTCGGGGAACTCCTTTTTGTCCGCGAGGAAGCGCTCGCGCAGCTCGGCGAGTGGACGCTCGAGATTCCGCTGGATGTCGTTGTTGAGCGCCTTGAGCGGCGAGATGTAGAGCAGGTGAATCGCGTTGGCGAGCGGACGCTCGAGCCCGTCCGCGATGAGCGCGTTGAGCTCCCACAGGAAGGCCGCCAGCGTCTTGCCCGTCCCGGTGGGTGCGAGAATCAGCGCGTTCTCGCCGCTGGCGATCGCTGGCCAGCCGCCCAGCTGCGGTGCGCTCGGCGCACCTAACGTTTCGGCGAACCATGTGCGGACGATCGGATGGAAGTCACGGAGCGCCGCTTGCGCAGCCGTCTTGGCCGAGCTCCCCCGCTTTCCTGCTCGCGGCGTAGCCATCGTCAGTCGCCCTTCCTGCCGGCCGCTACCGAGCGAGCCAACCGTTCGGCTTCGGGACAATTTGTCCCACGACCGCACAACGCCTCATTCCCCCGCGCGCTGAGCAACTCGACAAGCGGTTGCGGCGCAACGAGATGGCCACGGTCGCCGACGGCACGAAGCTTTCGTTCGGAACGAGGCAACATTCGCAGGCGCTCCATCCTCCTTCTCGGGCATCATCCAGGTCATAGCACTGTGCTTCAAGATATTCGCTACGCCGTGCGGAAGCTTTCGCGCACGCCCGGATTCACGGCGATTGCCGCGTTCACGCTCGCGCTCGCGATTGGCGCGACCACGGCGATCTTCAGCGTCATCGACGGCGTGCTTCTCAAGCCGCTCCCCTTCCGCGACCCGGACCGAGTCGTGCGCGTGACGAACATGCGCGATGGCAATCGCCAGTCGTCGTCGGTCCCGGATTACCTCGACATCCGCGCGCAATCGAAATCGTATTCGTCGATGGCCGCGCTCGACGGCCAGGCCATGAACCTGACCGGCGGCTCCGAGCCCGAGCGTGTGCAGGCGGCGCGAGTCGGCGCGACGTTCTGGAGCCTGCTCGGGGTCACACCTGAAATCGGGCGCGGCTTCGCGCCCAACGAGGACAGCCAGTCCGCCGCGCGCACCGTGGTGCTGAGCGACGGGCTCTGGAAGCGGCGCTTCGGCGCAGACCGTCGCATCGTCGGCAAGACCATCGCGCTCGACGGCAACAGCTACACGGTGATCGGCGTTGCACCGGCGGGATTCAGCTTCCCGGACCGCCCGGACGTCTGGATTCCGATGGTCTTCCTGCCGGACGACATCGATCCCGAGAGCCGCGGCGCGCACTGGATGGGCATGATGGCCCGTCTCGCGCCTAACGTGACAGCCGCTCAGGCATCGGCCGAGCTGGTGACGATCACGCGCCGGCTGGAGCAGCAGTATCCGGAATCGAACACGAACATGACGGGCGCAGTCATCCCGATGCAGGACTACCTGGTCGGCGACGTCCGACCCGCGCTGTTCGTCATGCTGGGCGCCGTCGCGTTCGTGTTGCTCATCGCCTGCGCCAACGTCGCGAACCTCCTGCTCGTCCGGGCGGCGTCCCGCGAGTCGGAGATGGCGCTGCGCACGGCGCTCGGCGCGGGCGCGTGGCGGATCGTGCGCCAGCTCGTGATCGAGAGCGTGCTGCTCGCGGTGGTGGGGGGCGTGTTCGGGACGCTGCTCGCGCTGTGGGGCGTGGACCTCCTGCTCGCGATGGCGCCTAACGGGTTGCCGCGCATCAACGAGGTGAGCGTCAACGGCTCGGTGCTGCTGTTCACGGCGGGCGTCACGGCGCTCACCGGCGTGCTGTTCGGGCTCTTCCCGGCCCTTCACGCGGCGCGCGCGAATGTGGGCGGGATGCTGAAGGAGGGCATGCGCGGCTCGAGCGGCGGCACCGCGAGCCGGCGCGCGCGCAACACGCTCGTCATGGCGGAGATGGCGCTCGCCGTCGTGCTGCTCGTGGGCGCCGGACTTCTGATCCGAAGCTTCGGCAAGCTCCTCGCCGTCGATCCCGGGTTCCGCGCGGAGCGCGTCGTCACGTTCGCGATCGCGGCGCCCGACACGAAGTACGGCCAGTACGCGCAGCGCCGCCTGCTCGTGAGCAATCTCGTCGAGCGCATGAAGCGCGTCCCGGGCGCACAGGGCGCGGCGATCGTCACCGGCCTGCCGCTGGGCAACCTCATGATGCGCACCTCTGCCCACATCGTCGGCACGCCCCAGGAGACGCCGGCCGAGCGAAAGTCGACAGACGTCGCCATGGTGACGCCGGGATATTTCACGACCCTGGGGATTCCGTTGCTCGCCGGGCGGGACTTCACCGATCACGACGGGAGCGGCGCCCCGGTCGTGTCGATCGTGAACCAGGAATTCGTCAGGCGCTACTTCCCTAACGAGAACCCCATCGGCAAACGCATCGCGCTCGGGTGGGAACAGGACACTGCCAAGACCGGTGGCAACATGACGCTCGGTGGCGAGATCATCGGCGTCGTCGCCAACGTGAAGCGGCGCGGGCTGAGCCAGGAGGTCTTTCCGGAGACCTACGCGTCCTACATGCAGCCAACCTTCTCGAGCTTCTCGGTCGTCGTGCGATCGACCGCGGATCCGTCGACGGTGATGGCAGCCATTCGCGCGCAGGTTCGTGAGCTCGATCGCGACTTGCCGCTGACCGACCTCCGCCAGCTCAAGGAGCTCGTCGCGGCGTCGGTATCGCGACCGCGCTTCTACACGACGATCCTTGGCGTCTTCGCTTCGATCGCGCTGATTCTCGCGGCCGTCGGGATCTACGGCGTGATCTCGTACGCGGTGAGCCTGCGAACTCGCGAGCTGGGGATTCGGATCGCGCTCGGTGCCACCGGTCGCCAGGTGTCTAGACTCGTGCTGCAGCAAGGCGTGCGGCTCGCAATTGCCGGCGTGCTGATTGGGGGCGCGGGCGCGTACTGGCTGACGCGACTGCTGAGCAAGCTGCTGTTCGGCGTGAGCGCGACGGACCCGCTGACATTTGTCGGCGTCGCCGCCCTCCTGACGGCCATCGCCGCCGTTGCGTCCTTCGTTCCCGCTCGGCGGGCAGCCAGAGTAGATCCGCTGCTTGCCATGCGGGACAACTAACGGCGCAACAGAACATAGGTTACAGGTTATTGGAACTGGTAACTGGTTGTTTTTGAACGCTCGGGACGTCACGCTCCGCGCGATGGGCATCACGAGGGTTCAGATAAGCAATAGCCAGCTCCAGTAACCTGTAACCTGTCGCAGTAACCCGTCGTCCCCCAGGCTCGCGGAGCAGCTTCTGACTACCCGTCGTGATTTTCTCACTGACGCCGCTGGCGCGGTCGCCGCCGTGGTTGGCGCGCCCTCGATCATCCTGCCGCGGCGTGCTGCCTACGACCTCGTGATCCGCAACGGCAACGTCATTGACGGTACAGGAGCGCCTCCCGTCGAGATGGACGTCGCGGTTCAAGGCGGTCGCATCGCACTAGTGTCTCGGCGCATTGCCGACAAAGGCGCCGTCGAGATCGATGCGCGCGGCGTCGCCGTAGCTCCCGGGTTCATCGACATCCACTCTCATGGCGATGGGTCGCTGTTCTCCGACCCGCGGTCCGAGTCGGTCGTCCGCCAGGGCGTGACCACGATCGTCGTCGGTCAGGATGGGAGCTCGCGTTTCCCGTCTCGTCGATCGGAGGACGACGAGTCCGGTTATGGGTCGTTCGCGGCATTGGCGAGCGCCATCGACGCGCTACCGAGCTCGGTGAACGTCGCGTCAATGATCGGGCTCGGCACGATTCGCGGGATGGTCGTCGGCGACGATGACCGGCCCGCGACGCCTGACGAGCTGCGCCGCATGACGCAGATGGTCCGCGACGCCATCGCGGCCGGAGCGTGCGGCGCGTCATCGGGCCTCGAGTACACGCCCGGCGCGTTTGCGTCACGCGCCGAGCTCGCCGCGTTATGCGCGCCGCTGGCGGCGGCGAAGCTGCCCTACGCGACACACATGCGCAACGAGGACGATCGCCTGCTCGACGCGATCGACGAGTCCATCGACGTCGCCCGGCAGGCGAAGTGTCCCCTCCAGATCTCGCACCTCAAGACCCAAGGCCCGCGCAACTGGGGAAAGCTGGACGAGGTCTTCCGCCGCATCGACGACGCGCGCCGAGCCGGCATGGACATCACGTTCGACCGCTACCCCTACATTGCCTACCAGACCGGCCTCACGAATCTGTTTCCGGTCTGGAGCCGCGACGGCGGCACGGCGGCGTTCCTCCGACGGCTCGATGATCCGTCGACCGCAGATCGCATCAAGCGCGAAACACTCGCCAAGGTCGACCTCATTGGCGGCTGGAACAACGTGCTCATTTCGAGCGCGGGCCGGGGCGCCGATTCGACCGCCGCTGGCAAGCGCCTCGATGCCTACGCGAAGGCAAAGGGCGTGGATCCGTACGACGCGACCCGCTCGCTGCTTCGCTCGAGCGACGGCAGCACCGGCATGGTCGGCTTCGCGATGAGCGAGGAGAACCTCGACCGCATCCTCGCTCACCCGTTAGGCATGGTCTGCAGTGATGGCGGCGCGTTCGCGATCGACGGGCCGTCGCGCCGCGGCAGCCCGCACCCGCGTGGCCTCGGTACGTTCCCGCGAGTCCTCGGCCGCTACGTTCGCGAGCGCAAGGCGCTCACGCTCGAGCAGGCAATCCGGAAGATGACCGCGATGCCGGCCGCGCGCCTGAGGCTCGCGGACCGCGGCCGAGTCGCCCCGAAGCTCGCGGCCGACCTGGTCGTGTTCGACCCGGCAACGGTGATCGACAAGGCGACGTACGAGGAGCCGTTCCAGTACCCGGAAGGAATTCGCGCGGTCGTCGTGAATGGCCGCATCGCGCTTCGCGACGGCGAGAGAACGAAGGCTGCGGCGGGTAGGATGGTCAGGGTCGGGAATCGGGAATAGGGAACCGAGGCTCCTCGCGGAGTCACGGTTCCCGGTTCCCAGTTCCCGGTTCCCTGTTACTCCTTCACATTCGCTCCCTTGATGATTTCCCCGCCCTTCATCACGAACCGAACTCGCTGCAGGTCTTTGACGTCCTTCAGCGGATCGCCGTCGACCGCGATGATGTCGGCAAGCTTGCCGGCCTCGATGGAGCCAATGCGGTCGCCCCAGCCGAGCAGCGTCGCCGAGTTGACCGTCGCGGCGCGGAGCACCTCGAGCGGCGACATCCCTGCCTCCTGATAGGCCTGGAGCGCCAGCAGGCTGGCCTGGCCGCGCGTGCGACCCGGGGTGTCGTAATACTCGTCCGACCCGAACGCCACCTTCACGCCCGCACGCACCGCGCGCATGAGCCGCGCCGCGCTCGAACGCGCAAACCCTTTGGCGCCCTCCAGCTGCTGGCGCTTCTGCTCCGGTGTCAGTGAGGCGCTCGCGAACGCGTCGACGTAGAACTCGGCGGGGTAGTCCGTAGGCACGAGGTAAATGCCCTTCTGCGCCATCATGCGCAGCACCTCATCGGGAACCGTGTACGCGTGCTCGATCGACGTCACCCCTGCCTCGGCGGCAATGCGCGTCGCGGTGTCGCCAATGGCGTGCGCGGCAACGGTGCGGCCCACACGATGCGCCTCCTCCACGATCGCCTTCATCTCGTCGAGTGACACCACGCGTGGCCCGGTGTTCACGATGACCTTGATCAGGTCCGCGCCGTCGTAGAACGCCTGCCTAACGGCTCGCCGTGCTTCGTCCACGGTGCTCACGACGGCGTACTCCTGCTCGATGATCTTCTGGGTCTCTGGCTGCACCGTGCCGAACTGTCCGCCGGCCGCGGCGATCGCGCGCGTGGCGGCGCGCATGCGTGGTCCCACCACCCAGCCAGCGTTGATCGCGTCCCGAAGCGCGACATCGCCACCGAAGCCCGAGTTGCCGAGATCACGGACCGTCGTGATCCCGGCCTCGAGGTCCTCGCGCCCCATCTTCGCGCCAAGCAGCGCGCGCTTGGCGGTGCTCATCGTCGTGACGGTGAGGATCATGTTCGGGTCGTCGCCGCCAAGCTCGCCGCGATAGTTCTGGAGCAGATGGGTGTGCGCATCGATGAGCCCCGGCAGCAGCGTGAGGCTGCCCAGGTCGACGAGCTTCGCGCCGGCAGGGATCGCCGCGTTGGCACCAACACTCGTGATGCGCCCGCCCTGAACGATCACGACCGGATTCTGCATGACGTTTCCACTCTTCGGATCGATCATGCGCGCCGCGCGAACGACGGTCGTAGGCCCGGCGCTCGCCGGCGCCTGGGCCGCGCTGTAGGCGCCAACGGCGGGCACAGCCAGAGCGGCAACGAGAGCGGTGAGGCTTCTCCGGGTGGATCGAATCACAGGACCTCGAGAGTTGAGAGGTTGACGAAGGCTCGATTCTCCGGGCGAGGTCCTTCGAACCGGCGCAGCGTTGGGCGTGCGTCTTGCCTTGACAGCCTCCGAGGCTGCCGGGGCCGCGCCCGGCGCCAGGGAATTCGGAGACTCACCAAATGCAACCAACAAAGACCATTGTCAAAAGCCTCGTTCTCAGCCTGACCCTCGCCGCAAGCGCTTCGGCCCAAGTGACCCTCAAGACCACCGGCCAGGAGTTCGGGTACTCGCTCAGCGACGTGCTGCACATCTGGACCTCGCCACTGCACGCGGAACAACGTGACTGGATTGCCGCAATCGGAGTCGCCGCCGGGGCAGTGGCGCTGTTGCCCGTGGACGATCAGATCGACTCGTGGATCGTCCGCCACCCTAACGCGGCCATCGTCCGCGCCGCCGCCCCGTTCGACGAGGATCATCCCGAGCTCGGCGACCTGTCGACAGACCGGCGCCTCATCCCGATCTCGGCCGTGCTGATCGCGGCTGGTATGGTGAGCGACAATCGGAAGCTTCGAGAGGCGGGCTGGGGATGTCTCTCGGGATGGCTGTCGAGCAGTTCCATTCGCACGCTCATGTACGCGACGATCTCACGCGAGCGGCCCTCGCTCGACAATGGCAACCAGTACGCGATCACGACGCCCGGCGGGGATTGGGACTACCACTCGTTCTTCGCCGGTCATGCGGCGAACGCGTGGGCGTGCACGACGTTCTGGAACTCCCGATTTCATTTGGGACTGCTCGAGCCGGTCCTCTACGCCGGCGCCACCGGGATCACGCTCTCCCGCATGAAAGACCGCCGGCACTGGGCGTCGGACACGTGGATTGGCATCATCGCGGGTTACGCGATGGGCCGCTCGATCTCCGCGCGTTATGCGCAGCGGGAGTCGAAGCGCGAACAGAAGAAGACCCCGGTGGCGCTCCGCGAGGCGCTCCTCGACGGCCTCCAGCTTTCGCCCACGCGCGGCGGGCTGGCGATCGGCTGGTCAGGGACGTTCGGAGGCCCGAGCTCCCGGTAGCCTAACGCTGACGCACCGTCACGTCCGCGGTGCGTCGGCGCGTGGCGCTGACGGGGACCGCTGCGCCCGGCAGTAGATGCAGACCGGCGGCGCGCCAAACGACACCTGAATGCGGCGCACGAGCGAGCCGTGAAGATGGTTGTCGCAGAGGATCTTGCGGCACCGCTCGCACACGCCACCCTCCCCGATGTGGAATCGCACGTGGCAGCGATCGCACTCGGAGAAGAAAATCGATTTCTTGAAGACGGGCATGCCGAAAACTACCGCCGGTCACCGGGCCGTCTACACGTCGAGCCGCTTTTCGTAAGGCACCGACTCACCGTGCTCGATGTGACGACGCAGGATCCTCAGATACATGGCCCAGCAGTGGCACGAGATGCGATAGTGCGAATTTGCCTCGGGCCAGCCACGGTGGTAGAAACGAACCTGTGTCCCGCCGGGCGAAGGCTCCAGGTCGAAGCCCACGCGGCTGCCCAGCCAATCGGCGTCGGCCTCGGTCATCCGCAGCTCGAACGCGGTGCCCGGTTCCGCCTTCGTCACCACGGCCCCCCATTGGTAGCCAGGGCCGAAATCCAGGTGGTACTGGGCGCCGACTGACGGATTGCCGCTCGACCGGATCGTCCACCACTCGTCGAGCATTGCCGGCTCGCTGACGGCGCGGTACACCCGGGCTGGGTCAGCGGCGATCGGGAAATCCTGGAGGATGTCGTACATGTCGTTCACACCGGACGTTCGCGGACATGGTGTCGCGCGCGGATCTTCCTTGCCCGTGATCTGGATGTCGAATGGCCGCCGACGCGACGCTATATCATCATGCCGCGACGGGCGGGTTTCCAGTACCGGCTCGCGCGATCCATGCTGTTGTACGTTACTTCCGTACCAGGTCAGAGCGATCAGGCGTCATGAACTCACTTACGACACTCGTCCAGGCACTCGGGATCGCGTACGCGTCAGGCATCAGCCCATATGCGACGGTCGCCCTTGCCGGCATCGCGAACCGGATGGGTTGGATCGGCACACTGCCGGGCGCGCTCGGGGCGGTCAGTCACCCCGTCGTGATCGTCCTCGCGTCGGTGCTGACCATCATCGAGTTCCTCGCGACACTCATTCCCGGTGTCGCGTCGGTCTGGGAAACGATTCACACCGCCATTCGCCCGCCGGCGGCCGCGGCGCTGGCCGTGCTCACGGCATGGCACGGCGACCCGGTGCTGATCGTCGGCGCGGCACTGCTCGGCGGGGGGCTCGGCTTCGCCACGCACGCGACCAAGCTCGGGCTGCGATACACGATCGACACGTCACCGGAACCAGTCACCAATGGCGTGGCCAACGTGGCGGAGTTGAGCGCGGTCGCGGCGATCGCGTACGCCGTATGGCACCACCCGTACGTCACGCTCGCTGTCGCGCTCATCGTGCTGGTGCTGATCGCCCTGCTCGTGCGGACCATCTGGCGAGCCGCCCGCCGCGCGATCCGCGGAATTCGCGGGGCGCCGGCACCCGGGACGCCCAGCGGCGCCTAACGAATTCCGGTTGGGGAGTAGACGACGACGGGCGAGCCGTCCGCGACGAATGCCGAGCGGGGTGGCCCGGCCAGCACTCGAGCGAACGCGTTACCATAAACGCGGGCCAGGTCACCCTCGAGCCGAGCGTCGGTTGCCGTCCACACGTTCCAGCGCGGATGAGAGACGCGGTACTCGACCGTCCCGCCATCGCGTTGACGAGTGTAGCCCCAGTAGTGCTCCGTGATGAACTCCTCTTCGCTGTCCGACTCGAGAATCCGCGAAGGCCCGATCGTTCGCGCACTCAACCGTGCCCATTCGTTGGATGATCGCCACGCATACTCACGAGCGAACGCGCCAGACTCCCCGTCTCGGGCGAGCGCGTACCGCATCGGCAACGCGAGATACGGCTCGTTGTAGAGCAGCCTGGCGACCGAGGCGATGGCGCGGCGGGGAACGAGCTCGCGAACGAAAACCACTCCGCGACGTGTCTCACCACCCACATCGCGCCGAACGTAGAACCGCAGGTTCACCTCGGGGAACGTGCGGTGCGCCGGGATCGGAACGCCGAGCACGCGCGTGTCGCGAAAGAGAAATCCGACCACGCTCACGTACAGCGTTCCGCGCCAGCGATCGAATTCGACGCCGGCGGGTACCAGCGGGGCGAGCAACTCCTCCGGCGCGATGTAGTTGAGCATCACGAGGTCGCGCCACTCGGCCCGAAGGAACGCTCGTTGGGAGGCGGTTTGGCTCAAGGTGGTCGTGTCGATTGCGGTTGAGACCGTCCCATTTTCGAACATGGCAGCATCACTCGCCGCAACTGCGTAAGTTCGTAAATCGTTGTTCTCGCACGTGTTGCCTCTGAGCAGCCGACGGCACGGGACTTTCCTGAGTGGTATGGTCTAAAGCGTTGCACCACTGAGCACCAAACGGACGCGCTGCTCGTAGGAGATGGACCGAACCATGTCGCACCCGACAGATCAGTTCACACCCTCTGGCTACGACTCGGCCGACGACGAGGTCGTTGAAGCACGGGACCTCGATGCCGAGCTCGTCACCCGTGAGCTCTCACACGAGTTCCAGATCGTGCGTCTCCTCGGCCGCGGAGCGATGGGATCCGTTTACCTCGCCCGCGACCTGGCACTCCATCGCGTCGTGGCGATCAAGGTGCTGCGCTGGGATCTCGCCGCAAGTAGCGATGACATGGAGCGATTCCGGCGCGAAGCTCGGACGACGGGGCAGCTCTCGCACCCGAGCATCGTGCCGCTGCACAGCTTCGGCGAGTCGCCGAACCTCATGTACATGGTCATGCGCTACGTGCCCGGCGAATCGCTGGGGAGACGCGTTCGCCGCCTCGGGAAGCTGAGCCCCGAGGAAACACGCCGCATTCTCTCCGACCTCGCACTGACGCTCGACTACGCGCACCGCGAGGGGATCGTGCACCGCGACCTCAAGCCGGAGAACATCCTGCTCGAAATCAGCGGCGAGGCCATTCGACCGATGGTGGCCGACTTCGGCGTAGCCATGCGCAGGTCGTACGACCCGCCGCCGGGTGAGCTGCGTCGGAGCTTCGGCACGCCACACTTCATGTCTCCCGAGCAGGCGGCCGGCGAGATCGACATCGATGGGCGGAGCGACATCTACTCGCTCGGTGTCCTCGGCTATCTGATGCTTTCGGGTGAGCTGCCGTATTCCGGGGACACCGTGCAGCAGATCTCGGAGCGTCGCGTCGAGGGACGCCATCGCCCGCTGCGGCTTGCCGCGCCTGACGCGCCGCGCGACATGGTCGAGGCCATCGAGCGGTGCCTGCAGCCACTGCCTGACGACCGGTTCCGTCATGCGCGTGAGCTGCACGCGGCGCTCACGGCGCGTCAGACGCCCGGCTCGCGGATCTGGCGTCGCCTCAAGAAAGTGCGGCTGGCGACGCGGAAGGTCGTCAGCTTCATCCTCGAAGCCACCCGAGTCGACTTGCCCTGGCCGGTGCGCGGCTAATCAGCACGAACGCGCGCCTGGCGAAAACGGCGTGTGGCACTGCATCATCGTGTTCGCACACACGAGGATGCCATGGCACTCGATGATTCGGAGCTCCGCAGCCCGAGCGCTGAAAAGCCACGAGGCGCCGGCGGAACGCCCGGCGGACTTGGCGAGTTCTTCACCGGCCTGGCGATGGCGATCGGCGGTGGGTACCTGCTCCTTCAGCAGGTCACGGTGTCGTCGGGCTACTGGCAGCTCTGGGGCTACAACGCGTTCGGCGTGTCGCTCATTCCGCTGCTGATCGGCATCGCCCTGCTCTTCTTCGACGGCAAATCGAAGCTTGGCTGGCTGCTGACCGCCGCCGGCGCGCTCATCATCCTGCTCGGGATCATCACCAACCTGACGATCTTCTTCCGACCGACGAGCCTGTTCAACACGCTCATCATCCTGGCGTTGCTCGCGGGCGGGATTGGGCTGGTGGCGCGGAGCCTGAGAACGAAAGCCTAACGCGCCAATGGCGCGCCAGCCTACCCTCCAGGAGTCCGCTCGAGGCGCGGCCTGACAGAAAACACGGTGATTGACCGAAAACGTCAGCGATTCTCCCCGTCTCGCTCCCGTTTTCTTGGCGCTCCCGACCGCAGCGGCTCCCACGAAGGCGGATCGCTGGCCGGAAAGCTCTCGTCCGACGCTTCGTCTACCGGGTCAGGCATGTCAGCCCGAAGATCATCCGATTCGGGCTGAGCTGTGTCCTTGGAGTCCGTGGACTCCTTTGGCTTGCGCTCATCTTGCATCTGAAGCCTCCTGCGTGTCCGTAATGGCCCGTTGCGGCCGAGGCCGTTCGAGAGCGGCACGCCTCGTGCCACGTTAGGCATGGTTCGCCTCGGGAGAACTCGCCGCCCCGCCACCACCTCGCAGACCAGCATGCCACTCCACCTCTCAGATCGCAACGTAGCGCACGACATCGCAGCACGCATCCGAACGCTCATTGCGCGACAGGACCATGGCGATGTAACCGCCGCGGCGCGCCGCCTCGAACGCCCGATCGCAGACGTCTATTTCCCGGAACGCGTCATATCGTCCGGCGACGAGCTCGCAGCCATCGATTTCCTCGCCACCGTCGTCCGCACGTACGAGGCCGATGCCTGCTGGCTCATCACCGGAACCACGGCGCCCGGCGCCCAACAGCGCCCGCTCTCGAGTGAAGATCGCGTCACGATCGTCGAGCTTCTCGACGAGCTGAGCGACCGGCTAATCGACGAGGTCCGTAGCGACCGCCAGGCCAACGGACATTACCACTAACGGCTGTCGACCAACGACGGGGCCATCCCCATGGCGTGGTACCCTTTGTCCACGTAGATCGTGGTGCCCGTGATGCCGGCAGCGTACGAGCTCGAGAGAAACGCTGCCGTGTAGCCCACGTCCATCGGCGTCAGCTCACTCGTGAGCGGCGAGTTGGCCGAGCAGTACTGGACCATCCGCTCGATGATGCCGATCGCGCTCGCGGCACGCGACGCGAGTGGTCCCGCCGAGATGGTGTTGATGCGCACGCCCCACTTGCGGCCGGCCTCGAACGCCAGCGTGCGTGTGTCGCTCTCGAGCGCCGCCTTTGCCGACGACATTCCGCCACCGTAGCCCGGAATCACTCGCTCGCTCGCCATGTACGTGAGCGACAACACCGACGCGTTAGGTCCGAGCAGCGGCCCGAGACGGTTCACCAGCGAGATGAGTGAGTAGGCACTCACGCCCAGGGCGGCGAGATAGCCCGCGCGCGACGTCTCCAGCAATGGCTTCTTGACCTCGGGCCCGTTCGCCAGCGAGTGGACGACGATGTCCAGCGCCGGCGTGCCGAAGTCACTCGCGAGACGCGACGCGAGACCGTCGATCGAAAAATCGCCGACCTCGCGATATCGCTTGTTCGTCCGGACGTCCTCGGGCGCGTCGGCGAGCGTGTCGAAGGCGGCGTCGAGCGGATAGATGCGCTCGAACTCGAGCAGCTTGCCGCTGCCGAGCCGGCGGGACTCGTCGAGCTTCCCCCGTTCGAGCAGATTCATGAAGATGTTGAGCGCCGGCGGCCACGTCGCTACGCAGACCGTAGCGCCGGCCTCGGCGAGGGCCTTTGCGATCGCGAAACCGTATCCCGCATCGTCGGCGACGCCGGCTACCAGGGCGCGGCGGCCCGTGAGGTCGATGGCTAGCATGGCGTGATATCGCCACTCGTGTCCGAGCCGGCAAGTGGCATGTTATGCTATTGGGGTGAGCCGGCCGCTGTCGGCCGTCGCCTGCTGGAGGACAGATGCCAACCGTGCTTTACGTCGACGACGACCCTGCCGTCCGCATGGTCGTACGCCGGCAACTCGAGTACAACGGTCTCCGGGTATACACGGCGGAGGGCGTTCGGGAAGCCAAGGAGCGCATCGAGCAGATGCCTCCCGACGGCCTGTTCATCGACATCTGGCTGGGCGACGGCACCGCGTTCGAGTTGCACGCATGGCTCCAGGAACACCATCCGGTGTTGTCGAAGCGCGTTGTGTTCGTGAGCGGTGACGTTCCCGCCGACACGGGTGGCAAGACGCCGACGGCGCTCGGCTGCCCGGTACTTGGCAAGCCGCTCGACGTGCCAGCGATGGTGCGTCTTGCGCGCGATTGGGATGGATAGAGAGTCCGGGCAGGAGGTTCCGGCACCGGCTGCCCAGACTGGCCGCGACGAGCCGGAGCTCGGCACCTCCGTTCGGCGGACGAGTTCCATCATCGAGCGGCTTGCCGCAGCCGCGACTCCCGTGGATGTCGAACGGCGTGCCGGCGGCGAAGTCGTTGGGACTCCATCGTTCGCCCGCGGCTTGTGGCGGATCGCGGCGGCGGACGCGTCCAGCGGAAACCGCGTCGCGCTGCTTCGAAATGGTCCTGCCACGTTCAGCGCGATGCTGGAACTGATAGGGACGGCGGAGAAGACCGTGAGCCTCGAGGGCTACATCTTCCGCGACGACGAGGTGGGAAGACAGTTCGCCGACGCCCTCGTGGCCGCCGCGCGGCGAGGCGTGAAGGTCAGACTGCTGGTCGACTGGATCGGCCGAATGGGAACACCGTACTCGTTCTTCGAGGCGATCGCCCGGAGCGGTGCCCAGGTACAGATCTTCAACCCACCGGGATTCCGGCGCTGGCTGGGTCTCGTGCCGCGCGACCATCGAAAGCTGCTCGTGGTGGACGATCGCGCGGGTGTGACCGGGGGCATCGGGATCGGCCGCGAGTGGAAGACGGGTGTCCTCAAGCGCCGGCGTGCGCCGTGGCGTGACACCGCCGTGCTCATCGAAGGCGCCGCGGCGAGCGACATGATCGAGGCGTTCGATCGCATGTGGGCGCGAGCGAGCGGGAAGGAGCGGCGCGGTTCGCACCGGCATCTCACACGCCGCGCGCGCTCGACGCATCTGGATCCGAGCGTTCACCCGCCCGCGCTGGTCGGGATCATCGAAGGCGAGCCGGGCCGGTTCAGAGTCTCGCGCGCGCTGCAGATCCAGGCGGTGTCGGCCGAGCGATCGATCTGGATCGCGAGCGCGTACTTCATGCCGAGTCCGTCGGAAGTCGAGGCGCTCACCGGCGCGGCGCGTGACGGGGTCGATGTGCGAGTGCTCGTGCCGAGCCGGTACGATCATCCGTGGATCCGTCTCGCGACGCGGCACTTCTACCGCCGGCTGCTGCGGAACGGCGTGCGCATCTGGGAGTGGCGCGGCGAGATGATGCACGCGAAGACGAGCGTGGTGGATGGTCGATGGACTCGCATCGGCTCGACGGACTATAACCCGTTAGGCATCGCCATCAACTTCGAGCTGGACGCGGTCATCGAGGACCGCGCGCTCGGCAGTCAGGCCGAGGCGATGTTCCTCGATGACCTGGAGCAGTCGAAGGAGATCACGATCAACATGGTGGCTGCGCGGTGATGGCGAGTGTTGGGAGCCGGAGAACGATGACTCGAATCCGATTCTGAGAGATCCGACGCTCGGCGGTGTGATCCGGTGACGACGGTGTTCGCGCGGAGGGTATACCGTGCGCAACCCACGACGCCACGTGTGAACGGGGGCTCAGGAGCATTGCCCCTGAGCCCCCGTTCCGCCTCGATGTTCGTGGTCTCTATTTCAGCTTGAACAGCGCCGAGATGCTCGAGCCATCGTCCGTGGTCATCGTGACCTTGAAGCAGAAACCCGGCAGCTTCGGGGTCTGCCAGTTCTGGATGAACTGTCCTCCGGTCGCGTCGTAGCGGAGCGTTGTGCCGCCGGTTGTAACCAACTCGATGTCGTCGGTCACGGTGGCGATATCACCACAGTTGATCAGGGCGACCTTGAAGGCATCGATCGCGCTGACGTCGGTCAGCTCACTACTCCCCGCGAAGATCTCGAACTTGAGCGGAACGGTCGACCCGCCCTTGACCGTGTTCAAAACACCGTTCATGTCCACGGGCTGGTAGAACCCCTTGAGCGTCCACGCCAGCACAGTGTAGGTCGCAGTCGCGGTGCTCTCATTACCCGCTTTGTCCTTCACAGTCGCCTTGACGGTGTGCGATCCGACGGTAGTGCCATACCCGGTGACGCTGCATGACCCATCCAGACCTGAGAGCCCATCGCTCGCCGAGCAGGTCGGCGCGAGCGGGACGCTGCCGAAATAGTAGCTGCCGCCATTCGCGGGGCCCCCGACTAGGCTGACGTTCGGAGCGGTTTTGTCAATGTTGATGTTGCTCACCGTGGCCGAGGCGGTGTTGCCGGCGTTGTCTTCGGCGTTGCCTGTCGCCGATTGGCCAGCGCCCTCGTCGCTCAGTGTCTGGCCAGGACCGCAGTTGGCGACCCCCGAGACATTGTCACCGCACGAGAAGTTCACCACGACGTCGGTGTTGTTCCAGCCAAAGCCATTGGCCGCGGGCGACGGGGTACCGTTGATTGTGGGAGCCGTGGCGTCGCGCTTGATCGTGACGGAGACCTCGCTCGCCGATCCGCCAGCGCTGGTCGCGGAGCACGAATACGGGGTTGGCCCCTGATCCGCAGTGATGTTCTGATCCACGCAACCAGTCTTCACCACCGAGCTGGGTGAATCGGGCTCGCCGACGTTCCACGTTAGGGTGACGCTGCTCTTGTACCAGCCGTTGTTGCCGTCGGGGGAAGCCGGGCTCAGAGTATACCCGATTGTGGGCGGAGACGGATCGACGATTCCGTAGGTCACGCTCTCGGCGGCGTTGAGTCCGCCAGCATCTGTGTAGCTGCAGCTCGCTGTCTGCATGCCAATCCCGTCAGAAGAGTATGGGCCCGAGATGGCGGTCAGAGTGGCAGGGAAGGACGAGTTGCCGTCCTCGGCGTCCGTCACATTGCACATGGCCGCTGGGACGGAACCCTTATCGTACGAGCTCCCGTTCGTCACGCCTGAGATGGTGAGTGTCGGTGCCGTGTTCGACGGCGTCGGCGGAGCCACGTTCACAATGAACGTCGCGGTTGTGAAGTCGAACGAGCCCTCCGTGGTGTTCGAGACCTGTGCGACGGTGATCGTGGCCGATCCAACAGAAAGCGGCGTTACCGTCAGCGTCTTTGTGTCACCGCACGACGTGAAGGTGGCGGTCGGCGACACGCTGACCGTCGCCACAGCCGGGTTATTCGAAGAGACGGACACGGTGAGCGTCGTTGACCCAGTAAGGTTGCAGCCATTCTTGCCGTCGCCATTTCTCGGCGTGACGGTCAGTGTCGTCGTCCCATTCGGGCCGCCGGCATTGAGCGGCATGACCTCGGCGGTCGCGTCGACAGAACCGTCTAGCGTGTTGCCGATGTCGTCGAACGTCGGACCGGGGACGTTGGGACCGACGGTCTTGGTCGGTCCGGTTGGGCTGCTGTCGCAAGCGGCCGCGAAGGCCAGCACCGACACGGAGAGGAAGATCCTTTTCATGGAATCGTAGACGATGTTCTCGATTGCGCGGTGTCTCATCTGGTCTCTCCGGAGGGCGTCGATGAAGCGCGGCAGCGTGTCGCAACGGATTCGTTGCGGCAGCCTGGCGATCTCGAAGAGACCCATGGCTTTGCGGACCGGCCTCGCGACCGGGGTGCCTTGTGGAAGGAACGAGCGGTCTTCACCACAACTGATCAGAGTGGATCGGTTGCTATGACACAACCGTGAAGCTTGAATGACGAATCGTTCACGCTTTCTGGGCCCGCCGCCGCCGCGTCGCGGAGGAGGCGAACGCTGGTGGGAAGCAAGCGGCACACCGCCTATTCGCGGCTCCTAACGCGCGACCGATGATCTTGATTCAAAACACCTTACCGGCCTAACGGGGGGCAGCGCGACGCGGCAAACCAGTCGCGGCTGTTGCGGAGCCGCACGCACGATCGTCGGGACGCCGCTACATTCGTGCGGCGTCAACCCCGTCAAGCGATGGCTGTAGCCTCGCGAACCATACTCCGGCCTTTCTGCCCGATCGAACCACGCGGCCCGAGTCAGAATGACGCTGAACAGCGACCGGGCTCACTCTGCGCCTCGAGACGGTGCGCCGAGCAGGTCGCATAACGACTTCGGCACGGCGAGACCGAGCCCGGTGCCGCCAAATCGCCGAGCGGTGCTGCTCGACGCCTCGCCAGGGTCGCGGGATCTGTCATGACCGTCTCGTAACGGTCATCGGCCCTATTTCTGCCTAACCGGCTTAGGTTAGCTCTGCAGTGCCTTCGTCGGGTCCACCCGGATCGCCCGCCGCGCGGGCAGGACGCTCGCGGCCAGCGCAATCACGCCGAGCATCACAGGCACCGCCACGAAAGTCAGCGGGTCCCGCGTCCCCACACCGAACACGAGGCTCGCGAGCAAACGGCTCGCCGCACCAGCCAACCCCACACCCACGACGATCCCGAGCACCACGGGCCTCATCCCCTGCCCCACCACCAGCCGCAGCACGCGGCCGGGCGTCGCGCCGAGCGCCATCCGAAGCCCGATCTCGCCGGTCCGCTGCGTCACGAAATACGCGACGACACCATAGATCCCGACGGCGGCGAGCAGCAAACCGATCGCTCCGAGGGTAGTCAGGAGCATCGTGTTGAACTTCCCGGTCGCGAGCGAAGCGGAGATGCGCTCGTCCATCGTGCGGATGTCGAACATCGGAAGCGTCGGGTCCACCCGGGCCACGGCCGCCTGCAGCTGCTTGGTCATCGCGCGCGGGTCCCCCATCGTCCGAGCGAGGACAAACATCGACCGTTGCATCGCAAACCAGAACGCCTCGGGAGCCTGAGCGCTCGCGAAATAGATCTGCGGGCGAACCGCCTCACGCAGCCCATCGTCGTGCGCGTCGCCCACGACGCCGACGACGCTGCACATGGTCCGCTGCCCGGCAGCATCCCGCCGTCCGGGGATTCGCTTGCCGATCGGGTTCTCGTTAGGCCAGGCCTTCTTCGCCCCCGCCTCGTTGACGATGATCACGCACGGGCTCGTCGCCACGTCGCGGTCGTCGAAGTCGCGCCCGAGCTTCACCGGGATCCGAAGCGTCCGGAATACACCCGGCGTCGCGACGCGGAAGTTGAACGAGATCGAATTCGCCGGGTCCTCGGCGCGTCCCTCCGGGATGAAGTTTCCCTGCGCGGAGAGCCCGGTCATGGGAATGACGGTGATGCCCGCCGCCGACTCCACGCCCGGCACGGCACGAATCTCCTGCAGTATCCGGTCATACGCTGTGCGAACGCTCTCGACGCTCTCGTACTGCGCCGGCGGCAAGGCGAGCCACGCCGAGAACACGCGTGCGGTGTCGAAGCCGGGTTCCACGCGCTGGAGGATGATCCCGCTCCGAATCAGCAGTCCGGCGCCGACAAGCAGCATGAGCGACAGCGCGACCTCCGCTGCGACCAGCAGCTGACGCACACGGTCGCGCGCGACGAGGCTCGACGAGCGGCCGCCTTCGCGCAACGCGCCCTGCAGGTCCGAGCGGGCCGTCCGCAACGCCGGCGCCAGGCCGAAGACGATGCTGCTCACCACCGTCGCACCTAACGCGAATGCCACGGTGAGCGGGTCCAGACCAGCCTGATCGAGTCTCGGCACCTCACTCGGCGCGACGGCCTTGAGCGCACGCACGCCCCAGAACGCGAGCAGCAGCCCAATCGCGCCGCCGATCCCGGCAAGCACCACGCTCTCGGTGAACAGCTGTCGGAGCACCCGCGCCCGGCCGGCACCCAGGGCCGCACGGATCGAGATCTCCTTCCCCCGCGCCGCACCGCGCGCGAGCAGGAGGTTCGCCACGTTCACGCACGCGATGAGCAGCACGAACGCCACGGCACCGAGCAGGATGAAGAGCCGCGAGCGATAGGATCCGACGTAAACCTCCGTGAGCGACGCCAGGCGAACGCCATTCTCGCGATTCTCCTCGAGCTCGGTCTCGAGACCCTTCGCGATCGCCGACATCTCACTCTGCGCCTGCGCCAGCGACACGCCGGGCGCCAGGCGCCCGAACACGTCGAGGTACCCCTTGCGCGAATCCCCACGCTCCTCGCTCGTGAAGGCGATGGGCACCCAGACGTTCGCGTCGGCCGTCATCACATCCGCCGCCGGGGAAATCACGCCAATGACCACATGCTCGACGGCATTGAGCCTAACGCTCCGGCCAATGACGCTCGAGTCACCGTTGAACCGCGACTTCCAGAATCGCTCGTTCAGGATGACCACGTTGTCACGACCCGGCTGATCCTCCTCCGCCGAGAACGGCCGGCCAAGCCGCATCCCCAGGCCGAGGGCCGGAAAGAAGTCCGCGGACACCCGCAACCCCGTTACCTGCTCCGCCGGCCGGTCGCCGGTGAGCAACGTGAAGTTGCGGTACTCCACGGGCACGAGCTGCGAGAAGGAGTGAGAGCGCTCACGCCACCGGACGAAGTTCGCGGCGCTCGTGCTGCCGTCCGTGCCGCGCCGGTTGGAGTAAACGCGCACAAGACGATCCGGGTCGGGGAATGGCAGTGGACGAAGCACGACCGCGTTGACGATGCTGAAGATCGCCGTGGTCGCGCCAATGCCAATCGCCAGCGTCAGCGCCGAGACGGCGGTGAACCCCGGCATGCGAGCAAGCTGTCGCAGCGCATAACGCGCATCCTGCACGAACTCGTGGATCCATTCTGCCCGGCGCATGTCCCGCTCCCTTCCTTCGCCAATGCGGCGACAGGTGTCATTGACTCGTTTGAGGTTGCCGAAGCGACCGACGGCCTTGGCGCGCGCGAGCTCGGGGTCGAGCCCGCGCGCGATGTACTCGCGCGTGCGCATCTCGACGTGGAACGCGAGCTCGGCGTCGACCTCGTCCGACACGCTCGCCTTCCACAAGAGCGATCGCAGCTGGCGACCGAACGTCCCCGGGCGAGGCATGACTCGCGCTGGGCGTGCGTGGCCCGTTAGGCGGGCAGGAGGATCCGCGACACCGCACCCGCGAACCGAGCCCATTCCTCGGTCTCGGCACGCAGCTGCCTGCGCCCCACGGTGGTGAGGCGATAGAGCTTGGCCTTTCGCCCGAGCTCCGACTCACCCCACTCGGCTTCGATCCATCCCCTGCGCTCCATGCGGTACAGCGCCGGGTAGAGCGAGCCTTCCTCGATGACCAGCTCGTCGGCGCTGGTGTCCTCGAGCCACCGCGCGATGGCGTACCCGTGCCGCGGCCCCCAGCTCAGTGTCTTGAGGATGAGCGCGTCCAGCGTGCCGTGCAGATCCTTCGCAGCGACTGCCATTGTCGATTGCCTAGTTAGTCTAGGTGCAGCATATCTCGTGGTACCTAGACAGTCAAGGCATTCGACGAACCGCCACAGGTTACAGGTTACTGGAGCTGGTGATTGGTGATCAGAACCCTCGGGATGCTCATCTCGCTGCGAGAGGCATCCCGAGGGGTTCAAGAACCAATTACCACTACCAGTAACCTGTTACCAGTCTCAGTCCGTTGTTAGCTGGCCACGAGGGGCTTCTCCTTCTTGAGCTCCTGTGTGCTCGGCACGATGGCCTCGAGGCCAGCCGCCTTGAGCAGCGCGTTGATCTTCGGCAGGAGATCGTCCATCGCCGACTTCACGTTCGTCAGCCTAACGCGCAAATCCTTCGTCAGCGAATCGAACGCCGCGTACGTCTGCTTCGTCGGCCGGTACTCGCCGTCCGCCACGCCCGAAAGCGCCGCGATCTTGTTGTTCAGCTTGATCGGGTAATTGAGCGGATCCTGACTGCTCTGATTGCGGACCTGGTAAATCTCCTTCTCCTCCGCGCCAAGCTTGTCCATCAGCTGGCCGGAGAGCTCCTGGAATTCCGCGGCCTGCGGCTTGCCCGCGATCTTGGCGCTCCGATCGTCCACCTGGAAGCGGACGTTCCGAACCGTGCGCACGGCGTTGTTCGCCGCGCTCACCGTGTCGCGCACCTTGATCAGGAAGCGGAACTGCTCCTGGTAGTCCGCCAGCGTCGATGTCGACCGCGGATCCTTCTTCACCACGAACGACTGCGTCTGCGTCTGGCCGCCGACGCGAAGGCGGACCCGGTACGTCCCCGGCGGGGCGATCGGCCCGGTCGTGCTCGCGGCCCACATGATCAGGTTCTCGAACCGTGCCGCGTCCGGGTACCGAAGGTTCCAGGCGAACGTGTTCAGCCCGAGCTTGTTAGGCACGCGCGGCGGGCGCGGCCCCATGCGCACGAGCGCCTCGAAATCGATCGCCGGCCGCCCGCCTTCGGGCGGCGCCGCCGCGGCGGCCATCAACTTCTCGACGCTATCGGCCGAGAGGCCGGCCTTCGTGAGGCTATCTCGTCGCGCCGCCTTCTGCTGCTCGCCGCGCAGGCTATCGGCGAGCGTCAACGAGTCCGGGTTACTCGTGAACGACTTGATCAGTGCTCCCTGCGCGTCGAGGAAGTCGAGGGTAACGACCTGGTTCGCCTTGTCGAGCCAGTAGTAGACGGTCGCGCCGGACGGCGGATTCGCGCCGGTGGGACTTCCCCCGCCCCCGCCGCCGAAGAAGCCACCACCCCAATCGATCCGGTAGGCATCGCGGGGCTTGAACAGGTGTGCGCTCTTTGCGACGATCGCGCGCGACAGCTGCCGAAGGGCCGAGAGGTCGTCCAAAACGTAGAAGCCGCGTCCGTGGGTGGCGGCAATGAGATCGCCTTCCTTGATCGTCATGTCGTGCACGGGTACCGGCGGCAGGTTGCGCTGCAGCGACTGCCACCGCGCGCCGTCGTCGAACGACACCCACACGCCGCGCTCCGTACCGGCGTACAGCATCCCGCGCCGCACCGGGTCCTCGCGAATGACGCGCGTGAACTCGGTCTCCGGAATGCCCGAGACGATCTTCGTCCAACTCTTCCCGCAATCGGCCGTCCTGTACAGGATCGGCTGCTTGTCGCCGAGCTGGTAGCGGTTGGCCGCGACGTAGGCGCCGCACGAGGCGTAGCGCGACGGCTCGATGATGGAGATGCGCGTGAAGTCGCCAATGTCCTTCGGCGTCACGTTCGTCCAGTTCGTGCCGTTGTCACGCGAGACCCAGATGTATCCGTCGTCCGTACCCGCCCAGAGCAATCCTGCCGTGACCGGTGACTCGTCGAAGGCGAAGATCAGCGCGTAGGTCTCGACGCCCGTCTGGTCCTTCGTGATCGGCCCGCCCGACGCGCCCATCGTCGTAGAGTCGTGCCGCGACAGGTCAGGCGACACGCGGGTCCAGCTCTCGCCTTCGTTGGTCGATCGGTAGAGGTAGTTCCCCGCGGCATAGAGCACGTTGGGGTTGTGGCGCGAGAACACGATCGGATACGTCCACTGGAAGCGGACCCTGATGTCCTCGGACGAGTAGCCCATCGGGTTGTCCGGCCACACGGTGATGTCGCGCTGGAAGTCCGTGGTCAGGTCTTTCCGCGTCATCAGGCCGCCATAGCTGCCGGCGAAGATGATATTCGGCTTCGTCGGATGCGGGGTGACGTAGCCGGACTCGCCGCCGCCACCGTCCACCCAATCCGAGGTCGCGATCCCGCCAGGCTTGCGACTCGGCCCGCATAACGTGGAGTTGTCCTGCTGCGCGCCGCAGATCTTGTACGGGAATTCGTTCGTCGTGGCGACGTGGTAGAACTGTGCCGTGGCGAAGTCTTCTTCGCTCCACGTTCTCCCCTGGTTGAACGACACGTTCGCGCCCCCGTCATTCCCCTCGATCATGCGGTTCGGATCGTTAGGCGCGATCCACAGGTCGTGGTTGTCGCCGTGCGGCGGGTTGAGCGACTGCGGGAACGTCTTGCCCCCGTCGCGCGAGCGGAAGAAGCCCACGTTGAGGGCGTACACCATGTTCGTATCGCGCGTGTCGGCGTAGATGTGCGTGTAGTACCACGCGCGCTGGCGAAGCTTCCGCTCGTTGTTCACGAGCTGCCACGTGGCGCCGGCGTCGTCCGAGCGATAGACGCCACCCGAATCGTGCTCCACGAGCGCCCACACCCGGCTCGGCTTCACCGGCGAGACCGCGATCCCGATCTTGCCGTAAATGCCCGCCGGGAACCCCTTCGCCGTCTTCGTCAGGTTCGTCCACGTCTTGCCGGCGTCGGTGCTCTTGTAGAGACCACTCCCCGCGCCGCCGCTCGACAGCGCCCATGGCGTGCGACCCGCCTGCCAGAAGGCGACGTACATGACGTCGGGATTCGACGGATCGAACTGAAAGTCCACGGCGCCGGTGGAGTCGTTCACGAACAGGACCTTGTTCCACGTCTTGCCACCGTCCGTGGACTTGAACAGACCGCGATGCTCGTTCGCGACGAACGCGGGGCCGAGCGCGGCCACGTAGATGACGTCGGAGTTCCGGGGATCAATGGCGACGGCGCCGATCTGCTCCGTCTCCTTGAGCCCCATGTAGCTCCACGTCTTTCCGGCATCCTTCGTCATCCACACGCCATCGCCGTGCGAGACGTTGCCGCGGATGCACGTCTCGCCGCCGCCAACCCACACGACGTCGGGATTTTTCGGATCGACGGTCACGGCCCCGATGGTTCCGCTGAAGTACTTGTCGGTCATCGGCTGCCAGTTGATGCCGCCGTCGGTCGTCTTGAAGACGCCCCCGCCGGTCGTTCCCATCCAGTACTCGAGCGGGCGCTGCGCCGACCCCGCCACGGCGACCGATCGGCCACCGCGATAGGGGCCGACTTCGCGCCACTTGAGCGCCGCGAACGCGGTGGTGTCGTACGGGGCCTGTGCCCCGAGCGGAAGGGCGAAGGTCACCAACGCCAGGCGCAGTGCCGCGCGGCCGGCGATATCCAACAAATGCGTGAAACCAACAGGGCGTAGCGCGGCGCGCACTGGCGACGAGAGGGTCATTCCACTCCTCCGGAGGGTTGCTCTAGCAAGGACGTTCCGATGTAGCCAGCCCCACCCCGCGCGGCAAGGTGGCCCGCGCACAAGGCGCCTGCTCTGCCCTTGTAATTGACGAGTCAATAACGTTCCTACCTTCTCCAGCCCCTGTTGAGGAACTCATGCGCAGCAACATTCACGCGCTTCCGGGCACGGTTCCCCTCGCGCTCGTGCCGGTTTTCATTGGCCTCGCCGGCTGTTCATCCGGCGAGAAAGCGACCACGGACAGCGCCACCATGAAAGCGGCAGACACCGCGGCAGCCGCCGCGCCGGCGATGTTCGCGAGCGCCGGCGCCACCGACAGCATGAAGACGCCGGAGTCGGTCCGCTACGACGCGGACCTCGACGCGTACTTCGTGTCGAACATCAACGGGAATCCATCGGCGAAGGATGGCAACGGGTTCATCGTGCAGGTGGACGCCGGAAACACGTCGTCGGTGAAGATGCTGGTGCAAGGCGGCAAGAACGGCGCAACGCTGAATGCGCCAAAGGGCCTGGCCGTGGTTGGCGACACGCTCTGGGTCGCGGACATCGACGCCGTCCGCGCGTTCAACAAGCGTACGGGCGCGGTGATCGCGAACCTCGACCTCCGTGCGCTGAAGGCCACGTTCCTCAACGACGTCGTCGCCGGCCCGAACGGCGTCATTTACATCACGGATACCGGCATCAGGTTCGACGCCAAGGGCGCCACGACCCACCCAGGCCGAGACCAGATCTTCAAGGTTGTCGCCCGCAAGGTCTCGGTCGCGATCGCGAGCGACTCGGCGCTCAAGAGTCCGAATGGCATTGCGTGGGACGGCGCGAACGGCCGGTTCGTGCTCGGGCCATTCGCCGACAAGACCGTCTCGGGGTGGAAGGACGGTGATACCACCGTGACACCGATTGCCACAGGTCCTGGCGGCTACGATGGCGTCGAGGTGCTGAGCGACGGGCGGGTGCTCGTCTCGAGCTGGGCGGATTCGTCGGTGAGCGTGATCGCGAACGGCGCATTCCGGAAGGTGGTGGCGAACGTGGATGGGCCGGCGGACATCGGCGTCGACACGAAGCGCAACGTCCTTGCGGTGCCCCGGTTCACGGCGGGGCGCATCGAGTATTTCACCATCGCGAAGTAGGCCAGAGTAACCGTCAACCGATCACGTGAGCGCGTGGCGGCAGTGGCCTAACGCGCATGACTCACTATATTGCCCGCTGCGCGGAGGGATTGGATCGCGCCAACTTTTGACAGGAGAAGCTCCATGCCCCGGTTTCTTGGCCGCTTCGTCATCGGCGCCGGCGCGTTGTTGATCGCGGCAGCCGCAGACGCTCAGGGAACGTCGAACGCCCCGGCCCGCCCATGGAAGGTTGGCGGCATGCTGGGCGGAACCATCCCGCTCGGTAACTTCAGCGACGGCGCGGACCTTGGATGGCATCTCGGTGGCCTGTTCGAGTACAAGCAACCGTCTTTCCCGGTGACCTGGCGCGGCGAGCTCACGTACCACCGGAATGGCCTCAAGGATGATTACTTCAGCGGCCAGGTCCCCGGTATCGGGAACCTCGACGGCAACTTCAGCATGTTCAACGTCGTCGCCAACGCGCTCTATCCGTTCGGCGACAAGACGAAGACGTCCCGGCCGTACATCATCGGCGGCCTCGGGCTCTACAAGGTGAAAGCGTCGGCGAGCTTTCAGAACATCGACATCAGCAACTCGGAGACCAAGTTCGGCATCAACGTCGGCGGTGGTTTCGAGTTTGCCTTGAGCGGCTTCGACGCGTTTGTCGAAGCGCGCTTCCACTCGGTCTTCACGGACGAAAACAGCACCAACTTCATCCCGCTCTCGTTCGGCTTCAAGTTCTAGCGAGGGGATGGTTGCGCGGCCGGGATCCCGGCGCGCGCTGCAGGGGCTGGCCATTGCGAACAGTCCGGCTACGGCCGCGATTCTCCCGTCGGAGAGAATCGCGGCCGTGCGCTTTGCCGGGTATCGACCGTGACGCATCGCACATTCGCCCGGGCTTCGCGTTATGCAGTGACAGTGCGTGTCGGCGGTGTGATGCCCCGTGACGCAAACGGCGTGATTCTCTTGCGACCTTTGGTCGGCAAGGTCGTCTCAAGGTGGAAGGGCGGCGATTGGAGCCTCGGCACCACGGCCGTCAGAGACACGGTAGCCTAACGCGCGTGAGTCGCTCGGCCGCGCGCTGCGCGGTCGCCCGTTGGCCGCGTGACCCTCTCAACAGGAGATTCACATGCATCGGTTTTTCGGCCGCGCCGTCATGGCGGGTGGCGCGTTGCTGATCGCAGCGACCGCACAGGCTCAGGGCAACGTCGGCAAGTCGTACAAGTTCGGTGGGGACCTCGGCGCGTCCATGCCGCTCGGGGATTTCGGCGATGCGGCGAACACTGGCTACCACATCGGTGGCTTGTTCGAGTACACGCCAAAGTCGATGCCGGTCAGCTGGCGCGGCGAAATCGCGTATAACCGGAACGGCCTCAAGGACTTCGGGGTCGACGGCGTCGATGGCAACTTCAGCATGCTGAACCTCGTCGGAAACGCCGTGATGCCGTTCGGCAACAAGGCGGGCTCGATCCGCCCCTATGCGATCGGTGGTCTCGGTATCTATCGCGTGAAGGTATCGGCCGAATTCGATGGCGTCACTGCGAGCCAGTCGGACACGAAGATGGGCCTCAACGCCGGCGCCGGGTTGAACTTCAACCTGAGCGGGTTCGAGACGTTCGTGGAAACCCGCTTCAACTCGGTCTTCACCGACGGCAGCAACATGAACTTCATGCCGCTCACGTTCGGCTTCAAGTTCTAAGCTCGCTGCAACACTGCACGGCTT
>DASUGD010000105.1:0-2445 GCA_036274195.1 Gemmatimonadaceae bacterium | reverse complement strand
GAGTGGTTTGGTGTGGAGGTGGACCGCGACGGGTCGAGTCGGCGCAGCAATTTCACCGACGGTTCAATCCTCGTCACCGTCCGTGATCGTTTCGAGGACGCGTTTGCGAAGGTTTATGATGCTTTTGCGGACGTTGATCGTTTGCTCCTCCAACGAGCGGAGATGGGTGTCTTCCAGAATCCCGTAGGCTCGGGACATCAGAATCTGTCCCTCTACCTCGGTTGTCGACTTGATCGACATCTCGAGAAACCGCGCGAATTCTCGCTGTGACGCGGCCCCGCAGCCTTCCACGATGGTGTGCACGATCGACTCCGCGGCGCGAATCAGCTGCGACTTCAGATCGGTGTAACCTCGCCGAGGAAAGAGGTTCGCTGCCCGGCGCACGTTGATCGCCAACGATAGCGCCTCCCGCCACGCTCGCAGGTTCCTGAAATTTTGCACGATGCGAATGATGAACGGGCTTTCCGCCGACTCATCACGATCCCATTTCACCCAGGCGCAACGGAACGCGGCGTTGCCGCATCGCGACCTCTCGCGGCACGCAGCTTGACCGCGCCCGACCCGTCGCGGTCCACCTTAACACCAAACCACTCGCAACCCACACACAAAGCACCCACCACCCGCCTCCGCTTTTCTCTCCTTGACGCCATAGGAGTAGCGTCCTACCTTCTCCTAAGCGCCATAGGAGACCCGATGCCCGACCCGGCCGGCCTGCTTCCTGGAACACTCGACCTTCTGATTCTCAAGGCCGTCTCACTCGGCAAGCTGCACGGCTACGGTGTGCTGCTGCGGATTCAGCAGATCTCCGGCGGCGCGCTCTTGATTCAGCAGGGCGCACTCTACCCCGCCCTTTACCGGCTCGAACATCAAGGCCTGATCTCGAGCGACTGGGGCGTCTCCGAGAACAACCGCAAAGCCAAGTATTATCACCTCACCGCGACGGGCCGGAAGCGGCTCGGTGAAGAGACGGCCAGCTGGAACCGCCTCGCGCGCGCCATCGCGTTGTCACTCTCGGCGACGCCGCAGGAAGTGTGAGACCGCCGCCGCGTTATCGCGGCGCGGCGTAGCGAGTGAGCCACTCGCGGATCCCGACGAACGGCTCCTTCGGTTTGAGCTTCGCGAGGTCGATCACGAGCTGGATCGTTCGACGCAGATCGCCGTTCTCTCGCGCCCAGACCTGATCGAACAAATCGAGGTCGGTGTTGTACAGCCGGTGCGCGAGGAGCGCGGCATTGTCGAGTCGCATACGCTCGAGTGCGCGCGGGGGAATCGTGCGGAGTTGTGGACCGACGCTGTCGACCAGCTGTCGTCGCGCGCGCGCATACAACGTATCGCGAGCGGCAAGACGGGCCAGCGAGTCCGTCGGGTGCGCCTTGAACGCCGAATCCACCACGCGATAAAGCTGCGCCCAGAAGCGCGCCAGAACCTTGTCGTCCGACCAGCGGGCGTCCGCCTGATCCGCTGCCGCGGACGAACCACGCGTCCGAAAAAACCACGCCGAGCCTCGCGCGCCTACAAAGTTCGCGAACGATTCGTTGAATACTGCCTGGCCCGACGCGTAGAACGTGTTGTGCGTCAGCTCGTGAATCACCGTGTTCGCGAGGTCCACCGTGTCGGCGCTGAGCGCCGTCGAAAGGAGCGGATCGTTGAAGAATCCGAGCGTGCTGAAGGCCGGCGAAGGCCGCAGGTAGATATCGAAGCCCGACTCACCGAGCTTGCGCGCCGCGTCCTTTGCGGCCGAGAAGTCGAAGTACCCCTTGTAGGGCACTCGTCCGACGACGGGAAACCACCAGGTGTACGACCTGAGCCGATCGCGATACGCTCCGGACAGCACGAGCACGAGCGTATCGCGGTCCAGCTGCGTGTAGGTCGTGAAGCTCTCCTTCGCCACAAGGCGAATCGAATCGACAGCGAAGGCGCGTGCATCGAGCACCAGCCGCAGGCGACTCGCCACTGCCGGCTTGGTCGTCGTGTCGGTCACGATGTCGAGGATCGGCCGCCTTCGGCGCAGGATTCCCGCCTCGGCCCACGCGGCGCGAACGAGATAGCGCCCGGTCGGCGAAAGCACCAAATAGCCGACGACCATACCCATCAGGACGACGCCGACTCGGCGGATCAGCTTCCACGTAATACGTTGGCGTAGCGGCACTTATGAGAAGTCGAAATGTGGCGTTTTCGTTGACAGTGCCGGGTTCGGGCCGCTACCTTGACCAAGATGTCCTTCGTTCATCTTCATTGCCACTCGGAGTACTCGCTCCTCGATGGCGCGAACCGGATCGATGACTTGATCCGGCGGGCGCAAGAGTTCGAGCAGCCCGGCCTGGCGATCACCGACCATGGTAACCTCCACGCCGCCTGGGAGTTTCAGGAGAAGGCGAAGAAAGCCGGCGTCAAGCCCATCATCGGCATGGAGGCGTACGTCGCTCCGGGCGATCGGCGGGACAA
>DASUGD010000104.1:0-9128 GCA_036274195.1 Gemmatimonadaceae bacterium | reverse complement strand
AGATGGTCCGTCTCGACGAGCAGGCCGACGACGCCCAACTCGACAGCGGTCAACGACTCGAGGAGCGGCTCAAGAGCGTGAACTACGACGTGTGGGTGTGCCCTACCTGTCAGCACGTGTCGATCATCCCCCATAAGGCGTGGTTCAGCCGCTACTCGAAGTGCCAGTCATGCGGGCGCCGCACGCTCGAGACGAAGGCGCGAACGCTGGTCCGCGCGACGACGAGTCACGAGGGCAGTGAGCAGGTCACCGAGCACTGCGAAAACTGCGGTTGGGGCCGCACGTACACCCGGATGATTCCGCGCGTACAGGTCAGTTCCGGAGGCTCGGGGCGATCGGGTGGGGGCGGGGGCGGGGGCGGCAGCTTTGGCGGCGGGTCGGCTGGTGGCGGCGGAGCAGGCGGACATTACTAGCGATCGAGTCGCGCGAATCGGGTCGCCTGGGGCGACCGCCGGGATAGCTTTGCGCGATGGCTTCGCGAAACAACACCGCCGTTCACATCGCGCTCCCGCCGGACTTCGACTTCGACTGGGTGCTCGGGTTCCTCGCCGCCCGGACCGTCGCCTCGCTCGAAACGGTTCGTGAGCGCGCGTACCACCGATCGGTGCGCGTGAACGGCAAGCCAGTGACGTTGACGCTTGCCGAAGTCGTGCGCCGTGCGCCTGCCGGAGATCGCGCGCAGCGCGTGCTCGTCGCCAGCTCGCGCCCAAAGCTGCAGCCCGGCGCGCTCGAGGCAGCCGTTAGGCGCATGCTGGATCTGGATGTCGACCTCGCACCCTTTCACCGGCTCGCCCGACGAGACGCGATTCTCGCGCGCATCGTCCGACGCCGATCCGGAATCCGGCTTCCACAACTTCTGGATCCCTTCGAGGGATTGACACGTGCCATCCTGGGACAGCAGGTGAGCGTCGCAGGTGCGAGCACGATCACCGATAGGCTGGTGCGCCTCTTTTCGCGCGCGGTACCAGGCGCGCGCAGCTCCGGCTTTCTCGCGTTCCCGACTCCCGCCGACGTTGCCGAGGCGGGCGCGGATCGACTGCGCGAGCTCGGCCTGACGAGGACACGTGCCGCGACCTTGCATGGTGCTGCTCGTCGCATCGCGGATGGGGTGCTGGATCTCGAGCGGCTTCGGTCCCTCTCTGCCGACGAAGCACAGGCGTCGCTCGAGCAGCTCCCCGGCATTGGCCCGTGGACGGCGTCCTACGTGCGCATGCGGGCGTTAGGCGACCGGGACGCGTTCCCGAGCGCGGATCTGGGCGTGATCAAGCGCATGCAGGCGGCGGGCGTAGCCCGGCAATCGATCCTCGAGGTTGCCGAACGCTGGCGGCCGTGGCGCGGATACGTGACGCTGCATCTCTGGGCGTCGGCGGCCGATGAACGCTAGATAGCTATTAGCTATCTGATCACGCGTCTCGTAGCACGGTCGTCGCATCGACGCCGAGCGCGCGGCGGGCAGGCAGGTACGTTGCGGCGAGCGACACGATGGCAACGAGAAGCGCCGCACCGGCGAAGAACCGTGGGTCTGTCGTGCTCATGTCGAACAGCAGACTCCGAAGCACGCGAGTGAGTGCGAGCGCGCCCGTCAAGCCGATCGCGACGCCGATGAGCGTCACACGCATCCCTTCGCCGAGCACCAACGCGAGCACATCGCGCGGCTGTGCACCCAGCGCCATTCGGACGCCGATCTCGCGCCGGCGTTGGCCCACGCTGAGCGCAATGACGCCGTACAAACCCACGAGCGCGAGCAGCAGGGCGAGCGTCGCGAACACGCCCAGCACTGCCATGCTGAATCGCTGCCGCGCGATGGAATCGGCGAAGACGCTCGAGAGAGGACGCACGTCGGACAGGGCGAGCGTGCCGTCGAGGCGCGCGAGCTCTCGCCGAACCGACGGAAGCACTGCCATGGGGTCGCACGCAGTCGAGCCGGCGGCGCACTTGGCGCGGACGACCACCGACATGAACGGATACGGCATCTGCGTTGCCGGCACGTACGCCGCCGGATTGGTCTCGGCGTCGAGCGTCGTCTGCTTCACGTCTTCAACGACCCCGACGATCTCACGGGGCTCCGCACCACTCGAGAAATCGAATCCGGTGCGGAGCCGCTGTCCGATCGGCGACACACCTGGAAAGTGACGGCGCGCGAGCTCGCGGTTCACGATCACCACGCCCGGTGCGTCGCTCCTGTCACGACCATCGAACGTTCGTCCACCGAGTAAGCGAATCCCCATGGCGGCGAAATAGTCGCCGCTCACGACCGAGTAGTCGGCGACCGGTTCTTCACCTGGTTGCGGCCGCGCGCGGCCCTCGACGGAAAACCCGCCTGACTCCACCGCGCCGGAGAGTGGCAGCGAGCTCACCGCGCCGGCGTGGGTGACGCCCGGGAGGGCATCGAGCCGAGCAGTGAACTGGTCGAAGAATCGTTGCCATCCCGGTCCGTCACGCACGGGGTCGAAGCTGGCGCCGACCGGCAAGACGACGTTTCCGGTCAGCACACCATTGGGATCGAACCCGGGCGTGACACGCTGCAGGCGGGCAAAGCTCCCTGCGAGCAGTCCGGCCCCCACGAGCAGCACGACCGACAGCGCCACTTCCGACGCGACGATGAGGCGACGACCAATTCGCTGGTGCGCGTTCCCGGTGAGGCGCGCACCGCCGCTCTGAAGCGTGGCCGCGACGCTCCGTCGCCCGATGTGGAGCGCGCTCGCGATGCCGAACGCGATGCCGGCGGCGACGGCCACGGCACACGCGAAAGCGACCACGCGATCGTCGACGGCGACGTCGTCAGCCCGCGGCAAGCTCCCGGGCACGAGGGACAGCATGGCGCGCGAGCCCCAGACGGCGATCGTGACGCCGACCACCGCGCCACCTAACGCGAGAACGATGTTCTCCGTGACGAGCTGCCGCACGATACGAGTGCGGCCGGCGCCGAGCGCGGCCCGTACGGCGAACTCGCGCTCTCGCGCCCCGGTTCGCGCGATGAGAAGGTTCGCGACGTTCGTGCACGCGATGAGCAGGACGAATCCCACCGCGCCAAGCAGCACGAGAAGTCCTCGCCGAATGGATCGCGCGGCCTGTTCCTCGAGCCCGACAATCGTGTAGGCGAACCGCCCGTCAGGCAGGCCGAGCTCCTTGAAACGCCGCTTGGCCAACGCATCGACCTCGGCCTGGGCTGCAGCGGGTGTGACACCAGGCGTGAGTCGGGCGACCGCCGCCAGGTTGAGCGTCCCGTACGTTCGCCGATCCCGATCGGTGAACGACAGCGGCGCCCAGAGGTCGGTCCGCGTGCCGAACTGCAGTCCCGACGGAAGCTCGGCGCCTCTCGGGAACCCGAACCCGCGCGGCATGACGCCGATGATCGAATACCGCTCGCCGCTCAGCGTCACCATCCGGCCGATGACGTCGCGCGCGCCGCCGAACCGCCGTTGCCAGAGCGAGTAGGAGATCACGACGACCCGAGGGCCACCAGGCCGGCCCTCGTCAGGCGTGAACGTGCGCCCCAGCACCGGCCGGACGCCTAACGTACCGAACAGCGCCGGTTCGGCGCGCGCACCGGCGATCTGTTCCGGCTCGGCGTTCGCCTCGCCGCTCAGGACGAAGGGCCACGACCGGAACGCCGCTGTCGTCGACAGTCCCGTTACCGCATCGCGCGCCTCGACATAGAGGCCGCTGGACAGCGGAAGCTCGCCCCCGCCCTGGGCGGTCGAGCTGGAGAGCCACACCATCGCGAGACGCGATGGGTCGGCGTACGGAAGCGGTCGAAGCAGAACGCCGTCCACGACCGTGAACACGGCCGCGGCAGCACCGATGCCGAGTCCGAGCGTGAGCACACCCGCGGCGGCAAAGCCGGCATTCATCCGCAGGGACCGCATGGCGTATCGGAGATCCATGGCGAGGCCGCGCCACCACTCGCGGCGGTTGCGCTCGCGGGCGCGCGCGCGGCGCTCATCGCGGCACTCGGCCTCGATGGTCGCGACATCGCCGAACTGGCGCCGAGCCTCGCGCCGCGCCTCCTCGGCGGACATACCCTGCTCGATCAGCTCCTGTGTCCGCATGTCGAGGTGAAACCGGATCTCGTCGCTCACGTCGCGGCGCACGTCCGGGCGCGTTTCGCTGAGTCGAAAGGTGTGCTTCATGGCCGCATCCAGTCGTAGGGGTCGTTAGGCGGAGCTGACGGCGAGCGCGCGGGTCACGGCGCGCGAATACGCCGTCCAGCGGGCGGACTCCGCCCGCAGATGGGCGCGGCCGGCGGCGGTGAGCGTGTAGTACTTGGCCTGGCGGCCGGTATCCGTTTCGCCCCACGACTCGGAGATCACGCCTCGCCGCTCCAGGCGATGCAGTGCGGGATACAGCGCTCCTTCCTGGACGGCCAGCACCTCGTCGGTCGTCTCGCGGATCCAGCGCCCGATCGCGTACCCGTGCCGCGGGCCCCAGGTGAGGGCCTTGAGGATCAGAATGTCGAGCGTTCCGGTGAACAGATCGGAACCGGCCATGGTCGCCTCCGCACCCCTAAGTGAACAGAGTATAGGATGGCGGCCATGCCTAAGTCAACAAGGGGTCTGTGAGATCGCTCAGAAGAACTCGTCGAGCAGCTGGTAGTACGCGAGCTTGTCCTGGTCCACGCGGTCGAGGCCGTAGCGGGCGAACAGCGGCTGCACCCATTCCTCGCCGAGGTCGGCGGCGACGCTTCGGGCGCACAGGGCCAGGTCCTGGTAGCGGTCGGCGATGCCCGCGTTGGCGCAATCCACGAAGCCGCTCACCTTGAAACCCCCGGCGCCGTCCTCGGCCACGATGACGTTAGGCAGGCAGTAGTCGCCATGGGTGAACGTCCGGTCCTCCGATGCTGGAGACCGGCCAGCGAGCTCCGAGTACAGGTCCACGGCGGTTCGTCCCTGACGAGTCGTGTCGAAATCCTCCTCCCGCACCAGTCCGGCCCGCACACGTGCCTCGGCCGCTGCCACGCGGACGCGGCGCGACTGGTCGAACGGGCACGCGCTGATGTTCGTCGCATGCAGCGCACGAAGTCCGGCCGCGAGCGCAGTGACGAGCGCGTCATGCTGTTCGGGAGGGCGAGCTACCGATGCGTCCACTCCGGGAACCGCCGTGAGGAGCAGGTACTCGTGTCCTTTCCACTCGTGGTATTGGAGCACGGCGGGCACCGGCAGCCCGACGGCGTGCATCCAACTGAGGCGCTCTGCTTCGTCGAACAGGGGCCGACTGCCCGGTGCGGTTCCCAGGGCGTGAGACTTGAGAAACACCGCCGACCCCGATCGTTCGAACCGGGTGACCCGCGATCCCGATTCACCGGTTGTGACCTCGGCTCGGGTATGCTTCCCGAGATCGGCGGCGAGAGGAGGTGGAAGGAGCAGGGAGGTTGCGGTCGCGGTTTGCACGTCGCGGCGCCTCGTGGAATGAGGGACTCCGAATAGGACAGACGGCAGCGCGGGCGGGTTGCTTCCAATCGTGTGATGGTCACACGCACCCACGGTTTTGATGCCCCTACGGCCTCAAAGGGTTCGCGGTGTCCACGAAACACTGGCTTCGTCTCGCGCCACCGACGCAACTTTGCGCGATGACCGACTCCCTTCGTCCCTGCGGGCGCATGCGAGGCAGGCTGCGCTACGCTGTCGCGATCGCTTTGGTGGCTTTCGGACTGTCAGTCCCGGCCATCCGTCCGCTCTCGGCTCAACGTACGCTCGCCGACCTCCTCATTCGAAACGGTCGAGTCATCGATGGAACCGGGGCACCGGTCCGGGCCGCCGACGTGGCGATCACTGGGGACCGGATCAGCTTCGTCGGTGATGCAACACGCGCGAACCTCCGGGCCAGACGGACGATCGACGCCCGTGGGTTGATCGTCGCGCCGGGGTTCATCGACCCACACACGCACACGCTCGAGGACCTGTCGAGCGACGACCCGAAGCGCCGTGCGAACACGGACTACCTGATGCAGGGCGTCACGACGGTCATCACCGGAAACGATGGCGGTGGCCCGTACGAGGTGGCTCGCACGCTCGCGAAGTGGAAAGCCGGCGGCATCGGGTCCAATGGCGCGTTGCTCGTGGGGTTTGGGAGCGTTCGCCAGGCCGTGATGGGCATGTCGGACGCGAAGGCCGAAGGTGCGCAGCTGGACTCGATGCGTGCCCTGGTGGACAAGGGGATGCGCGAGGGCGCGCTTGGCATGTCGACCGGGCTGTACTACGCTCCCCAGAGCTACGCGACGACGGACGAAGTCGTCGCTCTCGCGAAAGTGGCCGCGAAGTATGGCGGCATCTACGACACACACCTGCGCGATGAGAGCTCGTACTCGGTTGGCTTGCTGGCGGCTATCCGCGAGGCGATCCGCATCGGGCACGATGCCGCCATGGCCTCGCACATCTCGCACATCAAGGCGTTAGGCACGGACGTGTGGGGCCGCTCCGACTCGGCGATCGCGATCATCGAGGCGGCGCAGAAGGCCGGCGACAGGGTCAGTGCCAACCAGTATCCGTACACGGCATCGGGGTCTTCCGTTGGCGCGTCGCTCCTGCCGCGCTGGGCGGAGGTTAGTGGGCGCGACTCGCTGCGCGCGCGCGTGGCCAACCCGGCGACGAAGGCGCGGCTCGTGACCGACATGACGGAGAACCTGCGCCGGCGCGGCGGCGCGACGTCGCTGCTCATCACCTCGACGCGCGACACGTCGATTCTCGGGCGGACGCTCGAGGATGTCGCGAAAGCGCGCGACGTGAGCCCGGTCGAGGCGGCGATCCAGATCATCGTCGCGGGCGACGCGTCGGTCGCCTCCTTCAACATGGACGAGAAGGACATCGTCGCTTTCATGCGCCGGCCGTGGGTGATGACGGGGTCGGACGGCTCGGCCGGTCACCCGCGCAAGTACGGGACGTTCCCGAAAAAGTGGGCCGAATACGTGCGGGAGAAGAAGGTGCTCACGCCAGAGCAGTTCGTTAGGCAGTCCAGCGCGCTGACCGCGGAGACGTTCGGCATCAGGGACCGCGGCTTTCTGGCGACGGGGAAGTACGCCGACGTCGTCGTGTTCGACGACGCGGCGTTCAAGGACCGCTCGACCTACCAGAAGCCAACGGAGCTGGCGACCGGGATGAAGTACGTGATCGTCAACGGCAAGGTGGCGGTGGATGACGGGACCTACACCGGGATCATGCCGGGAGTTGGGCTGACGCGCTAACTCCGGTGCCGGCACCAGCAGTTCGATTCCCGATTCCCGATTCCCGATTGCTGGCCACGCGATAGGTTCATGGCGTGATTACCGTCGAAGAGCTCCGCCGGCTGCTCACGGGTGGGGAGCAGTTCACAGTCGAATTCCTGCCTGAAAGCGATGTCCCGCTGGCTGACGATCAGCTGGTGGACGCGGCGGTGTGTCTCGCCAACGGTCACGGCGGTGTGGTGCTCGTTGGCGTGAATGACGATGGCCGCGCGACCGGCGTACACCACCGGCATGGTTCCTACACGGACGCGCATCGCGTCGCGCTCATGATCTCGGGGCGGACGGTTCCGAGCTGCCCGGTGGAGTGCAGTGTGATGGCGATCGATGGCGTGGAGATTCTCGTCATCGAGATCCCTGCGGGTCGCCCCGTAACGTCGACGAGCGAGGGCGTCTATCGCCGGCGAGGGACCGACGCGCACGGGCGGCCGGTTTGTGTTCCGTTTCTGGTGCACGAGATCCAGGGTCGCGAAGCGACGCGCGGCGCTCTCGACTACACGGCGCTCGTCGTCCCGGAGGCCAGGTGGGAAGATCTCGACCCACTCGAGATCGAGCGCGTGCGCCGGACGATCGCGCTGAATCGCGGCCGAGCCGATTCCGCGCTGCTCGACCTGTCGGATGCGGAGATCGTGCGCGCGCTTGGCCTGGGTGAGGGAGGGAAAGAGCGTGGCGATCGGGTAGAGCGAGTGCGAGTGGCGGCGCTGCTCATGGTCGGGCGCGAGGAGGCGATCAAGCGGTACGTGCCGAATCACGAGGTCGCGTTCCAGGTGCTTCGAGGGACGCGCATCGCGGTGAACGAGTTCGTGCGGTGGCCGCTCGTGCGGGCGGCGGAGGAGATCGGGCTCCGGTTCGACGCGCGAAATCACGAGGATGAGCTGGCGGTCGGGATGGTTCGGGTGGGCGTCCCTGCTCATAGTCCTTCGGGGTTTCGTGAGGCGCTCCACAACGCGCTCGTCCACCGGGACTACACGAGACTCGGCGCCGTCCACGTGCAGATCCGCGAATCGGGTGGGCCGAACGGGGAGGGTGATGAGATCGAGGTCTCGAATCCGGGTGGCTTCCCGGACCAGGTTCGCCTCGACAACATCCTGGTGGCTCCGCCGCGGCCACGAAATCCGGTTTTGGCGGACGCGTTCAAAAGGATCGGCCTTGTCGAGAGGACCGGGCGTGGGATTGACACGATTTTCGAGGGACAGCTGCGCTACGGCAGACAACTGCCGGATTACTCGCGCTCTAGTGTCTCTACGGTGCAGGTAGTTCTGCACGACGGACCGGCGAATTTCGGGGTTACCCGCCTGGTGGCGGAGCGCGATGTTCCGGGTCGTCGGTTATCGGTGGATGAGCTGCTCCTGCTCAATGAGATTGCGCGAACCCAGGAGCCGTTGGGGATTGGGCGGGCAGCGAGGATCGTTCAGCGGATGGAGGGCCCGGCCCGGGCGGTGCTCGACCGACTGTTGGAGGCGGGGTTACTTGACGCCTGGGAGGATCGGCGGGAGCGGGTCTACTATTTCACTTCCCAGATCGCACGCTCGCTGGGTGTGGAGGACCTCGATGAGGACGTGGCGGCGGAGCACGCTGGCGAGCGCGAACGTAAGATATTGGACTACGTGGGCTTACATGGCAGGATTACCCGGTCCGCGGTGGTCGAGCTCTGTGGCCTCGAGGGCCGAGAGGCGCGGACGGTACTGGAGAAGCTGGTTCGTCGCGGCGAGCTCGTGGTGCGTGGCGAGAAGCGTGGCGCCTACTACGAAAGGGCGAGCGCAACCGTAGTCGACGAGCTGGGGAAGGCCGGTCCGGGTGAATGAGGAGTTTTGGCGGACGCGCTCAAAGTTTTGAACATTGTCCACAATGTTTTGAACATTCGCCAAAACGGGGAAACGGGGTCAGAGTCGAATTTCATCGTTCCAACGCA
>DASUGD010000103.1:0-50158 GCA_036274195.1 Gemmatimonadaceae bacterium | reverse complement strand
CAATGGGACGACAAGCGACAGGCGCTGCAAACCGGTGCAGATGATTACGTGACGAAGCCGATCGATCTTCCACGCCTGGTACGCACCGTGGAGCGGAACGCTGCGGCGCTCCAGGGCGCCGCGTGAGGTGCTCCCAGCAATTGCCATGACGGCGTGAACCAGCCGGTAATTCTCACCGATAGCGACGACGCGTCCATTCGCGATGCGGCCGCGCTGCTCGAGTCGTGGGACGTTGTAGTTCGCCGCGACCGCGAGCTGGCAGCATCGGTCGAGGAGGTTCCGGATGTTCGCGTCATCGTCACGACGACGGACAATCCGAATGCCCTGCGCGACATCGTCGAGCGTGCGCGCGCCCGGGCGCTGCCGGTGATCGTGGGGTGCGCGAACGACGTCGCGCGTCGTCGTGGCATCGAGCTCCGCGTGGACGAGTGGTTCCTGCTGCCGGCGTCGGCGGAGGAGATCGCGTCACGCGTTAGGTCGGCGCTGGCGCGCGTGGCGCCGGCCGCCGCCGCGCTCGCGGACCGCATCGAGCGCGTCGAATACGAGCAGATGCTTTACGACTACCTCACCGGCCTGCCGACCTTGCCGGTGATGATCGAGCGCTCACGCCAGCTCATCAAGGAGCGCGGCGAGTTGATCGTGCTGTACTTCAACTTCGTTCGCTACTCGAAGATCGAGGAGATCTACGGCTGGGAGAAGCTCGACGCGGTGCTGGAGACGACGGCGCAGGCGGTTCGTGAGTTCCTCGATGCGAGCGCACTGCGGTCGTCGCGGGTCATGGTGAGCTTCACGAACGATGATGATTTCGTGTTCTTTCACGTGCCTCCACCGGGCGTCGCGGCGGTCACTGACGCGGACATTACGGAGCTCGTCGCGCGGCTGCAGGACCACGTGGGCGGCCGGATCGAGGCGGCGCACGGCGAAGAGATCGCATCGCTGTTCGAGATTTACGTCGGCATGGCGCACGTCTACTACAACCCGAAGATTCGGCTGCAGCGGCTCATTTATCGCGGGATTCGCGAGGCGGCGAACGCCGCGAAGAGCGTGGAGGAGCGCGAGCGTGGCCGCCGCGTGGAGGACCTGCGACGGAGCCTGCGGGAGCGCGCGGTGTACATCGACCTCCACCCGATCCTGGTGGCGGACACGCGGCAGGTGTACGGGTACGAGGCGCTGGCGCGCGGCACGCTCCGAACGCTGCGCAGTCCCGAGATCATGTTCGAGGTGGCCGCGGAGGCGGACCTGCTGTGGGAGCTCGGGCGTCTCTGCCGCAGCAAGGCGATCGAGGCGATGCGGGAGCGCCTAACGCGTGGCGAGTTCCTGTTCCTCAACGTGGACCCGCACGACTTCGCGGACCCGGAATTCAGCCAGCTCGATCGCGAGGTGGCCGACCCGTCGCGCGTCGTCATCGAGATCACCGAGCGCACGGCGATCAAGGACTACCCGAAGTTTCGCGAGCGGCTGAAGGCCTTGCGTGAGCGCGGCTATCGGTTCGCCGTCGACGACGCGGGGAGCGGGTACGCGGGGCTGGGGTCCATTGCGAACCTCGAGCCCGATTTCATCAAGCTGGACATCTCGCTGATCAACTGCATCGACACGAATTTCATCAAGCAGAACCTGGTGGAGACGATGGTGCGTTTCGCCAACGACCAGGGCGCGAAGGTGATCGCGGAGGGTGTCGAGCGCGCCGAGGAGTACGAGACGGTCAAGGGGCTGGGCGTCCATCTGGTGCAGGGGTTCTTCCTGCACCGTCCGTCGGAGAACGCGGTGTCGCGGACGGGCGAGACCCCGGTGGTGCGCGCGGCCGACACGGTTGCTCGCGTGGGCGGGAGCGCGTAGGCACCGCCCGTCTGGCGGCACACCGCCCTCCACCGGGTCGCATTTTCTTACCGCAGAGGTCACGAAGAACACGGAGAACGGTTAAACGTTAGGCGTGTCCATGCCCGACCAGGTGGAGCGCATCTGAGTTCAGGATGGCGTTGTGGCGCCAGTCGAGTCTCTTGCCGGGACGTCGTGGAAGGAGCACGACGGAACCACGAACGCTGAGGACTCTGGCGGCGCTGCGCGCCGCCGCGGAAGCCGCTGAGGGTTGGTGATGGGGCGTGGCGAGCAGGCGTGAGTCCCGGGGCCGTTCGCACCATGCCCGACCGCGGGCGCACCGGGGCAGGCCTGCGAGTGGTTCAGCGTTCTCAGCGCCGTCGGCGTGTTCAGCGTTCGTCGTTGCGCCCGTCTGCGTGCCCAGCGGTCGTGGTTGCGATCAGAAACTCTGTCTCAACCACTAACCATGGGGCGCTGCGTTCTTCGTGTCCTTTGTGACCGCTGTGGTGAATCAGGCCGTGAGAGCCCGCGCAGCGAGGCTTACGCGCCGAGAAGCGTCGCGACGAGCTTCCACGATCGCTCGGCCGCGCCGAGCCCTCGCTCCACGAGATCGTGTGCCGCGCGTCCTGCTTCTCGTCGTGTTGCGTCGTCCGTCAGCCACGTGCGGAGCCGCGACTCGAGTCCGGACTCCGTTGCCTCCGACGCGCCGCCGCCGGCACCGATGAGCAGCTCCGCGTCTCGGCTGTTCGCGTAGCGCGGCCCGAACAGCACGGGGACGCCGAACGCCGCCGGCTCCAGCACGGAGTGCAGTCCAGCGGTGCCGAACCCGCCGCCCACGTAGGCGGCCGTCGCGAGCGCGTACAGGTCGCCAAGCACGCCCGTGCGATCCACGATCACGACATCGGCGTTAGGCGCGTCATCGCCGCCGAGGCGGGCGCTGCGGACGCGCGTCTCGGCGGCCCAGCGCTCGATCGGCGTCAGATGCGATTCCGTCGGCTCGTGCGGTGCGATGATGAGACGCGCGTCCGGCACCGCCGCGTGTACCCGTGACCACGCGGCGAGCAGGGGACGCTCGTCGGGTGGCCAGGTCGATCCCGCCACGAGCGTGGGCCGCTCACTGGTGAGCATTGCGAGAAGTCCCATCGCCCTGTCCACGCCACGCACGCGTGCCCACACCTGATCGTAGCGCGTGTCGCCCGTCACCTCGATGCGCTCACGCCGCACTCCGAGATCGACCAGCCGCTCGGCGTCGCGCGCATCGATCGCGCCAACCGCATCGAGGCGAGCGTATGCGTTCGACAAGAGCCGCGCCGCCATGCCGCGCCGGCGTGACGAGCCTTCGGCAAGCGTGGCGCTCACGAGCCCGAGCCTAACGCCGCGCTCGGCGGCGATGCGCGCGAGATTGGGCCAGACATCGAGCTTGCTGAACACCAGCGCGCGCGGCGCCAGCGCGTCCAGCGCCGCCTCAGCGTCGCCGACCGTGTCGAACGGGAGATAGTCCGCGAAGTCCACGTCGAGTCCTCGCGCGAAAGCGGCGGCACTCGGCGAAAAGAAGGTGTAGGCGAGTTGCAGGTCTGGTCGTTCGCGACGGGCGAGCTGCAGGACCGGCCGTGCCTGCAGCCCTTCCCCCACGGATGGCGCGTGCATCCAGAGCAGCGTGCGGGCGGCGGCGCGGTCGGTGCGCGCCCACGCTGCATAACGAGCACGTATGCCTCGGCGAGCGCGCAGCGCGCGGAGCAGCTTCGTGTCGCTCGCGGGAGTGACCGCGGCGAGCGCTCGCGCGAGGTTCCCGGCCGCGTCGTACCCGAGGCGCAGGACCGCGTCCACGGCGCGTGCGGAGCGTGGCGGGCTGTGCTACTGCTTGGCGCCGGCGCTCGCGAGCGCGGCGTCGAGGTCCTTTCTCAGATTTTCGATGGGCTGGACGCCTTCGAGGAGCTGGGTGCCGATGAAGAATGATGGGGTCGCGCGCACGCCGGCGCGCTGCGCTTTTTCGCGATCGGCTTCGATGAGTGGCAGCATCTTGTGTGCGGCGACGCAGGATCGGAGCGCGGGGACGTCGACGCCGGCCGAAGCGGCGACCTGTTCCAGGGCGGAGGCGGGGTTGGCCAGGGGTGCCCACTTTGCCTGGGAGGCGAACAGGGAGTCGTGCATTTGCCAGAACTTGTCTTGCGCGGCGGCGCACATGGCGTACTCGGCCGCTGGAATTGCGTTCGCGTGCGAGTTGATCGGGAAGTTGACGAAGGCGAGCCGGACTTTGCCGTTGTCGATGTAGTCGCGACGGATGGTGAGGTCCGACGAGTCGTGCCACATCTTGCAGTACGGGCACTGGAAGTCGCTCGCGATGATCAGCCAGACCTTCGCCGCGGGATTGCCGCGAATGCGAGCGCTGTCAGCGTGACTCACGAGTGGGTCGGTCGTGGGCACGGCGCCCGCCGCTGCGGGCGTGGCGGCGTTGCCGGGCGCGGCAGCGAGAGCCGGTGCCGGTGGGGCACTGGCTGCGGGCGGTGTTTTCGCGCGCGCGTCCTCAGCGCCCTTGCATGCGGCGCTGGCGATGAGCAGAAGAGTGCCGGTAGCGATGCGGAGATCGATGTTCATCGGACGGTGAACCGTGACGGAGTCGGTCGCGCGAGGAAACGGCTGAGCCGCAAATGCCGCAGTTGCGTCGCGGAAAGATACCGCACGTGTGACGTGCGAGGCTACGTTGTCCGTTCGATGGGTAGTAATATGGGGCATACGTCTTGCACCCCCGCTCGCCGGAATCGCGGCCGCGGTCCCGGCGATGCAACGTCCATGACGACAGGCGAGTGTTCCCGGTGTAGTCATGCCGTGGTTTGTGTCGTTGTTCGCACGGTCGCTTCGCGAGCCAGCGCCGGGTCGCTTCACTAGTCGGGAGGGCTGATGCGCCAACCGCCGCGGACGAGAGCGTGGGTGATGGTCGCGTGTGCGACCGGCGTCGGCGTATCCTCGGCGCGCGCCCAACTGGTGCAGCCACCGCCGCAGCCGTACACGCAGACGATGCAGTTCGGCGCCGGCTACATCAACACACCTGTGGCGTGGGTCTCGCAGCGGAGCGCCGACTCGTGGCTCACGATTTCGGCGAAGGACATCCCGTCGTTCGACAATGGCGCCAACAACAGCCTCGCCTCGCGCCTCAACTCGAACTTCGCGATCGACACGCACTGGGGTGGGCGCGCATCGGTTGGCGTATCGCTCTATAGCCAGAATCCCGAGTGGGGCTTTTTCGGGCAGGCGCTGCTCATTCGCGACGGCGATTTCGGCCGGAGCTACATGCCGGCGTTTTCCGTCGGCGCGCGTAACATCGGCAAGTTCAAGCACGAAGATCGATTCCTGATTGGCCACGACGTGCGATACGATAGCACGGGGCAGTCCGACGAGATCGTCGTGTCGCGTTATGCGGACTTCAAGACGTCGCCGACGCTGTACGCCGTTGCGACCAAGGAAGTACCGCTGTCCGGCTACTCGAAGAACGGCCAGATGTCCATGTCGTTCAGCCTCGGCTACGGCAATGGGCTCTTTCGTGACGACGGTGGCCTCGGCGACCAGTACAACAACCGTGGGACGATCGCCAAGGGCCTGTTCCTGGGCAGCCGACTCGTTATGCACCCGTGGTCCAATGGCAGCGTGACCGTTCTCGCGGAAAACGATGGCTGGGATTGGAACGCGGGCGCCGTCGCGGAGTGGCGAGGCGTGACGATCGGCTTCTACGGTACGGAGCTCGAGGAGGGCGGCCGAAAGAGCGAGGCCGAAGGCTTCAACGTATACAATTACGCGAAGTTCAACATCTCGATCGGGTACTTCGGGAACGTCCGTGACATCGCGCACGGGATGGTGCTTCGCTCGCAGGTGGCCGAGCTGACGCGGGAGAGCCAGCAGCTGCGCTACGAGATCGCGTCGCGGGAGCGCCGCATCGAGCAGCTGCAGAAGGATCTCACGGAGGCGCGCTCCAGCGAGCTGGCACGCATGGAGCAGCGCCGCCAGCAGCTCGAGCAGGAACTGCAGGCCGAGCGTGACGCCGTCAAACGGGCGAACGATCGGCTGAAGGAGATCGAGCAGGGCCGCCCGCCGCAGCCGCCAGCCAGGAAACCCCCGGGGGGTCGCTGACGATGCAGGTTCGGATGGTGCTTGCCGGGCTGGCGTTAGGCATCGCGCCGCTGACCAGCGCGGCGGCCCAGCAGGATTTCCCACAGACGCTCTACTGGGGCTCCGGGCTCATCGACATCCCCGTGGCCTGGGCGTCCCCGCTCACTGGCGATTTCTCGCTCAGCTATTCGGCGAAGCGCTTTCGCGCCGACCCGGGCATGACGAGTGTCAACTTCAGCGACCGGATGAACTCGCAGTTCACCCTGTCGGGCGCAGCCCTCGGTCGTCTCGAGGGCGGGGTCGCGTTCTACTCCAGCAACCCGGAGTACGGGTTTTTCCTCCGTGGCGTGTTGGTAACCGAGGAAGATCTGAATCTTCGTGGCGGTGTCCTCAAATGGTTTCCCGCCGTCGCTGTGGGTGTGCGGAACCTCGGGAAGTACAGCCACGTCGATCGCTTTGGGATGGGTTACGCAATCCTTCCGCCGAACGGCCAGGATCCGGACTCGCGACACGTGGCCGATTCGCTTCACCAAGGCTTCGATACCGCGCCGACGCTCTACGTGGTCGCCACGAAGAGCCTGGTGTTCAACCAATTCCACGGCATGGGACTCAGCCTTACGCTCGGCGGAGGGAACGGGTTGTTCAGCGATGACGGCGGGCTCGGCGCCGCCTACGCGAAGAACCCCACCGGCGGATTCTTCTACGGCGCAATGGCGGACTTTCCCGTGACGCCGGACTTCCACGTCAACGTCATGGCCGAGAACAACGCGTGGGACTTCAACCTCGGCGCGGTTGCCGTGTATCGCGGGCTGCGCGCGGGTTTCAACGTCACGGAGTTGGGTGCCGGGTCGAGCGAGCCTTCCTCGGCGGGTCTCTCGCCGGAGCGCTTCTACAACTATCGCAAGATCGCCTTCACGCTCGGCTGGCAGAGCAACCTGATGGCGCTCGTGCACGGCGACTTCCTGCAGAAGCGCGCCGAGCGGCTCGCACACGAGCGCGATCAACTGTTGGCCGACATCAACGAGCGGCAGCAGCGCGTCGCCTCACTTCAGTCGGAGCTCGACCGGTACGAGGCACAAAATCTGCTCGAGCTCGAGCAGCGCCGCGCAGCGGTTGAACGACAGTTGCGAGAAGAGAAGGAAACGCTGCGTCGTCTCGAGGATCGGCTGAAGCGATTGGAGCAACAGCGCGGCGTGCCGCCGCCGGCGAAACCGTAAGCCGATGCCGATTCACCGCTTCCCACATGGCGGACCGAGTCTCATGACCAGACACGTACTGGTTACCGCGGCCGCGGTGGCCTTCGCGTTCGCGATTGCGCTTCCTGGTACCGTGCTCGCGCAGTCGGATCCCAAATACAGGGCCAAGCGCGACCAGCTCTCGAAGGAGCTCGACCAGACCGAGAAGGCGCTCGCCGATGTGAAAGGTCAGCGTGCGCAAGTAGAGGCGCGCCTCGAGCACCTCATTGCCCAGACAATGCAGGAGCGCGCGCAAGCGCTGCTTCTCACCAACGAGCAGACGGCGCTGCAGCAGCTCGACGCGCTGCTCGCGACGTCGCAGACGAATCTCACGGCCCAGCGCGACCGATTCGCGGGACTCAGCAGCGCGATCGGAGGAAGATCGGGTGCCATCCTCGTGGTGCTGCTGCGTGCCGACTCGTCGCAAGCGCAAACGGTGCAGTCGGCCGTCGTCTCGGTCGACAACGTATCGAGCGATCCACGCACGTACTCCGCCCTCGCGAGTGGCGCGCTCGCGCGTGGTGCGGTGGACGAGGTCTATCGTGCGCCCGTCGTCCCGAGCGAGCACGCGATCGCGATCCAGGTGACGGTGGATGGCCGAACCATCACGGGGTCGGCCAACGTGCCGGCGGCGCAGCAAGCGGTCACCTACGTGCAGTTCGCCGTGAGGAACGGGCAGGTGACATCGACGTCGTGGGCGGGCCGGGGCAGCGGGCAGTTCTGATGCGACGCGCGGTGCGAACCGTCATCGGCAGGATTGCCGTCGCGGCGTTCGCTGCCGCGTCGGCGCCGCGCGCGACGAGCGCGCAGTCGACGCAGCGCGACACGTCGCGAACGACGATCTTCGACTCCGCTCGGAAGACGGTCGGCACAGTGTCTCCTGCGATGCCTCAGACACGGAGCCTCGCGGCCGGAGAGCTCGCACGAACGGTCGATGCCGAAGTGCGCGTCGCGATGTTCGAGCTCACGATGGACCGGCCGTACCCGGCGCTCAGTCGGCTGGAGCGCGTCTCGGCCATTGTCAGGCAGGACTCGATGGCCATCGGTGAGCCGGAGCGCACGGCGCTGCATTTCCTGCTGTCGCAGGTGTACTATCGCGTTGGCATGCTGTCGGCGTTCCGGCGCGAGGCGGAGGGGGTGGTCGGCCGCTCGACTCGTTATGCATCGGTGCTCCGACCGCAGCTGCTCGTCGAGGCGTATCGCAGCGGGGACTACGCACGTGTCGCAACGCTGTCACGAGCCCAATCGCCGGACGATGCGACGGGTTTGAGCGCGCTGGTCACCGGGCTGGCGGCATACCGTTCCACTGATCTCGCGGGCGCGCGCACCGCGTTCGCGCGGGCCAGCGCGTCGAACGGGTCGTTCGCGCCATACGCGAAGTACATGGATGCGTTGACCCAGATCCGGTCCGACACTGCACGGGCCGCGAACGCCGTTGGCGCGCTGGAGTCGATAGCCGCCGGAACTGCTGGTACGTTCGCGGACCAGGTGCGCCTCACCGCCGCGCAGGTCGCGTACGAGGCCCGACGATACGAGGACGCCGTCCGCATTGCGGGCGCCATTGGCGACAGCAGCCAGCTGGCTGCCCCCGCGCTGCTCACCCGGGCGTGGTCACTCTACAAGCTCGAACGCGTCGACCAGGCCGCGCAGGCCTTCAGCGACTTTGGCACGCGATACCCGAATCGGCCCGAGTCCGACGAGGCGCGACTCATGGCGGCGCAGGCGCAGCTCGAGCTCGGTCGGTCGGTGGATGCGGAGCGCGTCTTCCAGCGTGTCGTCGATTCGTCGTCTGCCGGTGTTGCGATGCTCCAGGCGCAGACGAACGCGGCGATTTCGGACCTGTCGCGCGCGCTCGTCGCCAGCCGGTCGGTCGAGACGCTCGTGCTCGGCGATCCCAACGCCAAGGTATTGGTGCTGCGGGATTCGGCGACGGCCGGCGACGCGCTCGCCGCGTTGAGCGCGACGCCGCCGACACCCTCGACGGACAACGGTCTCACGGCAGTTCTCGCCGCGCCCGACGCGGCACGTCTCGATTCGATCGCCGTGGGAGCTCCTACGATGGTCAAGCGCGTGCTGTTCACACCGGCGACGCGCACGAAACAGCTCGGCGATGTCGCCGTCCGCTCTCAGAACCTCGTCGCCGCGGATGCGGCGGTCGCTGTCGCCCGCTATCGCTTGAGCGAGCAGCTCGACGCGCAGCAGCGCGAGATGGCGCTCCTGGCGCAGCTGTCCGGTTCCCTCGCGGCGGACAGCGGGCAGATCGGCGCGATGGCAGTGAACTATCAGACGCTCGCGGATTCGATCGCGCGGCTGGACCAGCTCTTGTCCACCGCCGAGACGCGGGTTCGCGAAATGCTCGGTCGTGAGATCGAGGGCACGCGGACGCTTGCGGCGGAGAACGCGAAAACCGCCGACAGTCTTCGCACCGCCCTGGCTTCGCGCGGCAGTGCGGAGGACCGTGCCGCGCTCGACGACGAAGTCGCGACGGCTGCCGCGTACGCGAAGATCGCCGAGCTCGCGGCGACGGGGCTCGACAGTGCAATCGCTCACCATCCCGTTTTCGTCGCGCGCAACGCACTTCGCGCGCGTGACGCGAGCACAAGGGGAGTGCTCGCCGCCATGCAGTCTTCCTACGCTGGTTCGCGGCGCAGTGTCGACGCCGCACTAGGCACGCTTCACGGCGGCGATACGCCGGAGGTCCAGCGCGCCCGGCAAGCGCTCGCCGACGCGGAGTCGCGGCGGACTGCCGTGGAGGGCGAGGCGGTAGCGGCTGTGAACGCCGAGCTTTCCGCGCGCGCCGAACGATTGATCGCCGACCTGCAGCGCAACACGGAGGCGGCGCAGTTCGGCGTCGCGAGCGCCGCGTTCTTCCGCGCCATCGACGAAACGCGCGCGGTTGGCGGAGCGGGGAGCGGTGGCTCGCCTCGGGCGCGCGACCCCGAACGGAGGCGTTAGGCACATGCGTCGTCTGGCCCTGTGCGCGCTCCTGGCGCTTGGCGTGCCGGCCATGTCGTCGGTGGGCGTGGCTCAACAGGACACCTCGCGCGCTCGTCGGGGCGCGCTCGCGTCCGCGTCCTCAGGCGGCGACGTCGCGCGATCCGGCTACAATGCCCCCGCTGGGGACACGGCGATCATGCGGCTGGAGCGGTTTCTCCAGCAATACCCGCAGAGCGCGGCACGTCCGCGTGCGCTGATGCAGCTCGGAGAGCTGTTGGTGCGGCGTGCCGACGAGCGGTTCGCGGAAAGCCAGCGGTCGGGTAACGACACGACCGCGCGGCCCGACTATCGCGAAGCGATCGCCCGATACCAGGAGCTGTTGAAGGCGTACCCGAACTTCGAGCGTCGCGACGCCGTGGCGTACACGCTGGGCACGCTGTACTCGCAGGACCAGCGGCACGCCGACGCGGTGAAGGCCTTCTCGACGGTGGCGCGCGACAGCTCGGCGTTCACGAGCGAAGCGCTGTTCCGACTCGGCGATTCGTACTTCGAGATTGCCTCGACCCAGCGCGGCGCGGCGCGTCGGGCGAGCTTTGCCCGCGCGGCATCCGCGTACGAACGAGCGGCGGCGTCGGCACCGAAGGATGGCGACATCTACTTCCTCTCGCTCTACAAGCTCGGATGGTCGTACTACAACCAGGCGACCCAGACCTCGCAAGCCGACTATGCGAAGGCCGTGGATGTCTTCGGTCGTCTGATCGACGCCTACGACAAGCTGAGCCCGCAGCAGCAGGCACGACTCGGCCTGCGGAGCGAGACCATCGAGTACATGGCCGTTGCGTTCACGCAGATCGGGGGTGCCGAGGCGGCCAACCGTTACTTCGCCGCGCACGGCGGAGCCGACTATCGGCTGCCCGTCATGCGCCGTGTCGCGTTCAACCTGCAGGAGCAGGGCGACTTTCCGAGGGCGGCGGACGCGTACGAGGCCGTGATCACCCAGGCGCCGAACGACTCCAACGCGCTCGGGCTTCAGCGCGAGATCATCGACATGTACGAGAATCGCATGCTGGAGCCGGAGCGCGCGCAGCAGGCGCGCCTCGACCTCGTGAACCGATTCGGTCCGGGGTCGCCATGGGCGCAGGCAAACGCGAACAACGCGGCCGCGATCGACAGCGCTGCCGTGGTGCGAGAGGTCGCGCTTCGGGAGGCGGCGCAGTACAGCCTCGCGCAGGCGCAACGCGGGCGCGACAAACAGAAATACTCGGCCGCGGCGTCGCTGTACGAACGGTACCTGCGTGAGTTCCCCAAGTCGGACAGCGCGCAGGCGGTGAACACCTACCTCGCCGAAGCGTTGTTCAGCACCGGTGACTACGTTCGCGCCGGCACGGAGTACTCGCGAACAGCCTACGCGTACCCTAACGACTCGACGGGGGCGGTCGCCGAGCGGGCCGGGCGTAACGCGATCGTGGCGTTCGATTCCGCACTGGCGAAGAACCCGCGCGACGCCGCCGCGCAGGATTCGCTCTTCGCCGCCGTCGATCGGTTCGTCGCGCGTTTCCCGTCGAGCGCCGTGTCGCGCACCGCGCTCATGCAGAAGGGGCGCCGCGCGCTGGAAGCGCAGCGATGGGACGTCGTGGAGACGACGTTCCGAACCTACGCCGAGCGATACCCGACCGACTCGCTGACGCCTAACGCACAGAAACTCATCGGCGATGCGCTCTACCGCTCGGGCAAGTACGATGCGGCGCAGGCGCAGTGGGAGCTCGCGCAGCGCGCCGCGCGCCAGGGTGGCAAGCGGGGGCTCGCGGACTCCATCGCCACCGTCCGCACCGCGGCGGCGTCATCGTACGCCGACACGCTCATCAGAACGGGCAACTTCGAGCGGGCAGCCGAAGGCGTCTACGTGGCGTTCGCCGACAAGAACCCGACATCCGAAAAGGCGCCCGACGCGCTGCGCGATGCGATCGAGACCTATCTGCTCGCGGACAACGATGCTCGTCGTCGCGGTGACGCTGCCGCCTCGCAGAAGGCGCGTGACCGGGCGATAGCGCTCGCCGACCGCCTGACGACGCAGTACCCCAAGTATCAGTACCACGCGCAGTACCAGGCGCTGCGCGCACAGCTCCTCGCCGAGTCCGGCAAGCGTGAGGAAGCACTCGCGGCGCTCCAGAAGGTAGTTGCCGAGAACCCCTCGTGGGATGGGCGGGCCGATGCGATGGTGCGAATTGCGTCCACGTACGACTCGCTCGGGCGGAAACGCGAGGCGGCGGCCGCGTACGAAGCGTTCGCGTCCGCCTACCCGCGGGACCGGCGCGCCGCCGACGCGCAATACAATGCGGCGGTGACGTACCTGGAGGTGCCGGACAGCGCGGCGGCATCGCGCGCGTACGGCACGTTCGGCGATCGCTTCCCGAAAGACCCACGTACGCCACAAGCGCAGTCCACGCGGCTGTCGATCATGCGTGCGAGTGGCGACTCGACCGGCGTGTCGCGCGAGCTTGCCTCGTTATGCACTGCTGCGCCACCTCCCGAGCTCCGCTCGGCGTGCTCTGCCCGCGTCGCCGAGCAGGAGTTCAAAGCGGGTGCCGAGATGTTTCCGCAGTATAAGGCGGAGCGCCTCGTGATCACGTCCAAGGCGCAGCTGAACGCCGCTGGCGTGGCCAGAGCGTCGCGGAAGAAGCAGCAGATGCTCAAGACGATGTCCGACCATTTCACGAAGGCGATCCAGACGGGTTCGCCGTTGTATCTCGCCGCCGCCACCTACTATCTCGGGCTTGCCCAGTGGGAGTACGGGGACTTCGTGAAGCACGTCCGCCTGCCGGTCAACCTCACGGCGGCGGAGCGGACCGCGGCGAATACGGGCTCGGACCGACAGGCCGCGCAGTACTACGACGCGGCGCGCTCGACCTGGCAAGCGCTGCTGGACAAAGCACAGCAGGAGAAGATCGAGAACGAGTGGGTCAACCGAACGCGTGACGCACTGGCCGGCAATGTGCCTGCAACACCACCGACCGGGCCGGGAGGTGAGCAATGACAACGCGTGTCCCGAGCGTCGCGACGCGCGTTTTCGTGCGGTGCGTCACAATAGCCGTCGTCCTTGCGGCGTTCGCGATGCTCTCGTCAGAGATGGCGAACGCACAGCAACCCACCCGCAAGCCGCGAACGCAGGCGCCGCGGTCGTCGACGATCGAGATTCGCGGCCAGGTGCCGACGCCGCAGGTGGTTACGGTGCGACCGCGCGAAACGCCCGCGTATAGTCGTCGTGTGCTCGTGCCCGGTTTCTTCGACCGCGACTTCTGGCCGTCGATCCTGCCACCGCTCGACATCGTGTCGGCGAGACCGGGAACTCGGTCCGACACGACCTCACGGTCTACGACGGACTCCACAGCTCGTCCGCCATCGCCGCCGCGTTCTCCGTCGGGCACGCCTCCTGCTCCTCTGAGACGGTAAGCGGATACACGTCGTCGTCTTACTGGCGACGTCGCCATGTTTTGCGCCGGTCCGCTCCGACGATCGCGCGCTCCCGAACCCACGTTCGTACGGAGACTGTTGAGATGAACACCGTGCTCGAGTGGTACCGCAACGGCGGTCCCGTCATGAACGCGATCCTGCTGGTCGCGGTCATCGGCCTCGCCGTGTTCCTGGAGCGGTTCTACACGATCGTCATTCGGTCCAAGATCAACGGGCGCGCGTTCATCGAGCGCGTGATCCAGCTCGTCCGCGCGGGCAAGATCGAGGACGCGATCAAGCTCTGCGCGCAGTCGAACGCGGCGCTGCCGGACATGGGTCTTCTCATCCTGCGGAGTCGCAGCCGTGATGAGTCCGACCTGCAGAACGTTGCCGATGCCGCGGCGCTGGCCGTCATCCCGCGCCTCACGCGTCGTCTGCAGTATCTCCCGATGCTTGCGAACGTGGCGACCCTGCTCGGCCTGCTCGGGACGATCTTCGGGTTGCGTGCGGCGTTCCAGTCCGTGTCGCTGGCCGCCGCCGCGGAGCGGTCGGAGCGACTCGCGTCAGGCATCGCCATTGCGCTGAACGCGACGGGATTCGGTCTCCTGACGGCGGTGCCGCTGTCGGTCGCGCATGCGTACCTCGTGAGCCAGGCCGAGACGATCATCGAGCAGATCGACGAGTTCTCCGTCCGGTTGATCAACGCGCTCATCGACCGGCCGGACGTGCGGCTCGGCCATCGTTAGGCAGGCGTCGTGGCGTCGGTTTACCTCCGATCGAAGCAGCGGCGGGCCGAACGCGCGTCGCTGACCGATGCGGGGCATCTCAACCTCGTGCCGCTCGTCGACATCCTGACATCGGTCGTGTTTTTCTCGCTGCTGACCTATCAGGGGGCCGCACTCGCCGCCCTGACGTCCTACGACCTGACGCTTCCACCCGTCGTGATCACGGCGCAGCAGGCCACATCCGCGCCGCAGAACGCCCTCAATCTCCTGCTCGCCGTGCGCATCGACCGCGACAAGCTGCTCGTCGAGCACACCGGCGAGGGCGGTTTCCGGAAGGAGATTGGAGGCGTGCAGGGCGCGTCCCTCGACACGCTGCAGTCGGTCATGACGGAGATCCGGCGCCGCTACCCGCAGAACTCGGACGTGGTGGTGATTCCCGGCGACGACGTGGCGTACGATGACCTGATCCACGTGCTCGAGCGACTCCGCATCGCGCAGTTCACGGGCATCTCGCTCGGGAACCGCACGCGCGCGACACAGGTTGCTGCCACGGAGCGGCGGCCGGCTCGGGTAACGCGATGAGCTCGCAGATCACGCCGCCGGGCTCCATGGAGCCGGTCAAGGCGATGGCTGGCTCGCACAACCGTGCCCGCGCGGCTCGGCTCGCCCGGCGCGCCGCCCAGTTCAACAAGTTCCGGCTCGTTCAGCTCAACCTCGTCCCGCTGGTGGACACGTTCGTGTCGGTCGTGTTCTTCACGCTCGTGACCGCTACCGTGGGCGAGCTCGCCCCTGTCGTGCGTGGGGTGAGCCTGCCGGAGTCTCGCGTCGGCCAGCCGGCGCTGCAGCAGATCACGTTAGGTATCGGACCGCAAGTCACACTCGCGGGCCGGCCGGTGATGAGCACGCTCGATGCGGCCCAGGCGCGGTCCGACAACCCGGCTCAGCCACTGCTGATTCCGCCGCTGTACGCTGCGCTGCGCGCCAAGGCCGACTCCATTCGCGCCCAGCGACGCATTCCGAACGGGCAATCGATCGACGCGCCGCTGGCCATCCAGGCCGACCGCACGATGCGCTACGACCTGCTGTCTCGCGTGATGCAGACAGCGCGCGTCGCCGGCTTTCGCAACCTGACGCTGCAGGTCAGTCACGTGACGGACGTCGCCGTCAAGGCGAGCTGAGATGAGCAGCGCCGTCACGCCTAACGACCCGAGGCCCCCGGAGCCGACCCCGGTGCCCACGCACGGCCACGAGGAGGTGCTCGGCCGCTCGTTGCGCTACGAGATCGCCGGTGAAGAGGGGCGTGCACTTCTCGCGTCGTACGCCCTGTCGTTCGCCCTTGGCATCGCCTGGCTCGCGTTCGTGTACTTCGGCCCGAGAACGCTGCCGATGCAGCTGCTCTCGCAGGATGAGCGGCCGATCGCGGTCACGTTCGACATGCCGGAGCCCACGGCAGATGCAGCGGCGGCCGAAGAAGCGGCAGCGGCTGCTCCGCCGGTACCGAAGGAGCGAAGCGGCGGTGCCCGCCAGCGCACGGCGAACCCGGCCGCCATCGCCGAAGCGTTTGGAAGCAGCAAGGCCTCGGGCGGCCTCGTCGGCGACGTCTCGAACGTCCTGCGGAACGTCGACGTCTCGTCAGGGTCCGGCGGAACGGCAGGATCGTCCGACGCCGGCAGAAAGGTTGTCCTCGGTGCAGGCGAGGGCGGTTCGGCGTCGCGAACGCCGGGGCGGGGCGGAATCGGTAACGGGCTCGGTCCGGGCGCCGGCATAGGCACCGGCGCCGGCGGCGGGACCGTATCACGCACACCAGTCCGCATTGCGCCGCCTCGCCCGGTCGACGTCCCGCGGGCCGGCGGGCCTCAGCGCGACGTCAGCGAGCTGGGTACCTTTGTGCGGGGCCACGAGGCGCAGCTGCGGTTTTGCTACAACGAGTACGGGCTGAAAGAGAATCCGTCGCTCGCCGGTTCCATCACGGCGTCGGTGGCACTGACGCCCAGTGGCGCGGTCACCGCGGCGAACGTCACGAACCGAACCTGGTCCGGTGCCGGCGCCGCCGAGACGGAGCGGTGCATCATCGACAAGATTCGCACGTGGCGTTTCCCGGCTTCCGAGGCAGGCGACGGGACGTTTTCGTTCTCGTTCAGCTTCACGCGTTAGGTCCCGGCGTGCCTGCCGTATAGCTTTCCGAGCGGCTACGCATCCAACATTCCGTGCTCCATCTCCTGATCGCGCTGCAGGCAATTCAAATCCCGCCAGCACCGCGCGGCTACGGGACCAGCGCCGCAGAGATAGTGGTCGACGCCGCTGGCGTGCTCCCCGCCGCGTCGATCGACCACATCAATCGGATCGCCTTCGACGTCCACCAGAAGAGCGGCGGCGAGATGGCGGTCGTGACACTTCCCGACATCGGCCTCCGTGCGCCAGTCGATGTGGCGCTCGCGATCGGCCGCGCGTGGAAAGTCGGTGCCAACGCCGCCATCGGTCAGCGCACACGCAACGCGGGCGTCGTCATCCTCCTCGTCCCGAAAGAAACGAGTACGACTGGACGCGGCGAGTGCTTCATCACCACGGGGCAGGGTACCGAAGGCTTCATCACGGACTCGAAAGCCGCGTCGTTCTGCCGCGAGGCGGTTCCGTACTTCCAGCAGCGCGAGTACGGGCCGGCGATGGAACTGGTCGTGAGCCGTGTGGCCGAGCAGTTCGCTCAGGAGTTCGGGTTCACGCTCGACTCCTCGTCCGGACTGGCGCCCGGAATGCAGCCCGACCTGCAGCCCTCTCCCCGGCGCCGCGGTGGTGGGGGGCTGTCGCCGTTCGCCATCTTCATACTCTTCATCGTCGCCTACTTCATCCTCAGCTCGCTCGGTCGTGGGCGGCGCGGTTGTGGGGGCGGTGGATGTATCCCGATCCCCATCATCTTCCCGACGGGCGGCGGGTATCGCCGAGGGGGCTGGGGCGGTGGTTTTGGCGGCGGCGGATTCGGTGGCGGGGGCGGCGGTGGGTTTGGAGGCTTCGGAGGTGGCGGCGGCTTCAGCGGCGGCGGTGGAGGGTCGAGCTGGTGACATGAGCGCGACCCACGTATCCCGATTCCCGATTCCCGATTCCCGATGACTCTCGAGGAACTGGTCGCTCAGCTACAGAAGGTCTACGGCGCGCAGCTTCGCTCGGTGGTGCTGTACGGCTCCGCGGCGGCCGGAGAGCACATCCCGAAGCGCTCCGACTACAACGTTCTCGTCATCGTGGACGAGCTCACCATGGAACACATGCGCACTGGTGCGGCCGTTGCGCGTGCCTGGGGCGAGGACGGGAATCCTCCCCCACTCACGCTCACGCTGAACGAGTGGGAGGGAAGCTCTGACATCTTCCCCATGGAGTACGCCGACATCCTCGAGCGGCACCGTGTTCTTTTCGGTACGCCGCCGTTCACCGGCATCGCGGTCGATCCGAGGCATCTTCGCCTCCAGCTCGAGCACGAGGCGATGGGAAAGCTGCTCAAGCTTCGGCAGGGCGTGCTGGCCGCTGGCGGCGAGGCGAAGTCGCAGACCGAGCTGCTCGCGGCCAGCCTGAGCACGATGATGGTGATCTTCCGTGCGGTCCAGCGCCTCAACAACGTGATTCCACCAACCGACTACGAGAGGCTGAGCCGTGACGTCGCGGCGCGCGCCGGGTTCGATGCCGAGCCCTTCGTGCGCGTGGTCCGACATGTGCGCGGGACCGAAAAGATCGGTTCGTCAGACGTGTCGGGGGTTTTGGCAGGGTATGTCGATGGAATGCGCCGACTGGTCTCGTACCTCGACCGCTACGAAGCCGTGCCGTGACCGCGACTCGCGTTATGCGGAGCGGTGGCAACCCGTGGGGACGGAGGACGCGTTATGCGTGCGGACATGAATGGCGTGGGTGTGAGGGCAATGGTTGGTGTTGCCACGGTGACCGTCCTGACCCTTGGCTGTCCGGGAGAGAAGCGGCCCAAGCGTGCTGACAGTGCCCGAGCGGCGATTCCCGTCGACACGCAGCCGACGGACCTGAGCAAGGTGCAAACCTCCCTCCCTCCGGCTGCGCCCGATACTTTCAAGGGGCCGGCGCAGAGAGTTGCTCGCAAGGCGCCTCCGGTTCCATCCGCGCCACCGGCGCTCATGGAGGCAGTCGATCGCGAACGAAGCTTCTCTCGCTTCTGCTATCAGGAGTTCGGACAGAAGGTCGATCCAACCCTCAGGGGCGGAGTCGCCATGGTCGTGTCGGTCGGGTCCGGTGGAATCACGGCGGCAAAGGTTGCGAGTGACAGTTGGTCGTCCAACGCAGGTGCCGGAGTGAACCGGTGCCTCGATCAGAAGGCAGCCACGGCGTGGAAGCTCGCCCCCGGTGCGGTGAAGGCGGGGAAGTACATGGTGAGAATGACGTTTACCGGACGCTGAACGCGTTCGCCTCGAGGATCTTCAGCATGCACCGATACACCTTGCCATTCGCGCTCGTTCTTCTCGGCAGCGGCTGCGGCTACAACACGATCCAGAAGTACGACGAGCAAGCCAACGCGGCGAAGAATCAGATCGAGGTTCAGCTGCAGCGGCGAGCCGACCTCATACCGAACCTCGTGGCGACGGTGAAGGGCTATGCCCAGCACGAGGAAGACGTCTTCACGCAGGTGGCACAGGCGCGCGCCGGCGTGCTTGGCGCCGTGCAGAAGGGCGATCCGAGGGAGATGGCCAACGCCAACGATCAGCTCACGTCCGCGCTCGGCCGCCTGATGGTCGTTGCCGAGGCGTACCCACAGCTCAAGGCGGACCAGAACTTCCTGAAGCTTCAGGACGAGCTGACGGGCACGGAGAACCGCATCGCGGTCGCTCGCACGGATTACAACAACGCGGTGCAGACGTACAACACGTACATCCGGACGCTCCCGCAATCCCTGACCGCGAAGGTCATAGGCGCCAAGCCGCGCGAGTATTTCGAGGTCACGACTCCAGGCGCGCGCACGGCGCCGACCGTCGACTTCTCGAAGCCGGCGGCGCCGGCTTCGAAGCCTTGACGGCTTCGTAACGCGCGCGACGCGTGCGGCGGCGGGCGGCCTCGACCAATAGGTCGACGGCCGCCCTGCTTTCGCGCGCTTCGTCCCCGTCTGGTTCGTCCCATCCAAGGCCGCTCCCAACGCGCTGGTCCGGAAGGCATCTTGCAACTGGAACAGACAGTCCGGAGGAGCTCTTGAGGCCACGCTCTACCAGCGCAGTTCGTAGGTGTGCCGCAGCCGTCATGGCAGCGAGTGCCCTCACTAGCGGCGCGTGCTACCGCTACACGCCCATCGACTCGCCGGCGCCGGCGTTAGGCAGCGAGGTGCGCCTGCGCCTCACCGACGCTGGCGCCATCACGATGGCCCCGCTCGTTGGCAACCGGATCGAGGTTGTCGATGGGCACGTCTCATCCGTTGCCGACACGTCCGTGACACTGTCGGTGACGCAGACGACGGACCGACTTGGCTCCGAGGTCCCGTGGAAGGGCGAGCAGGTCGTGTTCCCGCGGACGACGGTGGCCGGTTTCGAGCGACGCTCGCTCGACAAAGGGAAGAGCTATCTCATGGGCGGGATTACGGCCGGCCTCGTGGCCGCGGTCGGGATCGGTTTCAGCATCAGCGGCGGCGGCAGCGGCGGGCAAAGCTCCGGGACCGGTACGCCGAAATAGCCGCGCGGCCGCTCCGGTTCGCAACCGGCGGCCAAGCTCACGTCAATCGGGTATCGCGTCCGACAGCACGTACGTGAGCGGGTTCACGACCTTGCCGTTGATGTGAATCTCGTAGTGCAGGTGCGGGCCCGTTGCCAACCCGGTGCTCCCGACGGCCGCGATGGTCTGACCGCGCGTGACACGCTGGCCACCCTTCACATCGATGCGCGAGCAGTGCGCATAACGCGTGACGATGCCGTTGCCGTGGTCGATCTCGAGCGTGTTGCCGTAGCCGTTTTCGTAACCCACCCGCATCACGACGCCGGATGCCGGCGCGATGATGGGCGCGCCCATCGGTGCCGCCACGTCGATGCCCTCGTGCGGCCGCGAGATATGCAGGAGCGGATGGTTGCGACTCCGCGAGAACTGGCTCGTGAGCCACCCCGGCGTGGGCATGATCGAGGGGACGCTGGCGAACCGCTGCGCATTGCGCTCGAGCGAGTCCGTCACCGCCGCGAAGCGGGCGGACAGCTGGTCCGCGCGCTCGATCAAAGCCTCCACGTCGGCGTGCGGCAGGCCGCGCGCTGCGCTATTGGCCAACGAGTCCTGGGCCGTGGCCAGAATGCGCGCCGCCGAATCGGTCGCCGGCAGTCCAGCCAGCAAGCGAATCTGCGCTTCGCGCTTTCTGATGACCTCGAGCGTGTCGCGCAGCGATGCCATGCGCTTTGCCACTTCCGACATGTCGCGCGGGTGCGAGCTCATGGCGTTCGCTTCGGTCGGACGAACGGCGCCGCTGATGAAGCGGCCCGTGGTGGCGATCGCGGTCCCGAGTCCGATCGCGGCCATGAGGCCGAGCATCGCACCAACGTACAGCGCGGCGCGCACGGCGCGCTCGCTGATCGAGTAGCTCCGCGGCGAATCACTCCCGTGGGGTACGACCATCACGGTCCAGCAACGATCCGCCATGTCGTCTCGACTCCTTGAGGCTCAGCGCTGTCTTCCGTCTGCTTAGACGGCTCGCATCCGTAGCCGTAACGATACGCACCGACATCGTGACGCGCGGGTGACGCACGCCACGCAAACGGTGGTCGTTTGGAGTGAGCTCCCGTTAGGTGGTCGCGGTCACAATTTCCTTGGGAAACAGACCATCTCCCTTGGTGACGCGCCACCCGCTCACGTCGAGCGCCGCGACGTGAGCGAACCGCTGATGCGCGACGATGTCGGGGCCGCCGAGCTGGCGCCAGAGCTCCGCCGTCTTCGCGGGAAGGAACGGGTGGAGATGAATCGCGTGGCGCGCGAGCTGTCGGATCAGCGCCGCCAGCGTCCGCTCGAGCTCGGGGCGCAGTGCGGGATCCTTCGCCAGCTTCCACGGGGCCTGTCGATCGACATACTCGTTGCCCCGGCCCACCGTGCTCCACACGTGTCGGAGCGCCTCGTGGAGCAGGTAGCCCCGAGATCCGTCCATCGCCGCGTGATACTGCGCGAGGTCCTGCGCATCGAGCGTGTCGAGGTCCGTCGGCTCGGCTGCCGCGCCGCCGGGCACGACACCGCCACAGTACCGCTCGACCATGGAGATCGTGCGGCTCGCCAGGTTTCCTAACGCGTTCGCGAGGTCCGCATTGTAGCGCTCCTCGAATCGCTCCCACGAGAAGCTGCCATCCGCGTCGAAGGGCACCTCACGCAGCAGGAAGTAGCGGAACGCATCCGCACCGAACCGGCCAATCGCCTCGTCGAGGTCCAGCCGCACGCCGGCTGACTTGCTGAACCGCTCACCGCCTAACAACACGAAGCCGTGCGCCCACACGCGCTCCGGCAACGGCAGCTCCGCCGCCTGGAGCATCGCCGGCCAGATGATGCTGTGGAAGCGCGTGATGTCCTTGCCGACAATGTGGAGCTGTGCCGGCCATCGCTCGCGCCAGCCGGCATTCGGGAACCCGGTCGCCGTGAGATAGTTCGGCAGGGCGTCGAACCACACGTACGTCGTCTGCGGTTCGCCCGTCGACAGCGGCGCAGGGAAGGGAACGCCCCAGCTGAATCGCGACCGGCTGGCGGAAACGTCCTCGAGACCCTGCTTGAGCAGCGCCAGCATCTCGTTGCGACGGCTCTCGGGCTGCAGGAATTGTGGCCGGTCCGAGAGCAGACGCGTGAGGAAGCCCTGGTACTTGCTCAGGCGGAAGAACCAGTTGCGCTCCTCCACCCACTCGAGCGTCCGCGTGGGATGCAGCACGCAGCGCCCGTCCACGATCTCGCTGTCCTGCTTGAACGACTCGCAACCGACGCAGTAGCGCCCCGTGTACGACTTTTCGTAGAAGTCGTCGGGGTTGTTGTCGAAGATGCGCTTGATCAGCGCCCGTACACCGGCCTTGTGACTGTCCGACGTCGTGCGAATGAACTGATCGTGCGAGATGGCGAGCTTGGCCCACATGGCCTGGAAACGTGGCGCGATCTCGTCCACCTGCTGCTGTGGCGTCACGCCGCGCTCCGCCGCTTTCTGCGCGACGGTCTGGCCGTGCTCGTCCATCCCCATGAGGAAATGGACCTCGTCACCGCGAAGGCGGTGATACCGCGCGATCGCGTCCGCACCGATCTTCTCGTAGGCGTGCCCGATGTGCGGGTCGCCGTTCGAGTAATCGATTGCCGTCGTCAAGTAGAACCGGCTCACGCCTCGTCTCCCTCGTCGTCGCCGCCGTTGTCGCCGCCGTTCTCGGTCGCGTCGGCGGACGCGGCGCCCGTCGCTCCGCCGTTAGGCGTCGCGGTGCCGTCGCCGCGCCCGCGCCCGCGCCGCCCTCCGCGCCGCCCGCGTCGCCGCCGCGGCCGCGTTCCTTCGGGCCCGGCGTTCGCGGCCGGCGTCGTCGTCGGCTCTTCGCCAGGCGTTCCCGCCGGCGGTTGACTGGTGGGCGGCGGTACGGCTCGCCTAACGCCCGTATCGGCCACCGGTCCGCCCCCCGTTCCCTGATCCCGGTTCCCGGATCCGCCGTTCCCGGATCCGCCGTTCCCGGTTCCCCGTTCCCGCTTCCCTTCGTTTCCCGTTTCCCGTTTCCCGTTTCCCGGCCGTTCCGATTCCCGATTGCGCTGCAACGTCACCGGCCGCTCGGGCGGCTTCGGAAACCCGGGCATCCCCGGACGCATCCCGGGCCGGTACGCCGGACGCTCGGCCGTGTCGGTCATCCGAATGACCTCCTCGTCGAGCTCCATCATCATGTCCGGCTCCTCCTCGACGACGGGCTCCTCGACTGTCGTTGGGCCACCGGCCATCTCGCGCTTGAGATCCGCGAGCGACACGACGCGCGTTTCGCCCTCGACGTTCCGCAGCGTCACACGCTCGTTGAAGATGTCGTTCGCGACGACCTTTTCCTCGCCCCGGGCGGTAATGAGCACCTTCGCCTCCTTCGGGAAGCGCTTGCGGCTCTGGACGTAGAACTCGTGCTCGTACCGCAGGCAGCACATGAGCCGACCGCAGGCGCCGGAAATCTGCGCCGGGTTCAGCGACAGTCGCTGGTCCTTCGCGACGCCGAGGTTGACGGGGCGAAGCTCCGGGAGCCATGACGCCGAGCAGTACTCGCGACCGCAGCGGCCGATGCCTCCCAGTCGCTTCGCCTCGTCGCGAACCCCGATCTGTTTGAGCTCGATGCGCGTGCGGAACAACGCTGCCAGGTCGCGAACCAGGTTGCGGAAGTCGACACGCTTTTCGGCGGTGAAGTAGATGGTGAGCTTCCGGCGGTCCCACTGCCACTCGGCGTCGGAGAGCTTCATGAGCAGGTTGTTCGCCTTCACGCGCTCCATGGCGCGGCGTCGCGCGGACTCATCCTGCGAGCGCAGCTCATCATGTCGCTGCACGTCCTCGGCAGTCGCCAGCCGCCGCGCGCGCTTCTGAACCCCATCGGGGCCAGGCGCATGCGGCACGCCGGCCGCGCGCTTCTGCGCGAGCGCGCCCGTGGAGTAAACGCGCCCGAGATCTTCCCCGCGGTCCGCGTCGACGATCACCGCTGCCCGTAGCGGCGGTGGTGCCTCGCCCTCCCAAAGAAAGAACTCTTTGCGGTTGCCCTTGAAGGCAATCTCTATGAGATGATCCACAGCTCTAAAACTAGGGACTGGGGACTGGGGACTGGGGACTCGGCCGGGACGTTTCTACCGGCGAGTAGGGATCCTCGGCGGTAAGAGCTTCCCGGCCGAGTCCCCAGTCCCTAATCCCCAGTCCCCGCAGTCCTACTCCTGAAACTGTCCCATTCGCAGGTACTTCTCTCGCCGGCGGCGTACGAGCTTGTCCGGCTTCAGACGGCGCAGCTCCTCGAGATGCTTGTTCAACGCTTCCTGCACTGCCGCTGCCGTCTGCTCGTGATTCGAGTGCGCGCCGCCGAGCGGCTCGGGAATGATCTCGTCGATCACCCGCAGCTCGTAGAGGTCGGGCGCCGTGATCTTCAGCGCGCCGGCGGCACGTTCGCGCATCTCCGGGCTCTTCCCGTCCTTCCACAGGATTGCGGCGCACCCCTCGATCGTGATCACGGAGTACACCGAGTTCTCCAGCATCAACACCCGGTCCGCGACGCCTAACGCGAGCGCGCCGCCGGACCCCCCCTCGCCGATCACCGTCGCGATGATCGGCACTTCCAGCCGGCTCATCTCGAAGAGATTGTGGGCGATCGCCTCGCTCTGTCCGCGCTCCTCAGCGCCGAGGCCCGCCCACGCACCCGGCGTGTCGATGAACGTGAGCACGGGAACGTGGAACTTTTCGGCGAGCTTCATCAGGCGCAGCGCCTTGCGATAGCCCTCCGGATGCGGCATCCCGAAGTTCCGCTTCAGGTTCTCCTTGGTGTCACGCCCGCGCTGCTGCCCGACGACCATGACGGTCTCGCCGTCCAGACGCGCCCACCCGCCGACGATCGCCGGGTCCTCGCGGAACAGGCGGTCACCGTGCAGCTCCACGAAGTCCGTGAAGCACAGCCTGATGTAATCCAGCGTGAACGGGCGCTTCGAATTCCGTGCGACCTGCACCCGCTGAAGGGGCGAGAGGTTCTTGTAAACCTCGGCCCGCAGATCGTTGAGTTTTCGTTCGAGCGGCGCGATCTCAGCTTCCACGCTGAGCTGCTGGTCACCAGCCAGCTTCTTCAACTCGTCGATCTGCTTTTCGAGGTCGAAGATGGGTCGCTCGAACTCCATTGCTGGCGTCGAAGCCAAGTTAGCTCCCGCGTACGAGACGGACGCGCTCCTGCCCGAGCAGCGCCCGTAGCTCGGTCAGCGCGGCATTCGTTGCCGACAGCTTGATCGAGCGCGATCGCAATCGTGCCTGCGTCCCATTACCATCGTTCCATCGGATTTCGAGCGGCGCCGCGCCAGGATGCGCCTCGGCCACGGCCCGCACGTCGTGCATCACCTCAGGCAGCAGCGGAGCCTCGCTCTCCGGTTCGCCGTTCCCATTCGCCGCCTTCCGGACACCTGACAGCTCAATGGCGATCGCCACCTGCCCGGCAATCCTCAACTCCTCGAACCGCTGCACCGACTCGATGATGAACGTGGGATTGTCCGTGCCCTGATCGCGTCTCGAGTACCCGCCACGTATCAGCAACGGAACATCAGTCCGGATGCGGTCCGACAGCACAGTCCAGTTCTCGGGGAAAACGAGAACCTCGGAAGATCCCGAAAAATCCTCGACTGTCAACCGCGCGAACTCGGCGCCTGAGCGCTTGCTAACCTGCCGCTTGATGGCCGTGACCACCACGCCGAGCGACATGACGCCCTCCGTCCACTGGCCGAGCTGAGACACGGTGTGCGTCGCGAACAGCTCACACTCGGTGCGATACGGCTCCAGGGGATGCCCGGAGATGTAGAACCCGAGGATCTCCTTCTCCTTCGTGAGCCGCTCGGCCTCGCTCATGGGCGCGACGTTCGGCAGGCCGGCACGCGCCGCGATCGCCGAGTCGTTTGCGCCCCGTTCCCGGTTCGCCGTTCCCGGTTCCCCGAACAGCGATCCCTGACCGCTCTCGGCCTCTTGCTGCTTCAGCGACGCTTCCTGAATTGCCGAATCGAGCACGTTGATGTACTGCGCCCGATGTCCGCCCAGGTTGTCGACTGCCCCGGAGTAGATCAGCGCTTCGAACACGCGCTTGTTGCACAGCCGCAGATCGACCCGCTCGCACAGGTCGAACAGCGACGTAAATGGCTTCTCGCTGCGCGCCGCGAGCATCGACTCGATCGCCGCCTTGCCGACATTGCGGATCGCGCCGAGGCCGAACCGGATCCGTCGTTCATCGAGGACCGTGAATTTGTAGCCTGATTCGTTCACATCCGGTGCGAGGACCTCGATCCCGAGCTCGCGCGCCTCGTTGATGAACTTCACGACGCTGTCCGTATCGCCGATCGACGACGACAGGAGCGCCGCCATGAACTCCGCCGGATAGTGCGCCTTGAGCCACGCCGTGTGATATGAGATGACCGAGTACGCGACCGAGTGCGACTTGTTGAACCCGTAGCGCCCGAACGTCTCGATCTGTCCCGCGAGGTCGTCGATGACCTTCTTGTTGTACCCGCGTCCGACGGCCTTCTCGACGAACTTGCCGAGCTCCTTCTTGATGAGCTCAGCGTCCTTCTTGCCGACGGCCTTTCGCAGCACGTCGGCTTCGGCGAGCGAGATGCCGGCGAGGACCTGGGCGATACGCATCACCTGTTCCTGGTAGGTGATGACGCCGTAGGTGGGCTCGAGAATGGGCTCGAGCTCGGGCAGCGCATACAGCACGGGCTCTTCGCCGCGCTTTCGCTTCTGATACACGCGGTGCATCCCGGCGTCGAGCGGCCCGGGGCGCATCAGCGCGTTGGATGCCACGAGGTCGTCGAAGCGGTCGCAGCGCATGGCGCGCAGCATGTCGGTGGCGAGCGGCGACTCGAACTGGAACACGCCCGTGGTGCGGCCGGCGCGGAGCATCCGGTAGACTTCCGGGTCGTCATCGCCTAACGTGTCGAGATCGGGCCGCTGCCCGGTCCGCGTCTCGATCGCGTCGAGCGCGTCCTTGATGACGGTCAGCGTCGTCAGCCCGAGGAAGTCCATCTTCAACATGCCTGCCTTCTCGAGGCAGTTCATGTCGTACTGGGTGACGATGACTCTTTCGTCGCCCGCGGAGTCTCTGTTCCCCGTTCCCGGTTCCCTGTTGCCGCTGCCCTTGGTCTCCTGCGTACACACGGGCACGTACTCGTCCAGCGGCCCGGGCGCGATCACCACGCCCGCCGCGTGCACGCCCGTGTGTCGCGAGAGGCCCTCGAGTGCGATGGCGTAGTCGAGGAGCTGTCGGTAGCGCTCGTCGGTGCGGTAGAGCTTCTTGACCTCCGCGATCTCGTCCACCGCCTCTTTCACGGTCAGCGAGAAATTTGGCTGATTCGGGATGAGCTTGGCCAGCGCGTCGGTCTCGGACGGCAGGAAGCCTAACGTGCGCCCCACGTCCTTGATGGCTGCCCGCGACTTCATCGTCCCGAACGTGACGATCTGCCCGACGGCATCCTTCCCGTACTTCTCGCGCACGTACTCGATCACCTCGCCCCGGCGCTCGAAGCAGAAGTCCACGTCGATGTCCGGCATCGACACGCGCTCGGGGTTCAGGAAGCGCTCGAACAGCAGGTCGTACTTGAGCGGACAGACGTCGGTAATCCGGAGCGCGTAGGCCACGAGGGACCCCGCCGCCGACCCGCGCCCCGGACCCACCGGGATGCCCCGGTCCCGCGCGGCCTTGATGAAGTCGGCGACGATGAGGAAGTACCCGGCGTAGCCGGTCTTCGTGATCACCCCGAGCTCGTAGTCGAGTCGCTCCTTCACCTGGGCCGGCAACGGCTCGCCGCTGTCGGCGCCGCCGGCATACCGCTCTCGCGCACCACGCTCGGCAAGCCTAACGAGGAGCTCGTTCTCCGTGGCCACGCCCGGTGGGAGCGGGAACGACGGCACGTGGTACTTTTTCCCGAACTCGATGCCCGCCGTGTCGGCGATCCCGAGCGTTTGCGTCAGGACGTCCGGACGGTCGGGAAACTTCGCGGCGATCTCCTCGTGACTCTTGAAATAGAGGCCGCGGTCGTACCGCATGCGGTCGCTGTCGCTGCGATCCTTGCCCAGACCGATGCAGAGCAGGACGTCATGGGCATCGTGGTCATCGGCCGACAGGAAGTGCGCGTCGTTCGTCGCGACGACGGGAAGCCCCAGGTCCGCTGCCAGCCGGAACACCTCGGCATTGAGGCGGCTCTGGCCCTCGGAATCGTGCGCCTGAACCTCGAGGTAGTACCGGTCCTTGAAGACGTCGGCATACCAGCTCGCGACGGCCTTCGCCTCGTCGTAGCGCCCCTCCATGAGGTGCGTCGCGATCTCGCCGGCCATGCAGGCTGACGACACGATGATGCCGTCCGCGTATTTCGCCAGCAGCTCGCGATCGACGCGTGGCTTGGTGTAGAAGCCCTCGGTAAAGGCGAGTGATGAGAGCTTGACGAGGTTCTTGTAGCCCGCGCTGTTTTGAGCGAGCAGCACCAGATGGTAATATGGCTTCGCGCCCGGAGCCGGCCGGCCGCGAACTCGTCGATCGCCGGGCGCCACGTACGCTTCCATCCCGATGATCGGCTTGATCCCCGCCTTTTTCGCCTTTTCCTGGAACGTCCAGGCGGCGTGCAGGTTACCGTGGTCGGTGATCGCCAGCGCCGGCTGCTCGAGCTCGAGCGCGCGCTCTATGAGGTCATCAATCCGGTTCGCTCCGTCCAGCAGCGAATACTCGGAGTGACAATGCAGGTGAACGAAGGACATCGGATCGGAAACATAGCGACCGAGAGACCCCGCCGCAAAGCGCCAACGGTTCGGATCCTACCTTTCAAGTGATTGTGAGACATTCTGTTAGAAGTTCCTTGTCCGTGCCGGGGCACGCTCTGGTTGCGGCGTGTTCACTCGGCGCTACGCTCGCGTGCGGCAACCACGACGATCCCCCAACGGCTTCGACTCCGCATGCTACCGCGCTCGCGGTTGCAGGCGGAAACGACCAATCTGCTCCGGCCGGCGGCATGCTCGCGCAGCCGCTGAGCGCTGCAGCAACAGACGGGAAGGGCAGCCCCGTACCCGGCGCCATCGTGAAGTTCAGGGTGATTCGCGGCGGCGAGACCGGGACGACCGTGATGGATACGATCGCCGTCGCCGGGTTCGATGGGAGGGCAAGTGTGGGGCTCAGGCTCGGTACTGCGCTCGACACGTCGATCGTCGAAGCCTCGCTCTCCGATCAGCCGACGGTCGCCGCCCGGTTTCGCGCGACGGCGACGCCACCACCGCGGCTCGACGAGGTTGTCCCCGCGTCCTTCTCCGCCGGGGATACGGTTCGCCTGCGGGGCCAGTTCTTCAATCTCACGACGGACGCCAACTGGGCCTTCTTCGGCTCCGCCAAGGGACGGGTCGTGCGCGGCGACGTCGACACATCGCTGACGGTAGTGGTGCCGCCGTGCGTGTCAGCGGGGGCAGTGAACACTCGTGTGGTCGTTGGGTCGGTCGCAACGAATGCCATCGCCACCACGTTCGTCGGCTCGGGCGGCCTGCTCACGCTGCAGCCGCTCGAAGGGATCACGGTTGGCGGGGCGGACCTGGGCTCATGCCTGCAACTTGCGGGCGGTGGTGCGTCCTACCTGCTCGTCCCGCAGTCGGCCGCGTCGAACGGCACGCGCCAGCTGAGCTTCGCGCTCGTGGCGGAAGCGCCGACGTTAGGCAGCGAAGCGACGTCGTTCCTCCCGCTCGCCGGTCTCAGGCCCGAGCCGGTGGCCCTCGCCAACCAGTTCGATCTGGCGCTGCGTGAACGCGAGGCTCGCCTGGTCGATGACGCCCGCGCGAGCGGCGCGCTTCGCGCGCAACCATCGGTCCTCACGGCCCAGGCCGAGGTTGCGCCGCCGGCGCTCGGGAGCCAGCGCTCCTTCCTGGTGCTGTCGAAGTTCGACGGCATGTCGTTCAAGCGGATCACTGCCCGGGTGCGATACGCGGGCAATCACATCATCCTCTATGTCGATCAGGACCAACCGACCGGCGCGTTCAGCGATGACGAGCTTCGCACGTTCGGCGACCTGTTCGACCGAACGCTGTACGATCTCGACGTTCGCGCATTCGGGAGCGAGTCCGACATCGATGGCAACGGTCGCGTCATCTTCCTTCTCACCCCCGTCGTGAACGCGCTCACGTCCGCGGCGAATTGTAGCGCGCAGGGCTTCATCACCGGTTTTCACTATGGGCTCGATCTCCTCCCGACGCAGCCGAACTCGAACCGCGGCGAGATCTTCTACGCGCTCGTGCCTGACGTCGCCGGCTCGCGCAGCTGCCCGCACTCGAAGGAGGACGTAGAACGACTCGTACCTGCGACGTTCGTCCACGAGTTCCAGCACATGATCTCGTTCGGGCAGCACGTGCTCGCCCGCGGAGGGCCGGGCGAGACCCTGTGGCTCAACGAAGGGCTGAGCCACATTGCCGAGGAGCTTGCGGGCAAGACGTACGAGGCGAAGTTCCCGCCGCCGCTCGGCCGCACGGATCCCGATCAGCTCTTCCCGGACTCCGCGCAGGGATACGTGACCCCGAACATGCGGAACGCGCAGTCGTTCCTGAATACGCCCGGGGCGACGTCAATGGATGCGCTCTCGGGTAACGGCACCCTGGCCGAGCGCGGCGGTTCGTGGCTGTTCCTTCGTTGGCTTGGCGATCAAAAGGGCGAGTCGATCTACGGGAAGCTCGTTCAGACGAGTCGCACGGGCGTCGCGAACGTGGAAGACAAGGCGAACGAGACGTTCGCCAACCTGTTCGGCGATTTCGCGACCGCCGTGTACACCGACAGTCTTCCGGGCGTGCCCCGCGCGAGCGTGCCCCCCAGATTGCGCCTGACGAGTCGCAACCTCCGGCAGATCTTCAAGCGATTCTCCGACCTCGATCGGACAGGCCAGACGCCGGTGTTCCCCTTCACGCCGGCGGGCATCGTGGCGGGCGGGCGGGCGACCGGCACCGTCACGCCCGGTTCGATGACGTACTACCAGCTGACGACGTCGCCTAACGAGCCGTCGGTGGGGCTTCGATTCGGCCGGGCGGCCGACCTTTCGCCGTTCGCGACGGACGACGCGATGCAGATCGGCATTTTCCGCCTGCCATGATCACCGGGCAACCCCGGCGCCGTCGATGGGGGCGTATCGTCGCGAGCCTGGCCGGGCTCGTGCTGGTGACGTCCCTGCTGACGCCCACCGGGTGTTATCTGAGCCGGGCCGGTTGGGAGGAAGCGAAGATCCTTGCCGGCCGGCGGCGCATCGTTCGCATGGTCGAAGACAGCACCACCGACCCGAACACCCGGGCGCGTCTTCGACTCGTCCTCGAGGCCCGCGGATTCGCGGCGGACTCCATCAAGCTGCGCACGGGCGACAGCTTCACGACGTACTCGCAGCTCGACCGGGACACGCTCGTGCTCGTGGTCTCTGGCGCGTATCGCGACCGGCTGGAGCCGTACACCTGGTGGTTCCCGATCGTGGGACGAGTGCCGTACAAGGGGTTCTTCGATTTCGGTGCGGCGAAGGACCTGGCCCGCGATCTCGAGCGACGCGGGTTCGACAGCTACGTGCGGCCGTCGGCGGCATTCAGCACGTTAGGCTGGTTCAACGACCCGCTGCTGTCGACGACGCTGCGGCTCGACTCGATGGACCTGGCGAACACGGTGATCCACGAGGTCACGCACAACACGTTCTACAAGGCCGGCCAGGCCGTTTTCAACGAGTCGTTCGCGAACTTCGTCGGCGCCCGCGGCGCGGCCTGGTTCTTCCGGACCCGCGGCGACTCCGCGCTTGCCGCGTTTGCCGATGCCGACTGGGAGGACGACAAGCGCATGGGCGCCTTCTGGGCCTCCCTGTATCGAAGTCTCGACTCGGCGTACAAGGCACACCCGGGCGACTCGGCGGTCGCCGCCCGCCTCGCCGCCCGGGATACCGTGTACGCGCGCGGGCGCGCGCATCTGATCAACGACGTGGCCCCGAAGCTCCGCACGATCGCCCCGGAGCGGATGGCGCGGGTCCGCATCGACAACAACGCGGCGCTTCTGGCGCGACGTATCTACCTGACCGATCTGGAGCTGTTCGACCGCGTGTGGGCACGTGAGAACTATGACCTTCGCAAGACGATCGAGCGCGTCATCCTGTTGGCCAGGGATGCGGATGATCCGTACGCGGCGGTGAAGAAGTGGCTGGGCGAGAGCTGACGAAGCGTTAGGCGCCGAACCGGCCGCGGAGCAGCGCGCGGAGGTCGATCGGCGCCGACGGAGCAGGCTCCGGCTCGCGGTCGACTGACCCGTCGACGCGGGGAACCACGCGCTCCATCTTCTCGCGGACGCCACGATCGAGGAACCGGGAGAGCTGGTCGATCGAGTAGTCGGCGCTCCGTCGCGTCGAGTACGAGTTGAGCGGGCAGGTCACGGCAAGGTGGTTTCGGGCGCGCGTCAGCGCCACGTACATGAGGCGACGCTCCTCTTCCAGCTCGTCGTCGTCGTTGATCGCGCGCGCCATCGGGAACCACCCGTCGGCCGCCCAGATGAGGAACACCGCGTCCCATTCCTTTCCCTTCGCGCTGTGTGCCGTGCTCAGCACGAGCACGTCACGCTCCTCGTCCGAGCCGCCGGCCAGGTCCTGTGTGGCCTGCGGCGGTTCGAGCGCCAGCGCCGAGAGAAACGCCTCACGGCTGGGATATCCGCCGGCGATTGCCTGGAGCTGATCCAGATCGGCCAGACGCGGCTCGACACGGTCGTACTTCTCCCGAAGCAGTCCGTCGTACAGCTGCCTCACGCGAGCAATGTCACCACTGACCGACGCGATGTCCACGAGCGGCGTCGCGCGCAGCTGATCGAGCAGGGCCACGAGCTGCGCGTGTGCCTCGCGAGCTCTCGCGGGCGCCCGGTACTGGCCGAACGCGCGTGAGTCCCACGCCATCTGTGCCATGAGATCGATCGCCGCGCGTGCCGTGACGTCGCCGATCCCGGGCAGCAGCATGAGGATCCGGTACCAGCTGACCTCGTCGCGCGGATTCTCGAGGATGCGCAGGAACGCGAGCACGTCCTTGACGTGCGCCGCCTCGAGAAACTTGAGACCGCCCCATTTCTCGAACGGGATCTTCCGGTTGGTCAGCTCGATCTCGAGATCAGCGGACATGTAGCCCGCGCGGAACAGCACAGCGATCTCTCGGAGCGGGACGCCCTCCTCGTGCAGCTCGAGAATGCGATCAACCACGAAGCGCGTCTGCTGCTGCTCGTCCTGTGCCGTCACCAGCCACGGCGCCTCGCCGCCCGATCGCTTCGTCCACAACGTCTTCGTGTACCGCTCCGACGCCCGCGAGATGAGTGTATTGCTTGCGTCGAGGATCGGCTGCGTGGATCGATAGTTCTGCTCGAGCGCGATGATGGTCGTGCCCGGAAACTGACGAGGGAAATCGAGAATGTTCCGGAAGCTCGCACCGCGGAACGAGTAGATGCTCTGCGCGTCATCGCCTACGACCGTGATGTTGCTGTGCCGCCGGCACATCCCGCGGAGAATGCGCGCCTGAAGCACGTTCGTGTCCTGGTACTCGTCCACGAGCACGTGCTCGTAGAGCGACGCGATCCGCTCGGCGATGGCAGGCGCCGCCTCGAGCATCGTCGCCCAGAACAACAACAGGTCGTCGTAGTCGACGAGATTCCTCTCACCTTTCCGGCGCGTGTAGTCCGCGAAGATCTTGACGAAGTCATCATGGTAATCGACGAACTGCGCGTACTCGTCGCGCAGGATGTCGTCGATCGCGATGCCGGTGTTGATGTGGCGCGAGTAGACGTAGTGAAGCGTCTCTTTACGCGGAAATCGTTTCTTGCTTTCCGCGTACCCGAGCTGCGCTCGCGATAGCTGAATCAGGTCTTCGGCATCGCCCTGATCCATGATGGTGAAGTCGCTCGCCACGCCGGCGGCTGCGCCGAATCGGCGAAGAAGGCGGTGCGCGGTAGCGTGAAAGGTGCCGCCGTTCACGCCACGGCACGCGCCACCGACCAGCCGTTCTGCCCTGGCGAGCATTTCCTGCGCGGCGCGGCGGGTGAACGTCAGCAGCAGGATGCGCTCCGGCCGGACGCCCTTTTCGATCAGGTGGGCCAGGCGGTAGATCAGTGTCCGGGTTTTGCCTGTGCCCGCGCCAGCGATGATGAGCAGCGGCCCGTCGCCAAAGGTTGCTGCGACCGCCTGTTCAGCGTTGAGCTCGGAAGTGAGGCCGCGGGCGCGGCCCTCGACCATGGCCGCCCGCTGGGCGTCGGAACGGCCCTCGTAGACCCGCGTCTCCGTCATGCGGAGAATATACGTGTCGCGGCGGCTGGTGTCGGTGTTTTTTCGGCGCGGCCCGTGCCGTTCGCACGCTGGGTTTTCCGGGGTGCGCCACGACCCAGCCACCCGGAACGGCGGAGGCGCCGTTTCATTGGAATTTCGTTACCCGTTCCGGTCCACGCTCGTCCCACAATGCCACGACGAACGCGCGGGACTCGGTCAGCCGGCCCGTCTGGTGTTTCGCGTGAAAGGCCGGCGACGACGTCGATCCCTTCGAGGTGGCACCACGCATCCTCGCGTGCCGGCTCGCTTCCTTACGGAAGTTGGAGGGGGAGGTGGCTCGGGTCGAGCACGCGGCCCGGTTGCTTCGCCGGCACGCGGGAGCGTGGCGTGCACGTTAGGCCGAACACCTGAGCGAACGCGCGAGTCACTTCACGCGCCATCGCCTGCATGTCGACCGGTCCCCGCTGCGTCTCGCGGGACACGGACGTCATCGTGACGCCGGAGATCCCGCACGGAACGATGAGATCGAAGTAGCGGAGATCGGTGTTCACGTTGAGCGCGAAGCCATGCCACGTGACCCAGTCGCGGGCGTGCACGCCAATCGACGCGATCTTCCGTCGCGAGTCCCGATCGGCATCCACCCAAACACCGGTGTACTTGTCGACGCGCCCCCCGGTGATCCCGAACGCTTCGATCGACTGAATCAGGGCCTCCTCGACTTGCCGGAGGTACCAGTGCAGGTCCTTCCGATGGCGTTTCAGGTCCATCACCGGATAGCCGACGAGCTGCCCGGGACCGTGGAACGTGATGTCACCGCCGCGTTCCACCTCGAACAGCTCGACGCCATGTGTCGCGAGATACTCCGGCGACGCGATGAGATTGCTGCCCTTGGCCGTCCGCCCCAGCGTCACCACGGGTGGATGTTCCACCAGCAGCAGCACGTCCTCCGCGATCTCGCCCGTGATCCGCCGCCGCGCGACGTCCCGCTGCAGCTCGAGGGCCGACGCGTAGGGTAGCGTCCCCAGGTCGACGACGAGAAGCTCGCTCATGCTTGCTCCGCCCGCGCCGTCAGGCGTGAAGCATCTTGCCGAGAGAGTCGAGGCATGCCTCGGCGACGGCTTCCGACAACGTCGGGTGAGCGTGGATCGCCAGGTCGACCTCCTCGACGGTGAACTCGTTCTCGCGCGCAACCGCCAGCTCGTGAATCAGCTCGGTCGCGTGCAGCCCGACGATGTGCGCACCGAGGATCTCGCCGTACTTCGCATCGCGGATGACCTTGACGTGTCCCTCGGTCTCACCGGCCGTGCGCGCGCGCCCGCTCGCCATGAAGGGGAATTTCCCGACCTTGTAGTCGATCTTCTTCTCCTTGACCTGCGCCTCGGTCATCCCGATCGACGCGACCTCGGGGTGACAGTACGTGGCGTTCGGGATGTTCCCGTAGTTCACGAGGTGCGGGTGCTGTCCCGCGAGCAGCTCGGCCAGCACCACGCCTTCGCGCTGGCCCTTGTGCGCGAGCATTGGGGCACCGATCACGTCGCCGATCGCACAGATGCCCTTCGCGGTCGTCTCGTACGTCTCCGTATCGACCTTGATGAAGCCGCGCTCCGTGAGCTGAACCCCTGCCTCCTTCAGGCCAATGTCTTCCACGTTAGGCGCGCGCCCCGCGGCCACGAGCACCTTCTCGGCCTCGAGCTCCTTCTTCTCGCCGCCGACATCGACGGTCATCTTCACCGAGCCCTTCGCGACCTTCACGTTCGAGATCCTGGCGCCGGTGAGGACGTCGATCCCGCGCTTCTTGAACGAGCGCGTCACGGCGGTCGAGCTGTCGGCATCCTCCAATGGCAGAATCGTCGGCATCACCTCCACGATCGTGACCTTCGTGCCGTACGCGTTGAAGACGTCCGCGAACTCGCAGCCCACCGCGCCCGCGCCAACGACGATCATCGATTTCGGTGCGCTCTCCAGGATCAGGACTTCGTCCGAGGACAGGACGTTCTGCTTGTCGAGCTCGAGGCCAATCTGAGGCAGACCCTTCACGCGCGATCCGGTCGCGATGACCACCGCCTTCTTGGCGTCGTGCTTTTCCTCCTTTCCGTCGGCGGTCTTCACCAGTACGCTCTTGCCCCCCGCGAGCCGGCCCGATCCCTTGATCCAGGTCACCTTGTTCTTCTTGAACAGCGTTTCGACTCCCTTGGAGTTCTGCGCGCTGATGCCGCGTGACCGCTTCATCGCCGGGCCGTAGTCCAGCTTCACTTCGCCCAGCGTGATGCCGTGATCCGCCGCATGCTTCACGTGGTTCGCGAGGGCGGCGCTCTCCAACAGCGATTTTGCGGGAATGCATCCCCAGAGAACGCACGTGCCGCCGAGGCCTTCGCGTTCGATCACGGCCGTCGAGAGGCCGAGTTGTCCGCATCGAATCGCGCCCACGTATCCGGCGGGTCCGCCGCCGAGGAAGATCACGTCGTACGAAGCCATTGTCGGGAATCGGGAATCGGGAATCGGGAATCGCAACGACGTTGCGTCGGCTGGAGCGAATTTCCCGGGAAGACGAGACCAAAGAGACCGTCTGCTGACCGAAACCTAGCCGGTCCCTGTAAGCGCACGCCACCGACCCACGCTTCGATTCCGGGTTCGCTGTCCCGTCGATTCCCGATTCCCGACTATCGGATGACCCGAATTGTTCGTGTCGCGCTCCGGACGCCGTCCGACAGGATCACCTCGAGGTCGGCTGCACTCGTACGAATTTGGGCAGTGCCCCCGCGAGCGAAGGACAGAATCTCACCGGTCCGGCCGTCGCGAATCAGCGCCATTCGCGCACCTGTTGCGCCCCACTGAACCCGGACCGCGCCACCCGGCGTCGCGGTCGCATCGACCGTGTTGATGGCGGCCGAAACACCGCCAGGCGCCAATGACGTCTGCATGACCGCCGGCGATGCGCCAGGACCGCTCAGCCGGATCGAAGTCAGCTCGCCTCGAGCCGCTTCGTCCATGGGGATCGCGAACGCGAAATGTCGGGCGGTTGGATCGTCCAGATCCGCGGGCCTCTCGCCGACGAAGGAATACGAGAACAACCGGCGCCCATCGCGGGATGTGCCTTCGATGCGATAGGCACCGCCCTCGGTGGGAAGCAACGGTCGCGTCACGACCGGGAACGCGGGCTCGAGGACAAGCTGTCCCCGCTCCACACGCCCCCACACGAGCAGGGCAGGTCGCGCTGGCGACGTCGCACGAGCCGCGGCGGTCTCCGTCGAGCTCGACCCGCGCCAGTCCATGACACCCACGTAGTTGTAGTCGCTGATCCAGGGGTTGGTGCAGTATCCCATGAGATCGGGCGACGACGGGAGGCGCAGCGTGTTCGTCGAGAGATCGTAGCCGTAGACGCCGATCGAGCCATCGGAGTTCGGGAAGTTCGGATCCCGGTCGGCGACGCCGCCACACGGTGCGTGCAGCCGGCCGAAGTTGTGGGTCAGCTCATGTGCCGCGACCGTGCGTCCGCTCGGCAGATAATCCCACGCGACCACGGCCTGGCCCCCGATATATCCGTACCCGGCAATGCCCGTGTTGTAGTTGACCTTGACCACGCCGAAGTAGTGCCTAACGCTCGACTCGGCCACCCGCAGCGCGTCCATCTCCGAGAGCACGTGCAGCCACTCCGAGTTGCCATCGCTCGAGGTCAACTCGAGCGAATCGGCCGTCGTATACGGCGCGTGGATTTGCACGTCGATGTCGCGAAGCGGGAGCATCCGCCGCGCATCACCGAGAAACTGATCCGTGTTGGACGCCGCAATGTTGCCGGCGAGCGTCTTGTCGTACCGCTGGATCACCGGCACGAAGGTGATTCGCAGCGGAGGGACCTCGCGAACGTCGAGCGCCGCGGGCGTCCCCGATGCCGGGAACGTGTTGTCCGCCTCGTTGCTTTCCATCACCGTGTTCGCCGGGTCGACATCGGCCAGCATCCGCAACCCGGGCTGAACGAACTGACCGGGGATGATCCCGTTCCACGACGTCGCCAGGTCGCCCTGGTCTGGCGCGATGGGTACGGCGCTCGCGTTGGTGAGCGTCATGGTGTTTACCAGCGTCGTACCCATGAAGAGCTTTACCCGCACGTTCGTCGTCGCGCTCGTGGACTGGTTCGCTCGGGCGAACACACGAACGTACCCGTCTCGGCCGGCGACGAGCGGCACGGTGCCGCTGTAGGTCTGGACGGACTGCGTGAGCGTTACACCGTCGATCGTGAGATTCAGCAGGCCATCACTCCGCGCGTAATTCACCGTCACGACGGCGGTCGTCGCCGGTGAAAGCGTGATGGTCTGCGAGCCGAAATTCGGGATGTACGTCGCACCGTTGGCCGTGACCGACCTGGCCGTCACGGTGTACGGGCCCGAGCTCACGCCGACACTGTCGCGTGACGCCTGCACGGTGAAGCTTGTCGCAGGCCCCGAAACGGTGATGTCCGCTGCCACGCCCTCGGGAAGTCCGGTGACGACGAACCTGAGATTGCCGGTGGTCTGCGCGTACCTGATTGGAACCGTCGTCGGCGTCAGGCCGGGAGTGAGCTGCACCTGACGAGAGCTCGGCGTAGGAGCGAACCGCTGCTGATCCGCCTCGATTTCCCGCGCACCGATCAGGTAGTAGCCGGGATCGACGCCGTCGAACGTCGTCGACGAAGTGAGCGTCCGCGAAAACCCGTCAGGCCCGGTCACGCGCACATCCGCCGGCGTGCTGGCGGGTGCGCCGTCGACCGTGACGATCAGCACCGCGCTCGACACCGCATAGTCGACGGAGGCTTCGACCGGCACGTTGGACCTGGCGATCGTGACGGTCTGGGTGTCGGCCAGTGGTGAATAGCGCGTCGCACCGTCCCGGACCGGCGCCGCGGAGATGTGGTAGAGGCCGGGCCGGAGGCCAGCCACGACCCCGGTTGCGGCGAGCACGCGCGAAAAATCGTTAGGACCGGACACCGTGACCTGCCCGGCGGCGCTCTCCGGAAGGCCCGAAATGGTGAGCGACAGCGTGCCGGTGCGCGGGCCGTTCGAGTCGGCGCACGACCCGAGTGTGGCGACGGCTCCGACGAGCAGCGCAATGCGCTGAAACCAGCGAGACAACGACCCTCCGGCAACCGGTGAAGCGAATCAGCCAGTGCGAGTCAGTACACGAGCATGAGCGGGTTCTCGATCAATCGTCGCAGGGTCTGAAGGAACCGCGCGCCAAGCGCACCATCCACCACGCGGTGATCGCAGCTCATCGTCACCCGCATGCGTTTTCGCGCCGCGAGCGCCCCGTCGACCACCACCGGCTTCTCCTCGAGTGCCCCGATTGCCAGGATGCCGACTTCGGGCGGATTGATGATGGCGGTGAACTGGTCGATCCCGAACATGCCGAGGTTCGAGACCGAGAACGTGGAGCCCGTGTACTCCTCGGGCTTGAGCTTCCGCTCGCGCGCGCGCTTGGCGAGCTCCCGCGCTTCGCGAGAGATCTCGCTCATGCGCTTCCGGTCGGCGTCGAAGATCACGGGGGTGATCAACCCTTCCTCGATCGCAACCGCCATCCCGAGATGCACGCGGTTGAAGTAGCGGATCTTGTCGCCGAGCCAGTGGGCGTTGACCTCGGGGTGCTGGGCGAGCGCGGTCGCGACTGCCTTGAGCACGATGTCGTTGAACGAGACTTTGAACTCCTCACCCATCGCCGCCATGGCACCGCGCATCTCCGCCACGCGATCCATGTCGAATTCGGCAGTGAGGTAGAACGTCGGGATCGGCCCGATGGATTCGGAGAGCCGGCGTGCGATCGTCTTTCGGATCTGCGTGAGCGGCGCGTCGTGGTAATCCTCGCCTGCCGGTACGAACCGAGCCGCCGCCGGCTGCTGCCGCACGGCGCCCGACGCTACGGCTGCCTCGATGTCGCGTTTGATGATGCGTCCACCAGGACCACTTCCCTGAACCGCCTGCAAGTCCAGCCCGTTCTCGGATGCCATACGGCGCGCGAGCGGCGAGGAGCGCATTCGCCCGCCGCCGTTGCCGCTGGGCGCAGCGGACGGCGCCGGCGGAGCGGCAGGACGCGCCGGAGGCGGCGCCGGCGGCGCGCTGCCTGCCTTTTCCTGCGGCGGTGTCGACGCTTCGCCCTGCGATTGAGCTGGACTCCGAGGAACCGGCGTGGCCCCGGCGCTCGCAGTCGCAGGCGCGGCCGGCGCCGCGGTACCGCCGCCCGCTCCGCTCACGAGGGCGTCAATGTTCTCGTCAGGCGCTGCGATGACGGCGATCAGTTGGCCAACAGGCGCTGCGTCGTTCTCGTTGAGCAGCCGCTTTCGCAGCACACCCTCTCCGCGAGCGACGAGCTCCATGATGGCCTTGTCGGTCTCCACCTCGGCGAGTGTTTCGCCGTTCTTGACCTGCTCGCCTTCGTTCTTCAGCCATTTGACGAGGCGGCCTTCCTCCATGGTCGGCGAGAGCGCCTCCATCACGACCTTTGTTGCCATACCCGAGGATCCCTCCGCCTACTCGAGGTACATGACTTTTTTCACCGCGGCGACCGTCTTCGCCGCGTCGGGCTTGGCGGCACGCTCCAGGTTCTTGGCGTACGGCATCGGCACGTCGGCCTGATGAACGCGGACGACCGGTGCGTCGAGATCGTCGAAGCACTCGCGCTGGACGTAGTCCACCACCTGTGCGCCAACCCCGCAAAGCTCCCACCCTTCCTCGAGAACGACCGCTCGATTGGTCTTCCGGACCGACGTCGTGATGGCGTCAATGTCCATCGGCCGAATCGTGCGAAGGTCCACGACGTCCACGTTGATTCCCTGCTTGGCCAGCTGGTCGGCGGCCTGAAGCGCGACGAGGATCATCTTCCCGTGCGTGATGATCGAGGCGTGCTCGCCCTCGCGTTTCAGCTCCGCCTTACCGATCGGCACGATGACCTCGTCGCTATCAGGCACCTCGCCTTTCGTGTTGTAGAGCATTTCGCCCTCCAGCACGATGACGGGGTTGTCATCGCGAATCGCGCTCTTGAGCAACCCCTTGGCATCGTACGGCGTGCCGGGGGCGACGACCTTGAGTCCGGGGATGTGTGCAAGCCACGACTCCCAGGCTTGCGAGTGCTGCGCCGAAAGCTGCAGCGCCGCCCCGTTAGGCCCGCGGAACACCATCGGTATGTTGAACTGGCCACCCGACATGTACAACATCTTCGCGGCCGAGTTCACGACCTGGTCGATGGCGAGCAGCGCGAAGTTCCAGGTCATGAACTCGATGATCGGCCGCAGGCCAACCATCGCGGCACCGACGCCGACACCGGCGAAACCCAGCTCGGTGATCGGTGTGTCCACGACGCGCATCTCGCCGAATTCCTGGAGCAACCCCTTCGAAACCTTGTACGCACCCTGATAGACCGCGACCTCTTCACCCATGATGAAGACGCGATCGTCTCGATGCATCTCCTCACGGAGGGCCTGGTTCAGGGCGTCACGATATGTGATGACGGACATTCGACTCGAGTTAGGCTGGTTCAGTCGGCGGCCACCGCCGCCTCGGCGTGCGCGTCGCTCGTCGTGTCGACGAGGACGTCTTCATACAGCGCCTCGAGTGGCGGCTCGGGGCTCTGTTCGGCGAAATCCCACGCGTCCTGTACGACCGCTTTGACGTCCGCATCGAGCTTGGCGAATTCGTCGTCCGTCAACTGGCCCGCCTGCTGAAGCTGCGTACGGAGGACGATGATCGGGTCGCGCTTGAGGTACTCCTCGAGCTCTTCCTTCGTCCGGTACGTGCCGCTCACGGCGTCGGACATGGAGTGTCCCATGAACCGGTACGTGCGCACCTCCAGCAGCGTCGGTGTCGATTCGGTTCGCGCCCGGTCGACTGCCTCCTGGACCGCAGCCCTCACGACCATCACATCCTGGCCGTCGACGACACCCCGCGGCATGTCGTACGAAGCCGCCCGGGTGTAGATGTCGTGGATGGACGACGCGCGCTCGAGCGCGGTGCCCATGCCATAGCGGTTGTTCTCGATGATGAACACGACGGGCAGCTTCCACAGCGCCGCCATGTTCAGGGCTTCGTGGAACGCTCCCGTGTTCGCGACGGACTCGCCCATGAAGCACACACAGACCTGATCGCCGCCACGGTACTTGATGGCGAAACCGACACCGGTCGCGATCGGCACGTGCCCGCCGACGATCCCGTGCCCGCCGAGGAAGTTCACGTTGCGGTCGAACAGGTGCATGGAGCCACCTTTGCCGCGCACCACACCGTCGATGCGGCCGAACAGCTCCGCCATGATGGCTCTCGGCGCGATGCCGCGAGCGAGTGCCTGCCCGTGATCGCGATAGGTCGTGATCACGTAATCGTCGGGGCGCAGGATCGAGATCGCGCCGGTGCCGCACGCTTCCTGGCCGATGTACAGGTGACAAAAGCCGCCGATCTTGCCTAACGCGTAGGCTTCGGCGCACCGCTCCTCGAACCGGCGCTGCAGCAGCATCGAGCGAAGCAGGTCGCGACGCAGCTCGACATCTTCGGAGGGAGCAGGGGAGTCCGGTTTCTTTTTTGCCATATGCGGAAACGATTAGCGGGAACCGGGAACAGGGAACCGGGGACGGGCTGCGCGGCTGCTTGCCAACGCGGAAACCGAGGCGTTAGGCCGCTTCGGTTCCCCGTTCCCCGTTCCCGGTTCCCGCGGTCCCGTGCGCGAAGCCTGCTGCCGAGACCTGTTCCCACGCGTGGTAGCTCGATCTGACCAGCGGGCCGGACTCCACGTGTCGGAAACCCAGGCCGCGACCGATCCGTGCGAGCTCGCGAAACTCATCAGGCGTGTAGTACCGGTCGAGCGGGAGGTGATCGTTCGAGGGACGCAGGTACTGGCCGAGCGTCAGAATGTCCACGTCTACCGAGCGGAGGTCTCGCATGACCGCCTCGACCTCCTCCATGGTCTCGCCAAGCCCGAGGATGATTCCCGTCTTGGTCGGGATATCGGGCGCAATGGACTTCGCATCGCGAAAGATCTTCATCACGCGCTCAAACCTCCCACCAGGGCGGGCGCGCTTGTAGAGACGCGGTACGGTCTCGGTATTGTGGTTGTAGATCTCCGGACGGGCCTCCAGCACCGTGCGAATGCTGTCCACGTTGCCCTGGAAATCCGGAACGAGCACTTCCACCGAACAGCCGGGAACCTGCTCGTGGATCTGGCGGATCGTCTCGGCGAAGATGTAGGCGCCGAAGTCAGGCAGATCGTCCCGGTCGACAGAGGTGATGACCGCGTGTTGGAGGCGCATCTCCGCGATGGCCGCCGCGACACGACTCGGCTCGCTCAGGTCATACTTCGGCGGACGCCCATGCGTGACCGCGCAGTAGCCGCAATTGCGGGTACAGACGTCACCCAGAATCATGAACGTCGCCGTCCCGTGCTCCCAGCACTCGCCGACGTTCGGGCAATGCGCCTCCTCACACACCGTGTGAAGATCGAGCTCGCGCATGAGATGCCGGAGGCGCGCGTAGTTTGGTCCGCCGGGCGCCTTGACCTTGAGCCATGAGGGCTTCCGCTCTGGCAGCGCCTCGGCCCGGTGGCGGCCCATGATCTGGTAGAGTGTGTCTGCCATGCGTCTTGCCAGGGATCTGAGCCCGCCCTCACCGAGGCGCAGGCGATGCGAAAGCCCGAATTGCGATGAGTTCGAAACTTAGCCCGGGCGGGAAACGCCGACCAGCGTACGCTAACCTGCTAATTACCGATCGGCGGTTGTGCGTTGGATTGCTATCAAGCGTGAGTGGCGAAGCGCGTGATCGAAAAGTCGCGGATCTCGACCGGAGGCGAGTCGCCGGCCAGCAGGGCACCGATGCATTCACCGGTGATGGGGGTCATGAGTATGCCGTTTCGCGAATGCCCGGTGGCGTAGAGAAGTCGAGGCTCCTCCGGATCGGGGCCAAGGATTGGCTGGAGGTCTGCGGAGACGGGACGGAGGCCAGCCCACGCGTCAGCAGGCTGGCTGCTCGCAAACTGGGGCAGAATCTCGCCGGCGGTTCGCGCGAGCCTTGCGATTCCCTCGGGCGTGGTAACCGACTCGAACCCAGCCCGTTCGGTCGTGGCGCCCACGAGTGTGCGACCGTTCGTGCGCGGTACGACGTAGCCCGTGGGGCCGTAGACGGCCCGCCGAAGAGGTGACCCGGCGTAGGCGAGCATCTGGCCGCGAACCGGTTCCACGGGAATCGCGCGTGGCAAGCCCGTGATCGTGGAGCTCCAGGCGCCAGCCGCGAGCACCACCGCGTCGGCGGAGTAGCGCGACGCACTTTGGCCCATCGCTTCGACGTGGCCGTCGAATCTCAATCCCGTGATCGTGTCCGAAACGATTGTTACCCGCGCGAGCCCGTTAACGGCGGCTCGGAGTGCCTCGAATAAGCGCACGTTGTCAACCGAGCCGTCCATTGGGTGCAACACTCCGCCGAGCCCATGGCTGAGAGCTGGCTCGAGCTGGGCGAGCTCACGCGCGTCGAGCCACTCGGCTCCCGCTGGCTTCGCACGCTGCAGACCCCGAACGCCTGCCTCGTTCAACGCGACCTGAATGATCCCATCACGATTGAGCGGGACCTCGAGGCCAGTGCGCTCGCGCAGCCACTCGAGGTAGGCGGGGTATCGATCGCGCGCGAGCGTTGCAAAGTCGCTCGCGTGACCGTCTTCACGCTCGATGGATGGCGCCAGGAGACCGGCAGCCGCAAGCGAAGCGGCGCCGGCTCGCGGCTCACCCACGATTGTCACGCGGAACCCCCGCTCTGCTGCTGCGGCACCGCAGGCGAGGCCGATTAGCCCACAGCCAATGACGAGAACGTCGGCGGCCGAGGTTGATGAGTCGATCGACACGTGCGACAACCTAGCGCTCTGACGAGCGGGAGCCACCGGGCGTATACTTCCTTGTAGACGCGAACGACGCCAACATGCACGCTGAAACCGGGTTCGCGGGTCGCGCGTAAGAGTGAACAGTCCTCGTTTGGGAGAACCCACGAATGCTCCGCACAATCTTCATGATCGGGCTTTTCGCGTTGGCGGGCCTGTTCGTGCTCAAATTTTTCTTCGGAATTCTCCCGGGCATTCTCGGTTTGATTGCCTGGCTGTTCTTCATGGCCGTGAAGATCGCGATCGTGGGCGGTGTGATCTACCTCGCAATCCGAATCTTCAGCCCTGACACCGCGCGCCGGCTGCGTGAGAAGTGGTCGGGTAACGGCGTATAGATCGGTTGCGGACCCATGCGGGTCCGCTGACAACACGATGGATCTGTGAAGGCCCGGGTGCCGCACTTCGTGCGCCCGGGCCTTTTGTTGGGTCAGATCCAGTCATCCGACGCCTCCGTCCGGCCCGAGCTTTTCGACGACACCCCACGCGAGCAACGGGACCATGAGCTCGTGGTGACCCGTGATCTCGTAGCCGCGACCGCCCGCGAGCGTCGGGCGCTGGACCACATTCACGCGGGGCCGGTAGTGGCGCTGCATGTCGAGATCGCCGGTCGTGAAGTCGGTCGGTTTCCCCCCGCTCAGATTGCGAGCAATCGTGAGTGCCTTGAGAAAGACCTCGGGCATGATGACCGCGCTGCCGAGGTTCAGCACGACACCGCCGTCGTGCAGGGCAGGGAGCGACGCTGCGAGCCGGCGAAAGTCGCGGTGGCTCGTGTCGCCGATCGCCGCCCCATCTGCCGCCGGATGCTGATGGATGATTTCGGCGCCTAACGCGGCGTGGACGGTCGCCGGCAATCCCAGCCGGTGGGCGCCGAGAATCACCGACAGCTCGGGGTGGGCGAGCTCCGCCGTTCCCTCCAGCGCGACGGCGATCGCCTCACCCATGCCGCGCTTCTCGCGCATGCCCGCCGTGAACGCCTCATTGAGGCCGCGCCCCGTCTCCTCCGCCATCCCGAACGTGCCGTCGCGAAGTCCGGCAGCCACATCCTCCGACGTGCCACCGAACCGTGCGATCTCGTAGTCATGGATCGCGGCGGAGCCGTTCATCGCGAGGTGCGTGATGATCCCGCGCCGCATCAGGTCCAGGAGCAGCGGCGCGAGACCGGTCTTCACGACATGACCGCCAAGCATCACGACCACCGCGCGGTCGCGTCGCTTCGCTTGCGCAATCGCGTCGATGAGGCGCACGAAGTCGCGTGCGACGAGCACGTCAGGAAGTGCCGCGAGGAACGCCGCAAACGTCCGCTTCTCGCCCGGCGGCGGTGACGCGAACTCTTCGGCGCGTACCTTGTTCGGTCGCCGTGCGATCGGTACCGTGCGAACGGCGGCGAGATCCACTTCGCGATAGGTCACGGAGGAGTGATGACGGTCGGGATCGTGAGCGTCGGCGGCCGCGCCGACGTTAGGTACAGGTTGAGGGAACCCACCGGCAGATCGGCCTTGAGCTGAACCATCACGCGGTTCGCGTCTTCGGAGAACCAGATCTCGGCCTTGCTGTTCTCCGAGAAGATCCCCTTCGACTTGATCATCGGCTGTACCACGAGGGTCTGGTACGTACCGGCAGGCACCTTCACGGTCTCGCGGCGGAGCACCTTGATCCGCACCGGGTTTGCGTCGGGCTTGAAGTACCGGTCGAACGAATACGTGCGTCCGATCTCGAGCGGCACGGTGCGCACGAAATAGATGAACGACGCATCGTCCAACGGATCCGAAACCGAGGGCTGCTCGGGCTTGTTGGGCTCCTGGTAGACCGCCCGCTCCGGGTATATGTCGTAGTACTTCTTGCGATCCTTGCCGGTCTGCTCGAAGTCCTGCGTGAAACGGAGCGACGTGATGGTGGCGGTGTCTATCCACGTCTCCATCGTGTTGTCGGCGTGATAGCCGAGGATGCCGCCCTTTACCTTGAAGACCGCGCGATACGCCGTTCGGCCGCGGATCGTGTCGGTGTTCGTGATCTCCATACTGCCACGTCCGGCCTTGAACGGACCGAGTTTGACGACATACGTGAACCGCTCGCCGACGCCGAACGGAACTCCCGGCGCTGGTTGATCACGCCGACCCACGTTGGCCAGAGCCGTCGCAAGCGCGAGGACGCTGACCAGGACCGACGTCATGTCGCGGCCGTCGAGGGCGGCGCGATTCGGCGACCACGGGTCGCCCAAGCGAAGCGATAAAGGTTGAGCGCGTCCGCGAACGGCCGGATCCGGCTCGGCCGAGGCCGAATATCGAATCGCTGCTCGAGGGATACCGTCTCGACGCGCCGCGCATACTGAACCGCGCGCGCGAGGAGGTCGACGTTCACGGCCCACCCGGCGCCCGACACCAGCGCCGAGTCCCCGTTCTGCTTGACCAGCTCCTTGATCACCGAGATTCGAATCAGGCGGTACGACGCAAACGGATCCGCCACGCCCGGAACCGACACGAACGGCCGCAACAGCCACGGCGCGACACGGCGGAGCCGTCGAACTGGCACCGGGGCGGTGGGCACCGTCGTGCGCTCACCCACGACCATGTCGGCACCGCCTTCGAAGCGGCGTACGAGCTCGGGGATGTGCTCGGGCTGATCGGTGAAATCGGCCTGCATCAAGAGCATGGCGTCGCGACGCGGATAGCGTGTCTTGGCTACGACCGCACGGCATAACGCGTCCAACGCTCCGGCATAACCAACGTGGCGCTCGCCGCCCAGCACGCTGAGCGGAAGAACATCGCCGTATGGCTGGAGCGTCTCGCCCGTCGCATCGGTGCTGCCATCGTCGAACACGACGATCTCGTACTCGCGCGAGAAGTCTCGGAGGACTTTGCGAATACGCCAGAGCAGCACGCCGATGGTCGGCGCTTCGTTGTACGCCGGAATGCAGATGTACAGCACGTGGTGGCCCCCAGGATCGGCGAAAACTAGTCGCTCGGATACCCGGAAGTCGAGGAAGGGCGAGAACGTATGACCGCGGAACGAAGGGTCTCGAACAGATTCAGATAGCCGCTCTCCGGGGTTCACCGGCTGCTGCCAGGGCCGCGTCGTAAACCCGCTGTGTGCCGCGAACCATGCGCTCCACGCTGAACTCCGAGGCGCGCGCCGGTCCTGACGCTCCAAGGCGTCGTCGCAGGTCCTCGTCGCGAACAAGTCGGTCGATCGCGGTGGCGAACGCGGCGACGTCGCCCGCGGGGACGAGTAGCCCGGAGTGTTGATCCTCGATCACCTCGGGGAGGCCGCCGACGTCAAACGCGATCGGTGGTACGCCGAGCGCCACGGCATCGATGACTGCCGTTCCGAGTCCCTCCGCACTCGACGGATGCCACAGGATGTCGAGCCCAGCCATCGCGTCGTGAATTTCGTCGACGAAGCCGGCGCAGAACGTCGTGAGGCCACCGATCGGCTGCGTGACCTCCGGCTTGCCCCCAAGGAGCACCAGCCGGATGCGGCTGCGCGAAGGCTCCGGAAGTCGGTCCCCGATCTCGGAAAGCATGGTGACACCCTTCTCCGCGCTCATCGCCCCGACGATCCCGCATACGACCGAGTCGGCGGGCCACCCGCACTCGGCGCGCCAGTCACGGCGCTTCGCCACGGAGGGCCGGGCAACGCCGTCATACACGAGTTCGACGCGGCCGCGGTCGATGCCGCCAGCAATCAACGCCTGGCGCACCGCATCCGAGATCGCGATGAACCGGGACACGCGGTGACCGTATTTCAGGCGGCCGTGGGGGACGAACACAACCCGCCGCGTAACGATGAGCGGTACGCTTCTTCGCCCGATGAGCGCCGCCAACGCGATCGCGTGAGCGTGCCCATCGTGAGCGTGGATCACGTGGGGGTTCGAGGCCCGGAGCACCGCGCGGACGCGGCTCGCAGCCGCGATGTCCCAGTCGCTGCGGATGCGGACCTCGGTCGCGGCGATCCCGGCGGAGCGGAGGCGGCGGATGAGCGGGGCGTCGGGCGCGGCGATGACGAGCGGCTCGTGACCCAGCTCACGCTGGCCGCGCGCGAGCAGGTACACCTGGCGCTGCCCGCCGCGCCACTCGCGGCCGGAGTCGAGATGCAATACGCGTAGCGGGGGCGATGGCGTCACCGGCGGTCCTGGCAAGCGCGCGGCCACGCCTAACGCGCGCCCGCACCCGTGCCGCGGCTCGCCGACGTCATCGTTAGGCAGGCCCGCGACCCGGGGAAGTCGCTGGAACCTACGCCAGGAGCCTTACGGAGAGGTTACAGCCGCAGAGCGACACGACTGGTCTGCTACACGCCCCGCCCGGTGCGGGTGGCCGACGCCAGGACCACGTCGTACACCGCCTGCGTGCCCCGCACCATGCGGTCGACGCTGAACTGCGCCGCCCGCGCCGGGCCCGCCGCCGCGAACGCCTTTCGCAAGGGTTCATCCCGAACGAGCCGGTCCGTGGCGTCGGCAAATGCCGCGACATCTCCGGCGGGGACAAGAAGTCCCGATCGCCGGTCCTCTATCAGCTCGGGCAGCCCTCCCACGCGAAACGCAATCGGTGGGACGCCGAGGGCCATGGCGTCGATCACGGCGGTGCCAAGCCCCTCGGCGCTCGACGGATGCAGGAGGATGTCGAGGCCCGCCATCGCCGCGTGGATCTCGTCGACGAACCCGGCCCGGAACGCCGTGAGGCCGCCGACCGACTGAGCGCCCGCGGACTTTCCACCCAACAGAACCAGTCGAATGCGTTCGCGCGTCGAAGCGGGCAGGCGCTCGCCGATCTCGATGAGCGTCGCGACCCCTTTTTCCGCGGTCATCGCGCCGACGATTCCGCAGACCACGGAGTCGCCCGGCCAGCGGCACTCGAGCCGCCAGTCCCGCGGTTTCGTCATCGACGGCCGCGGAACGCCGGAGTAAACGAGTTCGATTCGGCCCGGATCGACACCGCCCGCCACGAGCGCGTCGCGGACGGCTCCGGAGATGGCGATGAAGCGCCCGACCCGGCGCCCGTATTTCAGCCGGCCTCTCGGGATGAACGGCACGCGGCGGGTCACCACGAGGGGGAGCGATCTCCGCCCGACCAGGGCGGCGAGCGCGATGGCGTGGGCGCGGGCGTCGTG
>DASUGD010000102.1:0-3238 GCA_036274195.1 Gemmatimonadaceae bacterium | reverse complement strand
TCCGATAGATCATATCGGAATTATACGACCATGCTGACTTCCCGGAGAAAATGCACGCGCTGCCAGCCCTCGTCATCGTCGCCCTGTCGATCGTAAGTCCAATTGCCGCAAATGCTTCAACGTCGACAGCCAGGTTCCAGGCCAAGCAGGACACCACGCGGCGCGATTCCACCGCGCAAACGCTTGGCCGAGTGGTGATCAAGGAAAAGGCGATAAGACGATCCGGGTATGCAACCGCACGATCGAGCTTCGCCACCAAAACCGACACGCCGCTTCGCGACACACCTCAGTCCGTCAGCATCGTAAACCGGCAGCTCATCGCCGACCAGTCGATGCAGAGCATGGCCGACGTCGTCCGGTACATCCCGAGCATCTCGATGGGGCAGGGCGAAGGGCACCGCGACGCGCCGACCATTCGCGGCAACAGCTCCACTGCGGACTTCTTCGTCGATGGCATCCGTGACGACGCGCAATACTATCGCGACACCTACAACCTCGAGCGCGTCGAGGCGCTCAAGGGTTCGAACGCGATGATCTTCGGCCGCGGTGGTGGTGGCGGCGTCATCAACCGCGTGACGAAGGAAGCCGGCTTCGCGCCCGTCCGCTCGCTGTGGTTCGAGGGCGGATCGCATGTACATCGCCGAGGCTCGATCGACGTCGACCAGGTGCTGTCGTCGAAGGTCGCCGCGCGCTTCAACGGCATGTACGAGAACTCGGGGGGCTTCCGTAACGAAGCGAGCCTCGAGCGTTCCGGTATCAACCCGACGCTCGCCGTCGCGATCGGACCGAATACAACGGCGCGTGTCGGATACGAGTACTTCCGAGACCATCGCAACGTCGACCGCGGGATTCCGTCGTTCAACGGCGCGCCGTCGCCGGCGCCGCTCGAGGAGTTCTTTGGTAACCCAGACGTGAGCTACGCCGACGCGCGCGTGCACAGCGCCAGCGCCACCATCGATCACGCGCTCGTCTCGGGCCTCGTGCTCCACAACCGGTCCCGCTTCACGCACTACGACAAGTTCTACCAGAACGTGTTTCCTGGCGGCGCCGTGAACGCAGCGGGCACCGAGGTCAACCTCTCCGGCTACAACAACGCGCAGACGCGCGCCAACCTGTTCAACCAGACGGAAGCGACGTACCCGCTCGGTACCGGTAGCGTTAGGCACACGTTGCTGGCCGGCGTCGAGGTCGGCCGACAGACGACCGACAACTTCCGGAACACGGGCTACTTCGCCGATCAGGCGACGTCGTTCGCCGTGCCGTTCGCGAGCCCGACCGTCGTCATGCCGGTCACGTTCCAGCAGAGCGCTGCGGATGCCGACAACCGCGTCGTCGCCGATGTGAGCGCGGTGTACGCGCAGGACCAGTTCACGCTCTCGCGCCAGTGGCAGGCGATCGCCGGCGTTCGCTACGAGCGGTTCGACCTGAGCTTCCACAACAACCGCGACGGATCGAATCTCGGCCGCGACGACCACATGGTGTCACCGCGCCTCGGTCTCGTGTTCAAGCCCGTCGAGTCGGTCTCCACGTACGGCTCGTACAGCGTGTCGCACCTCCCGAGCGCGGGCGATCAGTTCTCGTCGCTCAACGCCACGACCGAGACCCTGGAGCCGGAGAAGTTCACGAACTACGAGGTCGGTGCGAAGTGGGACGTGAGCCCGGATCTCGGGCTGACGGCAGCCGTCTACCGTCTCGACCGGTCGAACTCGTCGGCGCGCGACCCTAACGATGCGTCGAGGACCGTGCAGACAGGTCGTCAGCGGACTTCGGGCTTCGAGCTCGGCGCCACCGGCAACGTGACGCCTCGCTGGCAGGTCGCCGGTGGCTGGGCGACACAGCGCGCGAGAATCCTCAGTGCGACGACCTCGGCTCGCTCTGGTGCCACGGTCCCGCTCGTACCGCAGACGATGCTGTCGCTCTGGAACCGCTACCAGTTCTTCCCACGACTCGGCGGCGGCGTTGGCGTCATCCACCAGACGCGCACCTACGCCGCGATCGACAACGCGGTGACGTTGCCGGGGTTCACCCGCGCGGATGCCGCGGCGTACATCGGCGTGACGAGCAATACGCGCCTGCAGGTCAACGTCGAGAACCTCTTCGATGAGCGGTACTACCCCACGTCGCAGGGGAACAACAACATCATGCCCGGCGCACCGCGCACCCTGAGGCTCGGGGTCAGCACCGGGTTCTAGCGGCTCGCGAGGGTGTCGAGAGGGCGGGATCCCGGGGAGCTTCGGCCGACATTGCGGCGCGTACGCCATAAGAACAAGGAGACACAGATTGCCGCCGACCGGCGCTTCGCGCCGGACTCGGATTGACACAGTTGGCTCCTCTCGCGTCCATCGCCCCTCGCACCACGGCCATATTAGAAAAGGGGGCCGGCCTCGGGCGGGCTCATAGCCGCCCGAGGCAGTTCCCCTTTCAAAAACCGGCTCGTTGTGCGCGGAGCTCGACCCCGGCGCGGAGCCACTGCGTCCTTCAGCGTCCGCCCGCGCCAGCGGGCAGTCTGCGTATTTCTGTGTTCGTGGTTTTAGGGCCGGCCTAACGCGATGCCCGCTAAGTGGTCGCGCCCATCGCCCGAATGACATCCCATTCCCGGGGCGTCACCGGCGTCACGGACAGGCGACCGATGCGCAACAGCGCCATCCCGGCGAGTTCCGGCTTGGCCTTGAGCTCCGCCAGCGTCACCGGTCGCGCCAGTGGCCCGACCGCGCGAAGGTCCACCATGCACCAGTCCGGATCGTTAGGCTCCGGGTAAGCCTCACGAACGACCTCGCACACGCCGACGATGGCCTGCGGGTTCACGCTCGAGTGATAGAACAGGACCTGGTCGCCGACCTTCATGCCGTCGCGCATGAAGTTGCGCGCGGCGAAGTTGCGGATGCCGTCCCAGTTCGTGGTCCGGTCCTTCGCCGCGAGCAGGTCGTCGAACGAGAAGGTCGACGGCTCCGACTTGACGAGCCAGTAGCGGCGCTCGCCGGGAGCGCGTGCCGTGAACACGGCCGCCCACGCCCCGCCTTCCTTGCCTTTCGCAGCGGGCTTCCTTGCGGCTGGCTTCTTCGCCGCCGTCTGCTTCACCCTCGCCCTGGCTGACTTCTTCGCCGTACCGGTCGCCTTCTTCCCGCCGGTCCGCTTGCCCTTTCCCGCCGACGCCATATCGTGCCTCGTTATCCTGATTCTGGTCGCGCTAATCTGCTTCAAAGGGGGTCAGACTCTCAATGCAGCGTTCCAACGCGGC
>DASUGD010000101.1:0-3755 GCA_036274195.1 Gemmatimonadaceae bacterium | reverse complement strand
GCCGTACAGCTCGGACGTGGAAGGAAACACCAGCCGAGCTCTGGTTCACGGCGGGCTCGGGCAACAAACAGACCGCCATCGGGATCGGGCCAGGCATGATCGCAGCGCGGGGAAGCTTCTGATGGCGACGCGGTTCAAGCGACGCACTGCTTCGTTCGCGATGAACAAAGGGGTGCGCGGCGGACTCGTCGCGCTCGGCGCCATGCTCGCGGCTTGCTCCTCCCTGCTCGGCATCGAGGACCTCAGCACCGAGCCGGCAGACGCCGGTGCTGGCGGGACCGCGCAATCCGGAAGCGGCAGCGGCGCGAACGGCGGAAAGTCCGGCAGCGGCACCGGGGGCGCCTCCGCAAATGGTGGCAAGGCAGGCGACACCGGCAAGGGCGGCAACGGCGCGGCGGGCGCAGGAGCGACCGGCGGCGGCACCTCGGGCGGCGGCGGCGGCTCGTCGGGCAGCGGCGGCGGAAGTAGCGGAGCGGGCGGAAGCACCGGTGGAAGCAGCGGGTCCGGTGGGACCGACGCGAACGGAGGCGACGCGGGGTCGGGCACCGTGGAGCCGGGACCCGTGACCGGCACGATCATCGACTTCTGGGGTCACAAGATCTCGGGCGTTCCCGTGAAGATCGGCGACGCGAGCGCCACCACGGACCAGAACGGAAAGTTCACCGTCGCCGACGTTCCCGAGACGTACGACCTCGCGCTCGTCATCCAGACCCAGTCTCCGACGGCCGTTTACGAGTGGGTGTATCTTGGGCTGACGCGTCGCGATCCGACGCTGCAGGTCAAGAACGCGTTCGACTACAACGGTGCCCATTTCTACGTGACGCAAGAGAACGGGAACGGAGGCGATCCGTTCGACTCGGGGTTCTGGTTCCTCGGCTTCGGCAGCAACGACGGCGCCAACAGCGGCAGCGAACCGTTGACCGCGAGCTCCACCGGCTTCGACAGGCGGCCCGAGTGGTTCGGCCCCAGTACCACGAGCTGGACACTCCACAGCCTGTTCCTCGACCAAACGGCCGGGATTCCGAGCGAGTACATCGCATACGAAACCAAGACGGCGACCACGGACTCGAGCGACCTTACCGAGCAGGATTTCGTGATGGATCTCACGCCACAGACCATCGACACCGGTAACGTGAGCGGTGCGATCGTCGAGAGCTCGGGTCAGGGTCGCACGAACTCCGTGTACGTGCGCTTCACGACGGGCGCCGCCATCCCCGTCGTCGACCGGGTCTCGGCGAGCGCCAGCGCCTACCAGTATCTCGTCCCGGATTTACCGAACGGCACCATCTCCGTGTGCGCCGCCGAGACCCGCAACGACGACAGCTACGCCATCGCGCACCGCGACCAGCGACAAGTCGGCGATACCGGCGTTGACCTCGTGATCCCACCACCCGTGGCCGGCCTGATGCCGCCCGACGAAACGGTGAACGTCGGTCCGACGACGCCGATCACGTTCGGGGCGGGCGATCCGGAAAACAAGGGCTACCTCGTGCGCATCGAGAGCGAGTCTTACCGGCAGGGCGTGTTCATCGTGACCACCGAGCGGGAGCTGACCCTCGACCGGATACCCGTCGTCGGCAACGGCCTCATCATCAAGAACGCTTGGCATCAGTGGAACGTCGAAACGCACGGCAAGTATGCGAGCGTCGACGCGATGGCGGGGCCAAACGGCTTCCTCGATCCGTTCACGCTGAATGACCACATCCCGCAGGGTCCGTCCCGCGCGGACGGCGCGTACACCACGTCGATCATCATCGAATTTCAGACGGCACCGTAGCGCGTAAGCTGCGGCTTCGAGCCGCGCGGCCCTCCAACGGGAGCCGCCTCACTACCCCGCGTCGTTAGCCCGTGCGTCCGAGCGGCTTGCCGTCGCGGCTCGAGCGCACGGTGACGACGGCGTCCGGCGGTGGCGCCTCCGGCTGGATGGTCACGTGCGTCAAGCCGTGCTGTGCGCGGAGCGCGTCCGCGACGCGCCGGCAGACTTCGGTGCCGTGCTCGCCGCGACAGAGGGTGACGTGGGCCGTGAGCGAGTCGAATCGTTCGGAGATGCGCCAGACGTGGAGGTCGTGGACGTCGGCGACACCCGCCGTCTCGCGGATGGTGCGCTCGACCGCCATCACGTCCACGTGCGACGGCGCTGACTCGAGCAGGATCGCCGCCGTCTCCTTGAGCACGCGGAAGCCGCTCCAGGCGACGAGCAGCGCGATGCCGACGGCGAGCAACGGATCCGCACGCGTCCAACCGAGCGTCACGATCGCCACGCCGGCCAAAATCGCGGCGACGGAGCCGAGCGCGTCGGTGAGGACGTGGGCAAAGGCCGCGCGAACGTTGATGCTGTCGCGCTGGCCGCGCATGAGCAGGCCCGCGACAAGCAGGTTCACGACGAGCCCCGCGATCGCCGTTCCGAGCATCGCGTCACCGCGGATGCTGACAGGAGAGAAATAGCGCTCGCTCGCTTCCTTCAGGATGAGCACGGCGACGCCGGCGAGGAGCATGCCGTTCGCGAACGCGGCGAGCACCTCCGCGCGACGGTAGCCGTACGTGGAGCGCTCGGTGCGCGGCCGCGTCGCGACCCGCTGAGCGAAGAAGGCCAGCGCGAGCGCGCCGGCATCGGCGAGCATGTGGCCCGCATCGGCGACGAGCGCGAGGCTTCGGGTCCAGAAGCCGACACCGGCTTCGACCGCCATGAACGACGCCGTGAGCACGAGCGCCGGCCCGAGCGCGCTCCCGGCGCTCGCGCCATGGGCACCGTGCGCTCCGTGGCCTCCGTGGCCGCCGTGCGCTCCGTGGCCGCCGTGACCACCATGGTCATCGTGCGCGCCGTGAGCCGCGTGACCGCCGTGAGTCACGGACAGAAGCTAACGTTTCCGCCCGGCGCGAGCCAGCGTGCGGGCGGGTCAGGTGCGTGAACGCGCGCGTAAGCCGCCGACGCACGGCGTCGTGCCCACCCAAAAATACAAGAGTTTTAGCGGGTTACCTCGGGTTCCCTCGCCGGGCGCTTGCACCCCTCGGGGGTGCGCGGAAATATCGGCCATGTTTGACAAGACATTGCGCGAATGCCTGACGTTCGACGACGTCATGCTCGTGCCCGCTTACAGCGAGGTCCTGCCGGCTGACGTCGAAGTGAAGACGCGCTTCACGAAGAACATCGACGTGAACGTGCCCATCGTCAGCGCCGCGATGGACTCGGTGACGGAAGCACGCGCGGCCATCGCGATGGCCCGCGCGGGCGGCATCGGCGTCATCCACAAGAACCTGCCGGTGGCGCAACAGGCCCAGGAGGTCGACCGGGTGAAGCGCGCGGAGAGCGGCATCATCCTGAACCCGGTGACGGTGCGACCGTCGCAATCGCTGCGCGAGGCCGTGTCGGTCATGCGCGACAACGACGTGTCGGGCGTGCCGGTGGTCGAAGGCGACACGCCGGTCGGCATCCTCACCGCACGCGACATCCGCTTCGAGAAGAACTTGGATCAGCCGGTGAGCGCGCTGATGACCACCGAGCTCGTGACGGTGACGAGCGCGGTGAAGCCGGAGGAAGCGCGCGAGCTCTTGCACAAGCATCGGATCGAAAAGCTCCTGGTCGTCGAGCACGGGAAGCTCGTGGGACTGATCACGATCAAGGATCTTTTGCAGGCCGAACGTAACCCCCTTGCCGTCAAGGACGATCGCGGCAGGCTGCGCGTCGGCGCCGCCGTCGGTCCTGGATCCGATCGCATCGCGCGGACGGAGGCGTTGGTCGAGGTGGGCGTGGACGT
>DASUGD010000100.1:0-8171 GCA_036274195.1 Gemmatimonadaceae bacterium | reverse complement strand
TCCATTGCCCCAGGCAATGGAATGATGCGAAAGGAGTCTGACCCCCTACGAAGCGTCTTGATTTCCAACGAAACTTTATACCGCCGGCGTCACGAGCCGAGGATTCAGGCGCTGGTGCCAGTATGGGTAGATGGGACGGCGGTTGCTCACCGCGTCGAGCCTCGCCACGTGCGCGGCGTCCAGCCGCCAATCGGCCGCAGCCAGATTCTCGCGGAGCTGCGCCTCCGACCGGGCCCCGATCACCACGCTCGCGACGGTCGGCCGATGAAGCACCCAGTTGATGGCGACCTGCGGCACCGTCTTCCCCGTCTCTCTCGCGATGTCCCCGAGCACCGCGACAATGTCGAACAGACGCTCGATGTCACCAGCGCGCTCGAGGCCGAGCTGGCTGACGCGCGACCCCTCGGGGATCGGCGCGCCGCGGCGAACCTTGCCGCTCAGCGCACCGCCAGCGAGCGGGCTCCACGCGACCGTTCCGACGCCCTGATCGATCGCCAGCGGCATGAGCTCCCATTCGTACTCGCGCGCGACCAGCGAGTAGTACGCCTGGTGCGCAACGTACGGTGACCATCCGTACCGATCGGAGATCGCGAGCGACTTCATCAACTGCCAGCCCGAGAAGTTCGAGCACGCGACATAGGTGACCTTCCCGCTCGTCACCAGCGCGTCGAGCGTCTTCAGCGTCTCCTCGATAGGCGTGTTCTCATCGAATCCGTGCATGTAGTAGACATCGATGTGGTCCGTTCGGAGCCGCCTCAGGCTGTCCTCACAGGCACGGCGCAGGAAATGGCGGGAGGAGCCGGCGTCGTTAGGCCCCGGACCCATCGGAAACGTCGCCTTCGACGCGAGGATGACCTCCTCGCGACGACCCGCGAGAGCGGCGCCAAGGATCTCCTCCGCCATCCCGGTGGAATACGAGTTCGCCGTGTCGAAGAACGTCACGCCGGCATCGAGGCACAGGTCGACGAGTCGCGTGGCCTCGGCCACGTCGGTACTGCCCCAGGCGCGATAGAAATCGTTGCCGCCTCCGAACGTCGCCGTGCCGAATGCGAGAACGGGGACGCGAAGCCCCGATCGCCCGAGCTGCCGAAACTCCATCGTGTGTCTCCGACAGGCGTCCGAATTATCGGGGGATGACGAGGCGCGCCTGCACCGGCGCCTGATCCGCCGTGACCAGCGAGAGAAACAATCGACCGTCGAGCAAGGCGATGCGATCCGCAGGGCCTAACCATACCATTCCCGATGCGGAGCCAACGTCGGGACCCGACAGACGCTGGATGACCCGTCCCCGGCCAAGAGCGTCCCGGCGGAGGAGAACCACAGCCTGAACCTTCGACCGTGGCAGGCCGCGCACGTCGAGGTCGTAGCCTAACGTGCCAGTCAGTCGGTCGAACAGGAAGCGCGCGGTGGCCGTGCGCCGAGTCGTGCTGGCGGCGATGGTAGTGAACGTCACGCTTCCCGGCGCTTTCCCGGCCACCAGACGAGGTGTAGAGAACGGCGCACGCCGCTGTGGTCCCAGCTGCTCGAACGCGTAACCCAAGGCGACCAGCCTCGCATCCCCGAATGCGCGTCCCAGCAGCTCGATGCCGACCGGGAGGGCCTCGCTCGTGAAGCCCGCCGGAATGCTGAGCGCCGGCAACCCGGTCTGCGCGCTGAGCGCACACGTCGAGCCCAATTGCGGGTCTCCCACCAGCGCCGGCTTGCGGCGCATCGTCGGGTACACGAGGGCGTCGAGGTGCAGGCTGTCCATGATCGCCGTGATGCGGTCCCGCACGAACGTCTGGCGGGCCAGCGCGCGCTTGTACGCGTCGCTGTCGCGCGTGCCGATGCTGTCGGCGAACCTGAACCGCGCCTCGAGCGCCGCGCTCTCGTACCCCGACGTCAGAATGTCGGCAATCGACGTCATCGGTTCGCCCGGCGTTCGCGCCAGGTAGTCGATCATGTCGAACTTGTGCTCGTAGTTGATGACGCTCGTGCCGGCCAGCAGGCTGTCGAATCCGGGAATGTCCACGCGAACCGTATCGGCGCCGGCGGCCTTCATGGCGCGGATTGCCGACCGCACGGTGTCGAGGATCTCGCCATCGGCATCGGCGAAGTAGCTCGTGAGAATCCCGATGCGCGCCCCGCGCAGCGCATCGGCGCGCAGCGAGTCGGTGAACCGCGGCAGTGCACGTCCCGCGAGCACCTGCGTCCCCGGGTCGGCGGAGTCGGGGCCCACCGTCACATCGAGCGCGATTGCCAAATCGCGCACGCTGCGCGCGAGTGGTCCCGGGATGTCCTGGGTGTGCGAGAGGGGCATGACGCCGCTCCGGCTGGCCATCCCCTGCGTCGGCCGCAGCCCCGCAAGGCTGCCGAACGCCGACGGAATTCGGATCGAGCCACACGTGTCCGACCCCCAGCCAACGGCCGCGAAGCTCGCCGCGATCGCGGCCCCGGTCCCGCCGCTCGAGCCACCCGGGCAGCGCCGGGGGTCATAGGGGTTGAGCGTCTGGCCTCCCAACGAACTGATCGTCGTGATCCCGGCCGCCAGCTCGTGCATGTTCGACTTCCCGATGATGATGGCGCCTGCCTCGCGGAGCCGGCGAACGATGAAGGCGTCAGCCTTCGGCTGATGGTTTGCGAGCGCCAGCGAGCCGCCGCTCGTCGGCATGTCGAACGTGTCGAAGTTGTCCTTGAGGATGATCGGGATCCCGTGCAGCGGCCCACGCACGTGACCCTGCCGCCGCTCCTCGTCCAGGCGCCGGGCGTCGGCCTGCGCGTTCGGGTTGAGCCGGATCATCGCGTTGATCGCCGGGCCCTGCCGGTCGTAGGCCGCGATGCGCGCGAGGTAGGCGTCGACGAGCTGCACCGCAGTGGCTTTCCCGGCGGCCATCGCGCTCTCGAGGTCGGTGATCGACGCCTCGTACACGTCGATCGATGTGCGCGCAGGCGTCGCCTGGGCCGCGGCCGGCGGCGTCAAAGCAAGCCCAGCGCCTAACGTTGCGATGACGATGGCTATTGGACGGACGGTCATCGATTCAAAAGCTGAGATGTGAAGCCAGTCGCTCCAGGCTCGCGAGGTCGTGCGCGGGCGCGAACACGTGCAGGTGTGGCAAAGCCGCCTGCATGCCGCGCGTGAGGGGCTCGTACGACGGACTCCCGAGCAACGGGTTGAGCCAGATGATTCGACCAACTCGGCGCCGCAGGTTGTTCAACGCCGAGCCGAGGATCGCGGGATCACCGGTATCCCAGCCATCGCTCAGAATGATGAGCGCGGTGCGACGATCGAAGAGTCGGGGCCACCCCACGCGCACCGCCTCGACACTCTCCCCGATCTTCGTTCCACCGGACCACCCAGTGTCGGCAACCGACTCCAGCGCTCGCAGCGCCTCTCGATAGCTCTCACGCGCGAGTGAATCCGTAATGCGCACGACCCGCGTGCTGAACGCGAACGTCTCCACGCGCGCGAACGCATGCTGGAGCGCGTAGAGCACCTGCAGGAGGAAGCGGCTGTACAAGTCCATCGACCCGGACACGTCACAGAGCACGACGAGCTTGGTCCGGCGAAGCGCGCGTTGTCGGCGCGCGAGGCGGATCGGGTCGCCGCCCGTGGCGAGCGCCAGTCGGACGATGCGTCGCGGGTCGAGTCGCGCGCCGCGCCGTGCCTGACGCCACCGGCGACTCCGGCGACTGCGCAGCCGCTTGACGATCAGCGCCGCGACTTGCTCCAGCGCGGCAAGGTCATCACTCGCGTAGTACCGGAAGTCTTTCATCGCCGTCGCGTCTTGCGTGCTCGGCGCAGCGAGCGGAATGGACTCGTTGCCGTCCGTGTCGTCCCGCGACGACGCCCACCTGGTGAGCACCGTTGCGGCCCCCCGTTTGGGCTCATCCAGTGGCGTGATGACTGGAGGGTTCGGCGTGGGTGATCCGGGACGCCCGCTCGGCCTTTCAGGGGCGGCGTGCGCCGATTCCCACCATTCCGCGAACAGCGCGTCGAAGACCGCCAGGTCGTTTCGGCGTTGAACGAAGATCGCGCGAAACGCGAGGTAGACATCGCGCTTGTCCGTGGGGTCTATCGCGGCGAGCGCGCGAACCGCATCGATGCTCGAATCCGTCGTGGTCGCGACGCCGCGGTCGCGCAGACGACGGCTGAAATTGATGACGAGTTGCGCGGGGTCCGCGAGTGCGGTCACTCCGCTGCCTCACCCGCTGCGACGACGGCAGCCGCACCACGACTCGCGATCTCGGTACGGATCTGACGGATGTCGGCTTCGTCCTTGAGCACGCAGCCTAACGTCTCGGACGCCGTGTCGTCGTCGATCGCGTCGGCGCCGAGCGCGACGAGCGCGTGGGCCCAATCGAGCGTCTCCGCCACGCCAGGCGTCTTGACGAGGCGGTGACGTCGCACGGCCTGCACGAACGCGGCGACGGAAGCGGCGAGCTTCGTGTCGATGGCGGGCACTTTCGCGCGCACGATCTCGACTTCCTTCTCGAGCGACGGGTAGTCGATCCAGAGGTAGAGGCAGCGGCGCCGCAGAGCCTCCGACAGCTCACGCGTACGGTTGGAGGTCAGCACCACACACGGCTCGTACGTCGCGCGCACGGTGCCGATTTCCGGGATCGTGACCTGATGCTCGGAGAGCACCTCCAGGAGAAACGCCTCGAATTCCTCATCGCTCCGGTCGATCTCGTCGATGAGCAGCACCGTCTGGCGCGACGCGCGGATCGCTCGCAACAACGGGCGCTCGAGCAGGAACGGCTCACTGAAGATCTGCGCTTCGCGCTCGTCGATCGACTGCCCCGCCCCTTCCCCGAGCTTGATGTGCAGCAATTGCTTCGGGTAATTCCACTCGTACAGCGCCGTGCTGGCATCGAGTCCCTCGTAGCACTGCAGACGTATGAGCTCCGTGCCGAGGACTCCGGCGAGCACCTTGGCGATTTCGGTTTTCCCCACGCCGGGCGGCCCTTCGACGAGCAGCGGTTTGTGCAGCGTCATCGCGAGGTACGCCGCGGTGGCGGTCGCGCGATCCGTGACGTAACCCTGTCCCGCCATCGCTTCTTGCAGGTGGGCGATCGCTTCCTTCACGGGGTGGACTCCGCACGGCGCCGCAGGTAGGTCGCTCGGCACCCGGGGCAGCAGAAGTAGATGGTTTGGTCGCCTTCCACGACCGTGTGTCGCGCCGTGGCCGTATCGACGGGCATGCCGCAGATGGGGTCGCGCGCCATGGCCTGGGCTGCCGGCCGCGGCCCGCCGCCACGCTGCAAGGGAGTGGGCGCGTCGCCCGCCGCGGCCGTGGACGGCGAGCCAGCGTTAGGCTTGCCGTAGCGCCGCTGTACGATCTCGGCGAGAATGCTGAGCGCGATCTCGGAGGCGCTCATGCCGCCCAGGTCGAGCCCCGCCGGGAACTTGACGCGAGCGAGCCGCTCGGCCGCAACGCCGTCGGCGCGGACGTAGTCGATCAGGTAGCGAGCCTTCTTGCGACTCGCGACGAGACCGACGTACGGTGCCTCGCTCACCGCTGCCGCCGCGAGCGCGGCTTCGTCGCCGGCGCCCATCGTGCCGACGACCACGTACGTGGTCGCGTCGGCCCCGGCGAGCGCCGCCGGGATGTCCGTCGTAACTCGCACGCCGGCCGGGAACAGGTCTGCTGGAACCGCCGCGGAGGCGACGATGACCTCGAATCCCAGCTCCGCGCCGAGGCGTGCAAGCGACTGCACCACAGGCGTGTGTCCGAGGAGCACAAGGCGCGGCGCCGCGAGAACAGGCTCGAGGTATATCTCGATGCCTCCCTCACCCTGACACGTCATCGGATACTCGTGCACATCGCCGTGCCTGGTCGCGGCGGTCTCGGTACCGCCGGTCCCCGCATTCATCCGCACGAGCCGCGGCCGGCCGTCGGTCAGGGCGTCGGCCGACTCCTGCCTAACGACCGGCTGCACGCAGCCGCCGCCTATCCAGCCCTGGATCGTACCGTCGGCACGGACGATCGCCTTCGCGCCCGGGCGGACGCTCTGGGGCGGATAGCTCGCGACGACCGTCGCCATGACGAACGGCGTGCGGTCGGCGCGGAGCTGGGCGGCGATCGTGAAGATATCGTTGGTCATGGGTCGACAGCGGGACCGGGGAACCGGGAACCGGGAACAGTGCCACGTCGCGGAGCCACGGTTCCCTGTTCCCTGTTCCCCGTTCCCTGTTTCATTCGGAAATCCCCTTCTCCCGTAGGATCTTCCAGACCTTGTACGGCGTTATCGGAATATCGACATGCCTCACGCCAAGATGCCACAGCGCGTCCACGACCGCGTTCGCGATCGCCGGCGGCGCCCCCACCGTCGCGCTCTCCCCCACGCCCTTCGCGCCTAACGGGTGATGCGGGCTCGGGGTCACCGTCTTGTCGAGCTCCCAGTTGGGCGTCTCCATCGCGGTCGGCAGCAGATAGTCCATGAAGCTGCCGCCCTGGATGTTGCCGTTCTCGTCGTACTGGATCTCCTCGAACAGCGCGGGCGCCAGCCCCTGCGTGAGCCCGCCGTGGATCTGCCCGTCCACGATCATCGGATTGATGATGTTCCCGCAGTCATCGACCGCGACGAAGCGACGCACCTTCACGTCGCCCGTGCCCTTGTCGATGTCCACCACGCAGATGTAGCTCCCGAAGGGGAAGGTGAGGTTTGGCGGATCGTAGTAGCTCACCGCCTCGAGCCCCGCTTCCATCCCCTGCGGATGATTCGTGTACGCGGCGAACGCGATCTCCTGAATCGTCTTGGACCGATCGGGTGACCCGCGCACCGTGAACTTGCCCGGCGTCCACTCGAGATCCTCCTCGCTCGCCTCGAGCAGATACGCCGCGATCTTGCGCGCCTTGTCGCGGATCTTGCGGGCGGCCATCGCGCCGGCGGCACCGGCCGTCGGTGTCGAGCGGCTCGCATACGTGCCGAGCCCGTACGGTGCCGTATCGGTATCGCCCTCCTCGACCTGCACGTGCGCGGCCGGAATCCCCAACTCCTCGGCCACTATCTGCGCGTACGTCGTCTCGTGTCCCTGCCCCTGTGACTTCGTGCCGAATCGCGCGATCGCCTTTCCCGTCGGATGAATTCGAATCTCGGCCGAATCGAACATCTTGAGGCCGAGGATGTCGAACGTGTGCGATGGTCCGGCGCCAACGATCTCGGTGAAGCTCGAGATGCCGATCCCCATGAGCTCACCGCGCGCCCGCTTCTCGAGCTGTTCGCGGCGCAGCTCCGCGTAGTTGATCCTCTGCATCGCGAGCTCGAGCGCCGCCTTGTAGTTCCCGCTGTCGTACGTCCAGCCCGTGGCGGACTTGTAGGGGAACTGCTCGGGCTTGATGAAGTTCTTCAGCCGGAACTCGGCCGGGTCCATCTTCAGCTCGTGGGCGGCGATGTCGGCGAGCCGCTCTATGGCGTGTACGGCTTCGGTCACGCGGAACGAACAGCGATACGCAACGCCGCCGGGTGGCTTCGTCGTGTACGCTGCATCGACGGCAACGTGCGCGGCACCGATGTCGTACGAGCCGGTGACGATACTGTAGAGACCAGCCGGGAACTTGGACGGATTCGCGGCGGCGTCAGCGCACCCGTGATCCGCGAGTGTCTTCACGCGCAGCCCGGTGATGGTTCCGTCCTTCTTTAGCGCCAGCTCGGCATCGATGTGATAGTCGCGCGCAAAGGAGTCGGCCTGCAGGTTCTCCATCCGATCCTCGATCCACTTGATCGGCTTGCCTAACAGGAACGACACGGCGATGGCGACTACGTAGCCTGGATAGACCGGAACCTTGCCGCCGAACCCGCCACCGATGTCCGGCGAGACGATGCGGATGCGCTCCTCGGAGAGGCCCACGTGGCCCGCGACGAGCGCGACGACCGTCCGCACGGCGTGCGGCGCCTGGGTCGTCATGTAGACCGTGAGCTGCTCGCGCGCCTTGTCGTAGCTCGCGACGCAGCCGCACGTCTCGATCGACGCGACATGAATGCGCGGGATGTAGATGTGCTCCGACACGGTGAGATCCGCGTCCTTGAACACCTGCTCCGTCGCATCCTTGTTGCCGGCTTCCCAGTGCCAGATGTGGTTCGTGTCCTTTCGGTCCGGTCGTACGAGCGTTGCGCCGGGCTCGAGCGCCTTGTACGGGTCGACGACCGGTGGCAGCGGCTCGTAGTCCACGTCCACGGCGGCAACGCCA
>DASUGD010000099.1:0-30814 GCA_036274195.1 Gemmatimonadaceae bacterium | reverse complement strand
TTTTTTACTCCCCGTTAGGTCGGCGGCCTGGCAAGCATGGTGCGCCCCGTTGCGCACGTTAGCCCCGATGGCTTTGCGTCACCGTCTTTCGAGCGGCTTTGCCTTTGTCGCTACCCTCCAGAGAGCAAGGGCCCGCGATCCTGCCGAACTGTTCAGGCGGCAATGTCGAGTCGCCAGGGCGATGTGTCCACCCAATTCCACGCTCTCTGTCGGACGAATCCTGTCCGGGCGGTCAAGACGTATCTCATTTACGCATAACGAATTACGCGACTCTAATCTAGTGATTCGCATCACAGACTGTATGACACGTCAGTCCACTGACCGGACGGTCTGCACGATGACAACAGGGCCAGGAGAGATCCTGGCCCCGTTGTCAGACTTGGACGCTTGGGCGACCGTCGGATATACGGACGAAATCGGGCCGCCGCGACCGGTTTACATCCCAACCTTCGACGCCGCCGTCCGTCGCGACAGCTCATCGATGTTCGCGCCGGGATCCGTGCCCCCAGAGCCGCGACCCTTGAATGGGCTCGACGAAGACAGGCGGTAGTCGGTCGCGCTCGTAAACCCGATTCCAGCGAGCGTCGGGTACCAGCTTTCGACCGGAAATTTCGACACGTATGCTGGGTTCACGTTACCCGTCACGTTCCGCTGATACGACCACGATGATCCTGCCATGGCCTGAAGCGAGGCGACTCCGACTTGCATTCCGGAGTAGAACACCGCGTAGTCGGAGTGTCCGGCGAAGACGTTGTCGTCGATCTGGAGTCGACGCGCCGCGCCCGCGCCGTAATCCATCACGGTTCCAATCCCCGTGGTCGGCAGGTTGCCAACGAAGGTGTTGTGTATCAGCGCCACGTCAGTGAGATCGTGCGTTAGCAGCGTCAGGAATCCATCGGTTCCCGTCCCGTTGAACGTCCCGATGTTGTAGAAGAGGTTGTTCTCGGCGCGCACGCGCTGCACGTGGACGTCCACGCACGCCTGTCCGGTACAGTCGACCGCCTGCACGTTGAACCCGCGCGGTGAGTTCCGCACGATGTTGTAGCGGAACGTCACGTCGGTCGTGCCCTGCCAGGTGCACGAGCCGCAGGAGTCCTGCGAGGACTTGATGACGATCGCCATGCCCTGCTGCGCGTCGGCCCAGTTGTTCTCGAAGATGTTGTTCTCGATGAGCACACGACGGGCGTTCTTGAGCTCGAACAGGTTTTTCGCCGTCCACTTGCCTTTCCACGTCGGGTCCTTCCAGACGTGGTTCCCGCGGATCGTGATGTCGCTCGGCGAGAGCCCGTACACTCCCGGATCCGCGCCGCCGAACATGACGTTCTCGCCTGCGCCCGACAGGAAGTTGTTCTCGATCAGGAACGGCCCCGGGCCATTCCATCCTTCGATCGCCTGCGAGTCCCAGCCCTTCGAGTGGCAATCCGAGATCCACGAGTTGAGCACCGCCGTCCGGCCCGAGTTCAGCACGATGCAGCGCACGACGTTGGCCGTCGCGGTGCCGTGCACGTACAGCCGGTCGAGAATGAAATCCTGCGGCACTTTGGACAACGATGTCTGAACCTCGCCGGCGCCGACCGAGCCGCCGTCGCCAAGCTTCACGATACCGTAGTTCAGCACCGTCGGGTCGTTCGTCGAAACGATTTCGAGCCCAAGGAATCGCCACCCACACGTCGGGCCGTTGGTGCGGAGCGCGGCGATGGCGTTGTTCGTCACGATCTTCGCGAGCCCGCTCGCAGCCGCAGGGGTCATCCGCGCACCCGAAGCGGGCAGCTGTGCGTCGGACACGTCCGACCGCACCGTGATCCACTGCGACACCGAGCAAGCCGACGTTCCGGGAATCACGAAGTTGCCGTTGAAGGTCACGCCGGCAGCGAGCCGGATCTCATCGCCGGGGCGTGCGGCGTTCAGCGCCGCCTGGAGGTCGCCGCCTGCCGGCACGCGCACGACTCGAACCGGCGCGCCGACCGTCGTCGAGGGAACTGCTTGCGGAAGCGTAGGGACGGTGGCGACCGCAGTGCCGCTCACCCAGCTCGTGCTGGAAACCGTCAGCGTGCCGGATCCGGACACTCCGGCGATCGTCGCCTTGATCGTCGCCTGGCCTGCGGCTACGGCAGTGACGACACCGCTCGACGACACGGTGGCCACGGTCGAGTTCGAGCTCGACCACGTTGGCGTGCCCCCCGAAACGGCGTTACTCCGCGCGTCGAGTGCCAGTGCCGTTGCCTGGGTGGTCGCCCCGACCTGAACCACTGCCTGGGCGAGTGTTACCCGGACGGTCGAAACGGTGCCACTTGTCGTGGTGGATGTGCTGACCGTAATCCCGATCGTGCCCACCACGCCATCGACGGTAGCCTTGATGGCGACCGTTCCCGCGGCCACCGCGGTAATGAGGCCGGTTGCCGAGACCGTAGCGATATTCGGGGCCGAGCTGGCCCAGGCAACGGTGCGCCCGGTGAGCGGCGTGCCCTTGCTGTCCTTCGGGACCGCCGTCGCCTGCGTGGTTTGTTGAATCGAGAGCGTTGTCGCCGGCGCCGTCACGGTGACGGACGCCGGAGGATCGACCGGTGCAGCCGCGACCTTGAGCGTGAGCGTGCCGCTCTTGCCTTCGCTGGTCGCGGTGATGATCGCGGATCCCGCGCCGATGGCGGTCACCTGGCCTGACGGAGAAACGGTCGCCACCGACGTGCTGGAGCTCGACCAGGCGATCGTGCGCCCGGTGAGCGTATTGCCTGCAGCATCCTTCAAGGTGACAGACACCACCTGTGACTGCCCGGCGACCATCGAGGTCGAGGGGGCGCTCAAGGAGACACTGGCGACGGGCTGCGTCGAGCCGGTGATGACGAGCGTTGCCGAGCTGGACACGCCTTCGCTGGTGGCGACGATGCTGACGGACCCCGCGGCGATCGCCGAGACGAGACCGGAGGCCGAGACCGTGGCGAGCGCGGGTGCCGCGCTGCTCCACGCGATGGTGCGGCCGGTGACGACGTTGCCTGCCGCGTCACGCGTGACGGCGACGGCCTGAGTGGACTGGCCGGCGTTGATCGAGCTCGCTTTCAAGGTGACGGTGATGGACGCCACGGGCGCCGGCGCTGCGCTCGCCACCGAAACGCTCGCGGGCGCACTCTTCCCGTCGACGGTGGCGGTGACGGTGGCGGTGCCCTTCGACACGCCGGTCACGCGGCCGGTGCTCGACACAGTGGCAACGATGGGATTGGAGCTGCTCCAGGTGGGAACGCGGGAGGCGAGGACGTTGCCGCTGGCATCCGTGGCGGTCGCGGTCAGCTGGACGTCTTCACCCACGTGCACGTTAGGCGCGGATGGCGACACGCTGACGGACGCGGCGGCGACGGACGTGGACTGGAACTGGGACGTGCCGCTCACCCCGCCGGTGGAGGCGGTGATGGTTGCGGTGCCGAGGCTGACCGCGGTCACGAGCCCGTTGGCAGAGACCGAGGCCACCTCGGGATTGCTGCTGGTCCAAGTGATGGTTCGGCCGACGAGCGCACCGCCGCTGGCATCCTTGGCGGTGGCCGTGAGCCGAGCCTTCTGGCCGATGGCCGCGGACGCGGTGTTCGGGGAGACGACGACCGACGCAACCGCCTTCGTGGCGACCGTGAGGTCAGCGGTGCCGACCTTGCCTTCGGCGATCGCGCTGATGGTGGCGGTGCCGCGGCCGACGGCCGTGACGACACCTAACGAGTTGACCGTGGCGATAGCGGGGTTCGAGCTCTGCCAGGCGACGGGTCGGCCCGACAGCGTGGCGCCGTCGCCATCGGTGAGCGTTGCCTTGGCCCGGGTGACCTGGCCGACCTCGAGCGTGCCGCTCTCGAGCGACACGAACACGGACGCTACGGGGAGGCCCTGCACGTTGATGGCGGCGGTCGCGGTCTTGCTGCCGATGTGCACCGTCACGACCGCGGAGCCCGCGGCCTTCGCGGTTGCGAGGCCCCCGTCGGTGATAGCGACGACGCGCGAATCGGACGAGCTCCACTTGACGTTGCCCGCGACAACCGCCATCGCGTGACCTGCGTCGTCGAATGCGGCGATGTGCATCTGCGCGCTGTCGTTCGGATACATCGTGCTCGTCGCTGGCGTAACCCGGAGCGACGCGATATCACGCTGGTGCACCGACACGGAGGCCGTGCCGGTTCGTGCGCCGGCGATGGCGGTAAGGGTGGCGTCCCCTTCTCCGACCATCGAGACGGTGCCATCGGGGTCCACGACGGCAACGTTGGTGTTGGAGGAGGACCAGTTCACGCTGGTCTCCGACACGTCGGCGCCGCCGCTCGCGGTTGCGGAGAAGCGGATGGCTTCGCCAACCACCGAGTTGACGGCATTCGGGTGGACGGAGAGGTTGCCGGGGCGAACGTAGATGCTGGCCGTGTCGGCTTTCGCCCCGACCCTCGCCACGATGGCCACCGCGCCCTCGGCGAGCGCGGTGATGTCGCCGGCCTTGCCAACCGTCGCGATCGCGGGGTTGAGCGACTTCCATTTGACGATCGCCGAGCGCCGCGTCCCGTCCCCGTCCGTGACGGCGATGGTGAGTCGGCGCGTCTCGCCGACACCTAACGAGTCGACGGGGGGTGTAATGTGGACCGCGACAGACGAACCATCATGCTGCGTGTCGGTGCCGACCGTCTCGCCGCCGGCACAGGCGCCGACGGCAATGACGAAGCCGACCAGGCAACCGCGAGCAATCGGCCGACCAGTGCAAGGCATGGATACGTCTCCAGCGCAAGGCGTTCGGCAACCCGGCCGGCATGGCGCGCTAGCATGACGAACGTTCGCGCGGTAGCCCCGTTGGCTTTGCGGCCCCGTCTTTCGAGCGGGTGTGCCCTTGTCGCGCCCTCGATGCCCGAGGGCCGATCCTGCCGTGTGATGTACGGCGCATTCTGCCACGTACCGCGCAGTTTGCGACGCGCAATGTCAGCCAGTAGACGACATGGCCGGCATTGAGTCACGACGCCCGCGAAGGTCGGTTTCGACGTGCGCCACAACACGTTAGGCGCCGTTCAGGTCGCGTGGAGGGCGACCTCGCGCGGTCAATTTGACCTAACGAGATCTCCGTCGGCGATGGCACGCCCGAGGAGCGCGTCGACGTCGCCGGTGATCGTGACCGGCCGCACGAACTCCCCGGTTGCAAGGAGCCGCGACCACTGGTCGAACATCACCAGCCGCCAGATCGTGCGCGCGTGATCGCGACGACCCACGCGATGTTCCTGCACGATGCGCTCGACGGCGCGCGGCTCGACAAAATCGTAGACAGCCGACGAACGGTCCGAGAGCGCGGCGAGCCGGTGCGCGAGCGGCCCGCGGAACCAGTCGCGCAGCGGCACATCGAACCCCTGCTTCGGTCGCCGGAACACGCCGTCAGGAACGCGATCGCCCAGCGCGCGTCGCAAGACCCACTTCCCCACTCCATCACGAAACTTGAGTGACGGGGGCAACGACAGCGCGAACTCGGCGATCTCGTGGTCGAGCAGCGGTACGCGCGCCTCCAGGGAGTGCGCCATGCTCATGCGGTCGACCTTCGTGAGGATGTCGCCAGGCAGGTAGCTCTGCACGTCGACCATCATCAGCTGCGTCATGAAGTCGCGGCCCGAATCGTCCGGAAACCAACGATCGAGCGTCTTGTCGAACGGGACCGCACGCGTGGCCACATCGTCGCGGAGCAGCCCACCCTCCGACTCGCGAAGCGGAAGCGCAACGGTGCCGGCGTACCGTCCTCGCATCGTGCGGCCGAGCGCCAGCAGCCGGTTGCGGCCATACGTCGCGTGGGGCAGCCGGAGCGCGACGTTGGTGAGCACCGAGCGCGCGAGCGGCGGCAGCGGCCGGGCACCGTTCAACTCGAAGTACCGCGTGTAGCCGCCGAAGAGCTCATCGCCACCATCGCCCGAGAGGGCGACGGTCACGTCGCGACGCGCCAGATACGAGACGAGGAACGTGGGCAACGCCGACGGGTCGCCAAACGGCTCGTCGAGCGCACGAGCGACCTGCTCGAAGAGCAGCTCCGCGTCCGGACGCACGACGAGCTGCGTGTGCTCCGTGCCGAGCGCGCCCGCCACCTCGGCAGCGTACCTCGACTCATCGAACTCGCGCTCGCCGAATCCGATCGAGAAGGTTCGGACCGCTCGGTCCGAGATGCGCGCCATGGTGGCCACCACTCCCGAGGAATCGATGCCGCCGGACAGAAACGCACCGAGCGGAACCTCCGCGAGCAGATGGATGCGAACGGATTCGTCGAGGAGGCGTCGTGTTTCCTCGATTGCCTCCTGCTCCGTGATGCGCTTGTTCTCCGCGACAGCAGGCGACCAGTAGCGCTCGACCCGAACGCCCCCCTCGCGGGTCCACTCGAGCAGGTGCCCCGGCGGAAGCTTCCGCACGCCGGCGAAAATGGTTCGCGGCTCCGGCACGTAGCCGACCGCCATGTAGTCCACGACGGCATCGGGGTCGATGTCCCGCGGGAACCCGGGGAGCGTGACGAGCGCGCGCAGCTCCGACGCGAACGCAACGCCGTCGGCAGTCGGCCAGTAATAGAGCGGCTTGATGCCGAGGCGATCGCGCGCGACGAGCAGGCGGCTCCGCCGATCGTCCCAGATGGCGAAGCCGAACATGCCACGCAGCTCCCGCGCGAGCCCCGCCCCGTGGTCCTCATACAGGTGGACCAGGGTCTCGGTATCGCTGGAAGTCGTCAGGCGATGCCGGCCCGCGAGCAGCCGCGCTCGCAGCGTCTGATAGTTGTAGATCTCCCCATTGAAGACGACATGGACGGTGCCGTCCTCGTTCGTCATCGGCTGATGCCCGCCAGCCACGTCGATGATGCTCAGGCGGCGCATGCCGATCGCCACGCCGGGCGCGACATGGTACCCGCTGTCGTCGGGCCCCCGGTGACGAATGGCGTCGCACATCCGACGCAGGCGCTCCGCCGCGTCGGGTCCGACCGCCAGGCTACCGGCGAAGCCGGCTATTCCGCACATCGATCGCCGATCGGCTCGATTACCGCGGTCGGGTCACCCATGCGCATGTTGCCGCGGCCGACGGAACACGAACTCGTTGCAGCCAACGGAGCCGCCGCAGGTGGTCATGTTGACCATCTCCAGTCCGTGGCGCCGGCCGAACTGAAAAATCTCCTCCGGCTTCGCGACCTCGAACGGATAGCCACCGAGCCAATCGAACCAGTCGTAGAAGACGGACATGCCACGAGCCGACCCGTACTGCGTGTACCGCTTGAACGGGTTGCGTCGCCAGAACACGTCGGCGGCGAATTCGCGAGCCACCACGGCCGGGATGTACGTCGAGCACATGATGACCTTCCCGAACGTTCCGGAACAATAGAAGCGCTTGAGCGCTGCCCACCGCTTCGACCACACGCCCTGGTCGTTGTAGATCGCGATCGCGAAGGTGCCGCCGGGCGCAACGAGGCTCATTGCGTTCTCGATCGCTGGCCACATCTGTCCCGTGTGGTGAAGCACGCCCCAGGAGTAGACGTAGTCATACTTGCCGAGGGAGGTCAGGTAAGCCTGGTCGAGCACGGACCCGCGCTCGATGGTCCAGTCCGCGCCGGCCGACGCGAACCGGCGCCGCATCTCCGTCGTGCAGGCCACCGACTTCGCGTCGTAGTCGAACGATCGAACGCGCGCACCGAGTCGGTGAGCCGCGAGCGAGAACAGGCCGCTTCCGGATCCGATATCGAGAAAGGTCGATCCGCTAAGCGTCTCGACTCCAAGGAGACGCCGCAGAGAGGATACTGCCTGCTCGATCTTCTCCTCGTCGACGACCCGCAGAAAGTTGCTCCAGTTCTTTCCAAACTCGAATCGCTCTCCGCGAGTGACCTCGAGCGCGTGTTCGTCGAACTCGTTCGCCGTAGCGATCTGACTGGACATGTGTCACCGATGAATTGATCAACGGTCGGCTGGACGAAGGTCCTGCCGACGTGCTTGTTCGGCCTGCAACAACCGCAAGGGTAGGACCGTCCGGGACCCGCGAACGCCACAGGGTTTCGTTGGGAAATCATATCGTGGAGTCGCGAGCGTGCCACTCGATCGCCGCGCGATCGCCACAGGTGGGACCCGGTCGATCCAGGGGAGGCCCACGGTGCAGGAAACCGCGCGGGGCGCGTGGATCGTCAAAAGGTGGCGGTAGCCCCCCTGACGGGGCCCTCAAGTCACCGTCCAGCGAGGAAAGCGGTGCGAGAATCCTCTCGGCGGGAACCGCCGTCGGGGCTCGCCGGGCCCGTTCGACACCCGGTCCCCGACTTGCGACTGAGCCCGGTTGATCCTGACATTGCGGTTCGCAATTCTCTTCCACATCAAAGAGGATATGACACGCACATCCGGGCCCGCTTCGATGCTGAAACGCCTGAAGCGTGGCACGTTGGGCGCTGCACGCAAGACCGGCGTCTTGAGCTTCGCCCGCCAGACGTTATGGCGCAGACGCCGTTTGTTGATCCTTGGGTACCATGGCATATCCACAGCCGACGAGCATCTCTGGGACCCGGAGCTGTACATTCCGCCCGAGCTGCTGCGCGAGCGATTCTCGGCGCTTCGAGATGGCGGCTACGACGTCCTACCTCTCGGGGAGGCGATCACGCGCCTGTACGATGGGTCGCTGCCGCCTCGGGCGGTTGCGCTCACGTTCGATGATGGCTCGGTCGACTTTCACTCCGTGGCACTGCCGTTGCTCCAGGAGTTCGGCTTTCCGGCCACGGTGTATTTGACGAGCTATTACTGTGTGCATCAGCGGCCGGTATTCACCACCGGGCTCCGCTACATTCTTTGGAAGAGCCGAGAGCGGACTTTCGACACGAATGGATTGACTGCGGACGGCAAATCGTTCAGGCTCGCGGCGGCGAGTGAGCGTGAGGCAGCGTCCGCCGCGATACGACAGCATTGTATCAAACGGGGGCTGACGGGACGTGACAAGGACGACGTCCTGCTGGAGACGGCGACTCGACTCGGGTTCGATTACAAGGACATGCTTCGCAGGCGTCTCCTGCATCTGATGTCGCCCGACGAGGTGGCGGCGCTACCGCGTGAGCTCGTGGACGTGCAACTCCATACGCATCGGCACAGAGTTCCTACCGATGCCGGGGCATTCGAACAGGAGATCGTGGAAAACCGTACAATCATCGCCAGCCTGACGAGTGCGCGCGCGGCAACGCATTTCTGCTACCCGAGCGGCGTGACCCATCCGTCGTTTCCGGAGCGGCTCGGCCGGCTGGGGGTCAAGTCGGCGACGACATGCTTCCCGGGACTCGCGTCGGCGGCGACCAAACCAATGATGTTGCCGCGACTCATCGATACGGTCGCCACCTCGGCGCTCGAGTTCGAGAGCTGGCTGAGTGGAGTGTCAGCGCTGCTCCCACGTCGCGTGATTCGCGCCCATGCCGTCGGCTGAAGGCAGCGTGCGGGTGAAACCAACGGCGCGCGTCCCCACGCGTGTCGTTGGTGAACCTGGCATGGTGAGTTGGGAAGACACCATCCGTCGGGGCTCGCTGACGCCGTATTTCGAGACGGACCCGAATCCGGCCGCCACACGGCGGTTGCTCCTCGTTTTCTTCTATTTCCCGCCCAGCGCCGAGGTAGGTGCATTGCGCTGGCTGTCGCTCTCCCGGTTCGGGGCCGAGCGTGGGTGGGCGATCGACGTGGTATCGCTGCATGCGGCGTTCATGGGAACGATCGACCCGACCCGGCTGCGACAGCTTCCGCCGGGGATTCGGGTGTTCGGCTTCTCGGGCGACCGTCCCGCGTGGTATCGAACGATGATGTCCGCGTGGTGGAAGCTCCGCCGACGGGGCGGCGGACCCGATCTCACGACACACGCGCCGGTGGAGCACGACAACGGCGCCGAGCCGTATCATCCGGCGGGCCACGCCTGGCGGCGCGTCTTTCGGAGCCGCGCACACTTTGCGCTCGCGGATGTGCTTGCGCGTCGCGCGGCGGCGATCGGTGCGGAATTGACGGCGAACAACCGGTATGACGTCGTGGTGAGCTCCGGCCCGCCGCACGCCGCGCACGAGGCGGCGAAGACGATCGCTGCGCGAGCAAGGCTTCCGTTGGTTCTGGACATGCGCGATCCGTGGTCCGACGAGAGCGCGATGCCCGACGAGCTGCGTGGCGCGGTGTGGCGGCGCGAGACCCGGGCGCGTGAACGAGCCTGCGTGTCGGCGGCGGATCTGGTGGTGGTCACGTCGCAGGCGCACGAGGAGCTACAGCGCGCGAAGTATCCGGATATTCGGAGTCGAATCGTCACGGTGATGAACGGCGCGGACTCCGATCCGCTGCCGGTGGGGTCACCCGGAAACCAGTTCGTGATTGCTTTTACCGGACTGATCTACCTCGGCCGGAATCCGCGGCCGTTGTTTCGGGCCGCCGCGCGCGTAGCGCGGGCCACCGGGGCGTCACCTAACGAGTTCGCGGTCGAGTTCATGGGCGGCGACGCGTGCGAGGGGGTGCCTCTGACGACCATCGCCCGGGAGGAAGGTTTGGGCGCGCATTTCCGGTCGTACGGGTTCCGGCCGCGTCGTGAGGCGCTCGAGCTGCTCTCGAACGCAACGCTGCTCGTGAGCTTGCCGCTTCGTACGGAGATGACGCTTCCGGCGAAGCTGTTCGAGTACACGCGATTCGACGCCTGGCTGCTGGCGTTGGCGGATTCGGCCAGCGCGACGGCTCGGTTGTTGGCCGACACGGACGCGGACGTCGTTCCACCGGACGATGTCGACGCGATCGCTGGCGTGATCGCGAACCGCTTCGCGCAGTTCCGTGCGGGTGTCCGGCCGGTCGCGCTCAACCGCGACGGTCGATTCGACCGGGCAACGCAGTCGGCGCGTCTGTTCGACGCGCTCGAGGAGCTCAGCGCGCCAGCGCGCCAGCGATAGGCTCCTCGTTGCTTCGCACGTCACGGCCGATGCGGCGGGCCAACCATCCGTCCGCGTTCGAATCCTCGACGCCCACGACGCTGATCGGTCGGCACAAGATGCTGCTCGCCGCCCTGCTCGCAGGGCACGGGCTGCTCGCGTGGCAATTGCGCGCGCGCGGCATCTTCACCTTCGGTGATGACGCCGCGTACCTGCTCCTGGGTCGATCGCTGCGGGCGTTCAATTACCGCGAGCCGTATTTCGTGGGGAACCCGGTGGCGGCGCGCTTTCCGCCAGGCTATCCGGCATTTCTCGCCGCGGTGACGGGGCCGTTCGGCGAGCATCTCGGCCTCGTCTCGGCCGCCGGAATTCTGGTTTCGGTCGCGGGGATGCTGTTCCTGTTCGACGTCGTGCGACGCCGGTGGTCGACCGAGCTCGCGTTGCTCGTGATCGCTGCTGCCGCGGTGAATCCGCAGTTGCTGGCCAACGCGAGCAACGTGCAGTCCGAAACTCTGTACACGACGCTCACGCTCGGGTCGTTGTGGGCGGCGGATCGGGCCGTTGGCCAGCGTGACCGCCGGGAGCGCGGCGTCCGGGCGGCCGTGGTCGCTGGAGGGCTCGCCATCGCGGCGGCGCTGACGCGAAGCGTCGGCGTCACGCTGATCGGCGCGTTAGGCCTGCACTGGCTCTTCCGGCGCCGATATCGCTGGGTGATGGTGTTTGCCGCCGCGTCGGCTGTCACCGTGGGTGCGTGGCTGTCGTGGACGGTCGTCGCACCGGCGCGAGAGGTGCGCCGGTCGTACGTGGACGACGCGGTGAACATCCGCGTGGGCGATGGCTCGCTCCGGAGCACCATAGTGGAGCGCCTGAAGGGGAACGTCGTCACGTACGGCGGGCAGGCCGTGATCGAGCAACTCGCACTGCCTCTGACATCCCGCACGCGCCTCGACAACGTGGGGTGGGTGCTCGCGATCGTCGTGCTGCTGACGATCGGGCTGCTTTCGGCGTGGGGGCGCTGGAATGCGGTCGTCTGGTACGTCGGCGCGTATGGAGCGTTGCTCGCGGTCTGGGCGTGGACGATAGAGCGTTTTCTCGGGCCGGTCTTGCCGCTGCTCATCGCATTGATCGTGATCGGCGCCGGCGTCGCGTCCAGCGTCCTGACAGGCCGCCGCCAGTGGCTCGCGCCCGCCATCGTCGCCATGGTGTTGGCAGGCGCCGCGCTGCGTGAGGACGCGCGGGAGGTGACTCGCGCGCTCGAATGCGACCGGGCGCGCGTCGACTGCGCACTGCCCCGAGAGCTCGACTTCCTGGACGCCGTCGCGTATCTCGCCGGCCACTCGGCGCCGGATGCTCGCGTCATCGCACCGAAAGCGCCGAGCCTGTACTACCATGCGAGGCGTCAGGCGCTGTTCTGGGACGAAGTCGTGAACCTTCCCCTCGATTCCCTCGATGGTTTCCTTCGGCGAGCGCGTGTGTCGTACATCATCACGACGCCGGTGTTCTCGGACGGTCTCACCGTGGTAAGTCTCAGCCTCCGCGACTGCGCACGGCTCGATCTCGTACGCGCGTTCTCTCCGTACACGCTGCTGCTCGCCGTGAGGCCGGAAGGGGCGCCGCCGGCACCAGACGGCGCTGCCTGCAGAGCGCTCGAGCGCGCGGCCAAGACCGCCGGGAAGGGAAATGTTTGGGGCTAGCGACGGAATGGGTGGCGCCAGGGGCGCTGGGGGCGTTCTCTCGGCACTCGTGCTTCTCGTGGTTTTCCTGGCGACGCTCACGCCATCGAGCGACTCGTCGTCGGCCAGTTTCTGGTGCATCGCGTGCGGCGAGTTCGGTGGACTCGATGTGCTGAACAACATCGTGCTGTTTCTGCCGCTCGGCTTCGCGTTCGCGCTGGCGTCCGGCCACCGGTGGCGCAGCGTGCTCGCGTGCGTGGCGGTCACGATGTTCATCGAGTCGATGCAGGTGCGCATCGTCGCGGGCCGCGACGCGTCGCTCAGCGACCTCCTCGCCAATTCGTTAGGCGGCCTCCTGGGCGTGGAGCTGGCGATGCGGCGTGCGATCCTCGTCCGGCCACGCGGGCGCGCGGCCACGATTCTCGCGGTCATTGGGGCCGCGGCGTTCGCCGTGGCCACGACGCTCACGAGTCTCGGACTTCGTCCGGCGAACATCCCGCGGGGTCTTTGGGTCCAATGGACTCCAGAGCGAGCGTCGTTCGAGCCCTTCGGGGGCAAATTGCTCGACTTCAAGCTCGATACGTTCGATCTCCCTCGGGGTTATTACCCCCCCAAGTCCCTCGGCCTCGATCGCGTACTCGCCAGGCCTGGCTGGCACGCTACCGTCGAACTGGAGACAGCGGGTGCCCGGTGGCAGCGCTCAGTCATCGCGCGGATCGCTGAGGAGTACACCGTTCTCGTTTCCATCGAGCAGCACCGCTGGGCTCTCGCGTGCGAGGAGAAGACGCGTTCGGCTGATTTCCGATTTCGTTCGCCACAGGTGACGCTCCCCGAGGTGCTCACGCCCGGCCTCGCCCCTTCCCGCCTCCGCTTCACTTGTGCTCGCGAAGGTCGGACGCTCGTGGCCGCGACCGACGACCGCCAGGCGGTTCTACGACTGTCTCCTTCTCTTGGCTGGCTGCTGCTCGACCCTTTCAAGCTCCCGATGCCGCGGTACCTGTGGTTTGGCGTACTCTGGCTGATGGCACTCTCGTTCCCCGCTGGTTACTGGGTCCGCTGTTCCGCGGACGATCGAGCCGGGAGCGAAGCGCGCCGCGGAGCGCTGAGTGGGCCGTCCATTGCGGTCGGAGCACTCGCGATCGCCTTCGTCATCGGACTCCTGATTGTGCCGATGCTTGCCGGGACGGCGCCTGCGGCCTGGTGGGAATGGGCGAGCGCAGCGGGCGGAGCGCTTGCCGGCTCGGGTGCGGCATGGTTGTGGACCGGATGGGCTGCCCGGCCTTCGATCCGACGCGGCGGCGCCACTGTCGCCGCCGTGTCCGACCCCGCTCAGTAGGACGACGGAAACACCATCCCGTGCGGGTTCGGTTCTCGAGCCACCCGCATCAAATAGTCGCCGTAACCCGTCCCCGAGAGTGGTGCCGCGAGGCGCTCCAACTGCTCGGCATCGATATAGCCCGCACGAAACGCGACCTCCTCGACACACCCGACCTTGAGTCCCTGGCGGTGCTCGATCACGGAGATGAAGTTGTTCGCCTCGAGTAGCGACTCGTGTGTGCCCGTGTCGAGCCACGCCATCCCGCGCCCGAGAAGCTCGACGTGCAGTCGGTCGCGCCGAAGGTATGCGCGGTTCACGTCCGTGATCTCGTACTCTCCCCGGCGTGAGGGTTGAAGCCCGGCGGCTATGGCCAGCACGTCGTTGTCGTAGAAGTACAGACCGGTAACGGCGTAGTTCGACGGCGGGCGCTCCGGCTTCTCGACAATGTCCAGCGCGCGGCCGTCCGGCGCGATCTCGATGACGCCGTACCGCTGCGGATGGCTCACGTTGTAGCCGAAGACGGTCGCGCCTGACGAACGCGCGGCTGCCTTGTGGAGAATCGCCCCAAGCCCGCCACCGTAGAACAGGTTGTCGCCGAGGATGAGCGCGACACGGTCGTTGCCGACGAAGTCGTGTCCGATCACGAACGCCTGCGCCAACCCGTTAGGCACCGGCTGTTCGGCGTAACTGAACGCGACGCCCCACTGCGACCCGTCACCGAGCAGCAGCTGGAACCGCGGCAGGTCCTCGGGCGTCGAGATCACCAGAATGTCGCGGATGCCGGCCAGGATCAGCGTCGACAGCGGGTAATAGATCATCGGCTTGTCGAACACCGGCAACAGCTGCTTGCTCACCGCGCGCGTGAGAGGATAGAGGCGCGTGCCCGAGCCGCCCGCGAGAACGATCCCTTTCATACGCCCGTGCCGAGGCCGAGGCGCTCGCCGCGGTACGCGCCGCTTCGAACACGCTCGAGCCATGCATCGTTCTCGAGGTACCACGCCACCGTTTTGCGAAGTCCCGTCTCGAAGAGCTCGGTGGGACGCCACGACAGCTCTCGTTCGATCGTGGAGGGATCGATGGCGTAGCGGTAGTCGTGACCCGGGCGGTCGGCGACGAACTCGATGAGCTCACGGTAGCGTGCGCCTCCGCGTCGCGGCTTCAGCTCGTCCAGGATTCCACACACCGCCTCGACCACGTCGAGGTTCCGGCGCTCCGCACGCGCACCGATCGCGTACGTCGCGCCGACCCGGCCGCGGTCCATCACCGCCAGCAAGGCGGCGGCGTGATCGTCCACGTAAAGCCAATCGCGAACGTTCTCGCCGCGGCCGTACACCGCGATCGGGCGCGATGCGAGCGCGTTCAGAATCGTGAGAGGAATCAACTTCTCGAGGAACTGGTACGGACCGTAGTTGTTCGAGCAGCTCGTGACGATGGCGGGCAAGCCGTACGTGCGATGCCACGCGCGAACGAGATGATCGGAGCTTGCCTTGCTGGCCGAGTACGGAGAGCTCGGTGCGTAGGACGAGTGCTCGTTGAAATGGCCATGCGCACCCAGCGATCCGTAGACCTCATCAGTCGAGACGTGGACGAAGCGAAAGCCCCGGGCACGGTTCTCCGGAAGCGACATCCAATATCGGCGCGCTTCGCCGAGAAGCACCGACGTCCCGACGATGTTGGTCGCGATGAAATCGGCCGGTGCGTCGATCGACCTGTCGACATGCGACTCCGCCGCGAGATGGAACACCCCGGCAGGTTGGTATCGGTCGAAGATCCGGCGCATGGCGCGGGCGTCTCCGATGTCAGCGCGCTCGAACGCATAGCGCGGGTTGGCCTCGACGTCGCTGAGCGAGTCCAGGTTCGCTGCGTAGGTCAGCTTGTCGACATTGACAACCGTCGCACCGCGCCGAATGAGCATCCGGACAACGGCCGATCCGATGAATCCGGCACCGCCGGTGACGAGGTACATGACTGAGCGATTGGGTCGGGTTGCGGTCCAAAGCAAAGCTGGCGCCAAATCCCGGTTGGACAAGTGTTCAGCACTTGCTGCTCCCGGAGCGCGCGATCAGAATTCGCGCGTGAGTGCATTCATCGCCACGCTCGATGCGGTCCTCGCGATCGCGCGCATCGCGTTCCTCGTGTCTGCCGTGGCGGCTGCGGCGATCTGTGTGGTCGATTGGGCGGTGCGCACGAGGCGCATCAGCCCATTCTCGGGGATCGCGCGGTTCTTTCGCGGATCGATCGATCCGCTCATGGCGCCCATCGAGCGCCGACTCGTTCGCGGCGGCGGCACTCCGTCGAATGCACCCTGGTGGGCGCTTGCCGCGGTGGTCGTTGGCGGGATCCTCGTCATCTGGCTGCTCGGATTCATCCGAGCGCAGGTGGAGTCCGCCGCGTTCGCCGCGGGGGCCGGGTCCCGCGGCATTCTCAGATTGATCATTCAGTGGATCTTCGGGATCCTTCAGATCGCGCTGTTCGCTCGCGTGATCGCATCGTGGATTCGCACGTCGGGTACCAGCTGGTGGGTTCGCTGGTCGTACACGCTGACCGAGCCGCTGCTGCGGCCGCTGCGACGATTCATACCGCCGATTGGCGGCATGCTCGACCTGACCCCGCTGGTGGCGTACTTCATTCTGACGCTCTTGTCGGGTCTGGTTGTGAGCGCTCTCCCTCTGTGACGCAGTTCGCTGTGGATTCCCGCGGGACGGCAGTACGATTCCAGGTCCGGCTCCAACCCCGCGCGTCACGGGACGAGATTACCGGTGTCGTGGACGGCGTGCTGCGTGTGAGGCTTCACGCTCCACCGGTGGACGGTGCCGCGAACGACGCGCTGGTGGCATTCCTTGCCGATCGTCTGGCGATTCCTCGGCGAGGTGTTCGCATCGTCACGGGTGCGACGAGCAGGACGAAAGTGATCGAGGTCGAAGGCGTTTCGGCGGCGGCCGTCGTCCGGCTCGCCGAGCAAGGGGGGAAGGAAGGCAAACGATGACAACGTCGCTGGTAATTGGCTCGGACGAAGGCGTCCTGGAAGGGATCGCGCAGGCGCTGGCTGCGGCGGGTCACCGAGCCCATGTCGTGCGTTCGGTGGCCGAGGCGGCGGCAGTGCTCACGGAGATCCAGCCGCTCGTGGTACTGGTTGACCGAAGCTATGCCGCGGAGCCCGAGTTTCTCCGCCTGCGACTGCCGCCCGGATGTGCCATCGTGTTGTATCGACACGACGACGGGGTGGCTCCGCCTCTGCCGTCCAGCGTTCAGCGTCAGACGCTCGCCGATCTGATCCTGCCCTGGGAGCGCCAGCGCCTGATCACGATGGTGCAACGAGTTACCGAACGCGCGGTCGCTACTGGCCGGGCGCCACGCACCACGCCGCCGGAGGATCGGGCGGTGTAGCGGCACGGCGGAGCCGCTGGTCGAGCGGCACTCGGCTTGCCGTTGGGGACGGCGACGGCTATGTATGCATAGCCGGTCGACGTACGACGAAGTCGACTGAGACAACAGCATCGTGGCGATTTAGGGCAACTTGCGGCCACGTAAAACAACCGCTAAAGCGCCGGCCCGGCGCTCACGCATCCGGGCCGTTTTCATTGCCTCGAACATGACTGATACAGCAAACAGCAGGACTCGACTCGCCTATCGCGACACGGGGTATCTCGACGCCCTCAACAGCGGCGTCCTCGTGTTCGATGGTGCCATGGGGACGAATATTCAGCGCTACAACCTGACGGCCGATGACTTCGGCGGAAAATCGCTGGAGGGGTGCAACGACCATCTGGTGCTCACGCGTCCCGATGTCATCCAGGCGATTCACGAGTCGTTTCTCGCGGTGGGCTGCGACGTCGTCGAGACGTGTACGTTCCAGTCGACACCGCGGCGGCTCGAGGAGTGGGGGCTGGGCGACAAGGTTCGCGAGATGAATGTCGCCGCGGCGCGCATCGCGAGAGCGGCGTGCGACAAGTTCGCGACGCCGGATCGACCCCGGTTCGTCGCCGGATCGATCGGGCCGACGGGCATGCTGCCGTCGAGCAGCGATCCCGTGCTCTCGAACATCACGTTCGAGGAGCTGAGCGAGAACTACTACCAGCAAGCGAAGTATCTCGTCGAGGGCGGCGTGGATGTGCTGCTCGTCGAGACGTCGCAGGACATTCTCGAGGTGAAGGCAGCGCTCGCGGGGTTCGAGCGACTGTTCGCCGACCTCGGGTTCCGCGTCCCGGTCCAGGCGCAGGTGACGCTGGACACGAGCGGGCGCATGCTGCTCGGGACGGACATCGCGAGCGCGATGACGACGATCGAGGCGCTCGACATCGAGGTGCTTGGCCTCAACTGCTCAACGGGGCCGGAGCACATGCGGGAGCCGGTGCGCTACCTCGCGCAGCACGCGTCGCATCCGATCTCGGTGATACCTAACGCGGGGCTGCCGATCAACACGGGGGTCGGCGAGGCGGTGTATCCGCTCGAGCCGGAGCCAATGGCGCGCGCGTTGGCCGAATTCGTCAACGAATTCGGCGTCAGGATCGTCGGCGGCTGCTGCGGTACGCGTCCTGAGCATCTTTCTGCGGTAGTGCAAGCGGTTCGCGGCGCGGGAACAGGGAACCGGGAACGGGGAACTCTGACTGCGAACGGCGGCCCGGTTCCCGGTTCCCAGTTCCCCGTTCCCAACGCGCGCTCTCCGCGCGCCGCGCGCGTCTCCTCGGCCATGCGGGCCATCACGCTGCACCAGGATCCCCCTCCCCTGCTCGTCGGCGAGCGGGTCAACTCGCAGGGATCGCGGAAGGTGAAGCGGCTGCTGCTCGCCGACGACTACGAATCGATCGTGGACGTCGCGCGGGAGCAGGTGGACTCGGGCGCACACGTGCTCGACGTGTGCGTGGCGCTCACCGAGCGCGCCGACGAAGCGGAGCAGATGTCGAAGGTGGTGAAGCTGCTCTCGATGACCGTCGAGACGCCGCTCATGATCGACTCCACGGAAGCGTCCGTGATCGAGAAGGCGCTCGAGCACGTGCCGGGACGCGCGATCGTGAACTCCATCAACATGGAGAACGGTCGCAAGCGCATCGATGCCGTGGTGCCACTCGCGAAGAAGCACGGCGCCGCGCTCGTCGCCCTCACGATCGACGAGATCGGCATGGCGAAGACGCGCGAGCGGAAGCTCGAGGTCGCGCGGAAGATCTACGACATCGTCGTGGGAGAATACGGGCTCGCGCCGTCGGATCTCATCTACGACGCGCTCACGTTCACCCTCGCGACCGGTGATGCCGAGTGGATCGAGAGCGCGAAGGAGACGATCGAGGGCATCCGGCTCATCAAGCGCGAGCTCCCCGGCGTGTTCACGATTCTCGGCGTGTCGAACGTGAGCTTCGGGCTCGCGCCGGAGGCGCGTGCGGTGCTCAACTCGGTGTTCCTGCATCACTGCGTGCAGGCGGGACTCGACGCGGCGATCGTGAATCCGGCGCATGTTCGACCCTACTTCGAGATTGGTGAGGCGGAGCGCGGCCTGGCCGATGATCTCGTGTTCAATCGTCGGCCCGACGCGCTCCAACGCTTCATCGAGCACTTTGAGGGAATCGGGAAGAATCGGGAATCGGGAATCGGAAAAGGCGCCGACGCGGACGAGCAATTCGAGACGCCCGACGCGCGCGTTCACTGGATGGTCTTGCACCGGAAGAAGGACGGCATCGAGGCGGCGCTCGACGCGGCCGGTGTTCGCGAGAACCCGGTTCGCGTCCTGAACGAGGTGCTGCTCCCGGCCATGAAAGAAGTCGGCGATAAGTTCGGAGCCGGAGAGCTCATTCTGCCCTTCGTGCTCCAATCGGCCGAGGTGATGAAGAAGGCAGTCAGGCACCTCGAGCAGTTCCTGGAGCGGAAGGAGGGCTACACGAAGGGCAAGGTCGTGCTCGCGACCGTGTACGGTGACGTGCACGACATCGGGAAGTCGCTCGTGAACACGATCCTCTCCAACAACGGCTATACCGTGTTCGACCTCGGCAAGCAGGTGCCGGTGAACACGATTCTCGACAAGGCGATCGAGGTCGGTGCGGACGCCATCGGCCTCTCCGCCCTGCTCGTCTCCACGTCCAAGCAGATGCCACTCTGTGTTCAGGAGCTCGACCGTCGCGGGATGGAGATCCCGGTGCTCATCGGAGGCGCGGCGATCAACCGACGCTTCGGGCGACGTGCGCTGTTCGTGGACGGCGAGCGGCCCTACGCTCCCGGCGTGTTCTACTGCAAGGATGCGTTCGAGGGGCTCGAGACGATGGACGTGCTCCAGGACGCCGACCGCCGCTCGCAGTTCGTTGCGGAGTCGCTGGAGGCGGCGCGGAACGACGTGTTCCTGCGCGCCACGGTCGGCAAGGACATCACGGTCGGCGACCGTGGCGGCGCGCGCAGCGACATCCGCGCGGACAACCCACTGCCCGCCGCTCCGTTCTTCGGCGTCCGCATTGTGCGGGACATTCCGCTCGACGAAGTGTTCGAGCTGCTCGATCTCGATGAGCTCTACCGCTTGCAGTGGGGCGGCCGCGGGTCGGGCGAGCAGTACGAGGCGACCGTTCGCACCGAGTTCAGGCCGACGCTCGAGCGCCTAACGGCAGAAGCGAAGCGTGATGGCTGGCTCGTGCCGCAGGCGGTGTACGGATTCTTCCCGGCGCAGAGTGACGGCAACGATCTCGTCGTATACGACCCGGCCGCCTACGAGAGCGACGGCGCGTCGCTTCGCGAGATCGCGCGATTTCACTTCCCTCGACAGGAAGGGCGCGAGCGGCTGTGCCTGGCGGACTATTTCCGGTCGACGCAATCGTCGGACGTGGACGTGGTCGCGCTGCAGGTGGTCACGGTTGGTGATGCGGCCGCGCACCGGTTCGACCGGTTGCAGCAGGCGGGCGAGTACACCGAGGCGTTCTACTCGCACGGTCTCGCGGTCGAGGCGGCGGAGGCAACGGCCGAGTGGATGCATCGGCGGATCCGTCGCGAGCTGGGGATCCCGGGCGTGCAGGGGAAGCGCTATTCCTGGGGGTATGGGGCCTGTCCGGATCTCGACGATCACGCGCAGGTCTTCAAGCTGCTGCCGGTTGGTGACGCGTTAGGTATGACGCTGACGTCGGCATACCAGCTGGTGCCTGAACAGTCTACCGCTGCAATGATAGTCCATCATCCCGACGCGAAGTACTACGCCGTTCGGGGTGCAGCGAGTGAGGCACCAGCGCAGCCATCGGCCATAGCTTCGCAGCCATCAGCCATCAGCCATCAGCCATCGGCTCAAACGGCGCCTGGAGAGTCGGCAGCGTGACTACGCGAGCCGGGTTGTTGAGTCGCCTGCTCGATCCCGAGCGCGTCGTCGTGTTCGACGGCGCGATGGGGACGATGCTGTACGCCAAGGGCGTGTTCATCAACCAGTGCTATGATGAGCTCAACCTCAAGGCGCCCGACCTCGTGCGCGACGTCCACGCCGCGTATGCGAAGGCGGGGGCCGAGGTGCTGGAAACGAACACGTTCGGCGCAAACCGGCTGAAGCTCTCGCAATATGGGCTCGAGTCGCAGGTCCGAGAGATCAACCGCGAAGCGGCACGGATCGCCCGCGACGTGGCCGGCGACGACCACCTCGTGGCCGGCGCCGTCGGGCCGTTAGGCGTCCGCATCGAGCCGTACGGGCCGACGAGCGTCGAAGAGGCGTACCTGACGTTCCACGAGCAGATGCAGGCGCTCAAGGAAGGCGGCGTCGACCTCTTCCTGCTCGAGACATTTGGCGACCTGGCGGAGATCAGCCAGGGCGTTCGCGCCGCCCGCGCGGTCGACCCGACGATGCCGGTGATCGCGCAGATGACGGTGGGCGTCGACGGGCGCACGGCGTACGGCGCCGGCCCGGACGATCTCGCCCGCACGCTCGAGCAGCTGGACGTCGACGTCATCGGGCTCAACTGCTCCGTCGGCCCGCAGGCGATTCTCGAGGCGATCGAAAAGATGGCGGCGGTGACGCGGAAGAAGCTGAGCGCCCAGCCTAACGCCGGAATGCCCCGCGACGTGGGTGGGCGCAGCATGTACATGGCGAGCCCCGAGTACATGGCGTCGTATGCGCGGCACCTCATCCAGGCAGGGGCCAAGATCATCGGCGGGTGCTGCGGCACGACGCCGGATCATATCCGGTCGATTGTCTCGGGAGTTCGGCCGCTTGCCCCCCGCATAACGGGAACCGGGAACCGGGAACCGGGAACGGAGCCTGCGCGCTCCGAGCAAGCAGCCGGCCGCACCGGTTCCCCGTTCCCAGTTCCCAGTTCCCGCCAGAACGGCCGCGACCCCATTCCGTTCGCTCACCGCTCCCACTTCGCCGCGAAGATCGCGAACGGCGAGATGGTCACGTCCGTCGAGATCGTGCCGCCGCGCGGGGTCGACGCGAGCAAGATGCTGTCCGACGTCGCGGCGCTGAAGCGCGAAGGCGTCGACGCCGTCAACGTGCCCGACGGCCCGCGTGCGCAGAGCCGCATGGGCGCGGTCATGACCAGCCTCCTCATCGAGCAGCAGGTCGGCATCGAGACCGTCACCCACTACTGCTGCCGTGACCGCAACCTGCTCGGCATGCTGAGCGACTTGTTAGGCGCCTCCGCGATGGGGCTCAGGAACCTCCTCGTCATCACCGGCGACCCGCCGAAGATGGGGCCGTACCCCGACGCGACCGCGGTCTTCGACATCGACTCCATCGGGCTCACCAATCTCGTTCGCAACCTGAACCACGGTCTCGACCCGGGCGGCAACCCCATCGGCGCGCCGACGCGTTATGCGATCGGCGTTGGCGTGAACCCGGCGGCGGTGGACCCTGCCCTCGAGCTCAAGCGGTTCGAGTTCAAGGTGGATGCGGGGGCCGAGTATGCCATCACCCAACCGGTGTTCGACGTCGCGCAGCTCGAGCGCTTCCTCGGCCAGATCGACCACGTCCGCATTCCCATCATCGCCGGGATCTGGCCCCTCGTGTCCGTGCGCAACGCCGAGTTCCTGGCAAACGAGGTGCCCGGCGTAGTGGTGCCGGACGCGGTGATCGCACGGATGCGCCGCGCCAACGAGAGATCGAAGGAGCATGCGGTGGCCGAGGGCATCGCCATCGCGCGCGAGATGCTCGCGTGCGTGAAGTCGGCCGTGCAGGGCGTGCAGGTGTCGGCGCCGTTCGGGAAGGTGGAGCTCGCGCTCGAGGTGTTCCGGGACCACACCGCCGCCTAACGGGATTGCGTTGAGGTCGGAAAGAGAATAATGAACCCCAGAGGTCACAGAGGTCACCGAGAAGCCTCGATCAATTCTCGGTGACCTCTGTGACCTCTGGGGTAAGATGCAGTTCAGGAAACTCTACTTGCCGCCGAGCCACCGCTTACGTCGGCGAAGCTCCAGGTCAATCACGGTCAAGCCGCTTACGGCGTTCACGGTGTGCGTGGCCAGCACCGAGGGATGCCAGTCCGGCGTCAGCGTGCTCACGGTCTCTTCCGCGAACTCGCTCGGGTCGAGGCGCACGATCCGACGAAGCCTCACGCCCCAGCCATAGCGGCGGGAACAGTCCTGAGCGGGCCGGTACCACGTGTCGCCGACCTGAAACGGCCGACCGGCCGGTCTCGCGTGCCTAACGTCCGAGACCACCGGATTCTTCCGGTGAGGACGCCAGGGCCCGAGCGGGGAATCCGCGTAGTAGATGTTCAGCTCATCGCATCGTGACCCGCCCCGCGAAACGGTCCCGGCGAACATCCACCAGCGCCCGTCGATCTCGACGACGGATGCGTCGACGAGCCGCACGTCCGTGAGCAGCACGCGCTCCAGCGTCCATTCGTACGGCGCCTTCACGGCGCGGTAGAGCTGCACCGTCCGGTTCGCGACCGACTCCGGGATCATGAAGCGCTCGCCACGCCATTCGAACGTGTACGGATACGAGAGATGGTAGTCGCACTCGAGCACCGGCACGCTTTCGCCGATCATGCCCTGCTCGCCCAGCTCGAAGCCGCGGATGGTCCCCTTCGGGGAGCGGAACCGGAGCTCCTCGAACAGCACGTAGAAACGGCCATCGATCTGCATCGGAAACGGATCGGCCCAGAACCGGTCGATCGGCGGGACGATCCACTTGAACCGAAACGGCGCGAGATCCGGCACGTGGCCGGTCGAGGTCTTCGGCGCGAACCGGTACGCGAGCGCCCATTGGTCCACCGTGGTGAGCTCGCGAAGCTTCACCCCCGCATAACGAGTCATCAGACGAGCCAGATGCGGCGCGAGCTCTCCATTTTTCGGCGCGAGATAGAGCCGGTTGGAGTAGGCCTGCGGGTGCCGCGCGTTCGGCTCCGGGTCGACGAGCGCGCTCTCGCCGTCGTCGTGGAGGTCGCGAAGTTTGCGGATCACGAACTCCGACGTCTTCCAGAAGTACCCGGCCCTGTTCTTCGTCACCGAGAGAGGCTGGGTGCGCGCCTGCGATCGATAGATGACTCGGCCGGCGTCGAGGTCCTCGGACAGGATCTGCAGCACGGAGCCCGTGGTGGGCAGTTGCTCCATGACCTCCCAGAATCCGGGAGGGCCGCCGCGATTCGCGAGGTTGTCGCCATGGTGATACGACCACACCCCGTACCGCGCGATGCGGAGCGATCGGCCGCGCAGGATGCGAAACCCGAATCGGAGGGCGACGTCCAGATCGTACGCGAGAATCCGCTCGACGTCCGCGTCGTCGAAGTAGTCGGAGAACTTCGTTTCGCGCGGCGTGACGTCGAGCGTTGGCACCGACGCCAGAACCGACGACGCGTCCACCATACGGATCGGGTCGTCGGGCGTCGCGAACTTGCGAGCGTCGAGCCGCGCGTACAACGCCAACAGCAGGCTGTGGCGGTTCGCGTACCACCGTGAGAGTCGCGTGGCCGCGGACCTGCGGGCCGCGACCGTGCCACGATGTGAGGCGTTTCTCACTACCAACGAGATCGTTGCGACCGACGACTTCTGGATGTCATCGATAGTGGCCATGACCCAGGCCGGCTGTTGGTACGAGTCGATGAGCAGCCCGACTCGAAGCGGCGGTCTGGAGTTTGGCGCGGGTGGCATCGAGGAGTACGGTAACGTACACCCCCTGGCGCCTGGGAGGGCGTGACGCGGGATCACCGACCGTGCACATTGTGTGTGGCAGCCCTGCAACACGAATGCAACACGGGTCTGCGGGACGCCTTCGGATCCGCGGTGAAGGCAACCGGCACGGGCGCACGCCGTGCATATCGGTGCGCCCGCTGTTGAAGCCAGCGGTGCGGCCTGCGGATCAACTACATACGACGCTCACGACGCGCGAAGCGACGACGACGTCGCCGACTCACTTTCCAAGAACGACGTGACGGACCCTTCCCTTTCGCAACCCATAGCCGACCATTCCGCGCCGGGAAGTCCCCGGGGCGACTCCATGAACGGCGACCAGCCTGGCCGGCCTCGTCTCGTCGGAGATCCGGACACGCGAGGGCACCGGCCGCTCGATCGCGCTTCGCTCGACCGAAGCCTGGTGCGAGGCGTCGCCTGGACCGGGAGTGTGAAGTGGATCACCCAGCTCGCCGCGTGGGCGGCGACGCTCGTCGTTGCGCGAATCCTGTCGCCGGACGACTACGGGCTCGTCGGGATGGCCGCGGTCTACTACGGATTCCTGGTCCTCGTCAGCGAAGCCGGCATGGGCACGACGGTGATCGCGCTTCGCGAGCTCCGGGGAACAAAGCTGGCGCAAGTGCACACCTTCGCCGCCCTGGTCGGGCTGAGCGGATTCGTCCTGTCCTGTCTCGTGTCCGGCCTCATCGCGAGCTTTTTCGGCGCGCCAGCCCTCAAGTGGGTGATCGTCGTGATGAGCGTGAACTTCATTCTCGTCTCGCTCCGAACGGTGCCCCAGGCGGTGATGCAGCGGGATCTTCAGTTCCACCGGTACGCGCTGCTGGACGGAACGAACGCGCTCGTCACCGCGGCCGCGTCGGTCGCGCTCGCGGTCGCGGGCGCGAGGTACTGGTCACTCGTGTTCAGCACGGTCGCGGGAGGACTGGTCGCCACGTCGCTCGCGACGTTCTGGAAGCCGCTCGGGTTTCGGTGGCCGCAGTTTCACGAGCTGCGCGCCACGCTCAAAACGAGTCGCGAAATCCTCATCGGGAGCGCCGCCTGGTACATCTCCCAGAGCGCCGACTTCTTCGTCGCCGGCAAAGTGCTCGGCAAGGCCGCCCTCGGGAACTACACCTTCGCGTGGAGCCTCGCCTACTCGATCGTCGACAAGGTGACGTCCCTCGTGAACGGCGTCACGTCGTCGATCTTCTCGGCGTCGAAGCACGATCGGGCGCTCCTCACGCGATACATCACGCGAATCATGGGAGCGCTCGCGTTGATACTGCTCCCGGCCACAACGGGGGTCGCGCTGGTGTCACGCGAGCTGGTCCTGGCGGCCGTGGGGGCCAAGTGGCAGGCGGCGATCGTACCGCTGCGTCTGCTCGTGCTGTACGCGGGGATACGCTCGCTCGCCCCCATTCTCGCGCAGGCGCTCACGATCACCGGCGACACGCGCTACACGATGCGCCGAAACATCTCGGCCGCGATCTGCCTTCCGATCGGATTCTTCGTCGGTTCGCGATGGGGGATCGTCGGCATCGCGACGGCGTGGATCATCGTGCACGCGCCGGTCGTTCTCATCCCCATGCTGCGACGCGTCTCCCACCATCTGGGCATCGGGATTCGGGACTATGTGCCGGCGGTTGCTCCGGCGCTTGTGTCGACGGCGACCATGGCGGTGACGGTGCTCGCCGTGAGCTCAGCGATCCCGCGCGACCTGCCGCTGCTGGTCGTCCTCGCGATCAAGGTCGCGGTGGGCGCACTCACCTATGGCGCGGTGATCTGGGTCTTCTTCCGCGAAAACGTGATGGGGCTGGTGCGGGTGCTCAAGCAGGCGCGGTCTGGCGGGTCGGCCGGTCTCGCCCCGGTCGGCGGTGCGCTCGCGCCTAACGAGTCGCGGGGATGATCGAGTCTCCGATCACGCCTCGACCGGTCGACGCTCGCCACGCCGACGACCAGCTCGAGCCACTCGGGCCCCTGGCGGGCGGAACCGAACCGCGCGACGAGCCCGTCCTGATCTCGGTGGTGATCCCCGTCTACAACGAGGAGGCCACGCTCGACACGCTGTTCTCGACGCTTCGCGATCGGCTCGCGGCGCTTGCCGTGTCGTACGAGGTCGTTCTCATCGATGACGGCAGTCGCGATCGAACCGGTGAGATGATCGCCGAGATGACGCGGCGCGACCGCCGCTTTCGCAGCGTGCAGTTCTCACGAAACTTCGGCCACCAGGCCGCCGTGACTGCCGGTCTGCACTTCGCTCGCGGCAGCGCCGTCGTGGTCATGGATGCGGATCTCCAGGACCCGCCCGAGCTCCTCGGGTCGATGATCGCCCGGTGGCGCGAGGGGTATCATGTGGTCTACGCACAACGCATCAAGCGGCACGCGGAGGGCGTGCTCAAACGCGGGATCGCGTTCGCCTATTATCGGCTGCTGCAGCGCCTGACGGATGTCGACATTCCCGCAGACACCGGCGACTTCTGCCTGATGGATCGTCGTGTGGTCGATCTCCTCAACCGCATGCCGGAGCGCAATCGATATCTCCGTGGCATGAGGGCGTGGCTGGGCTTCCGACAGACCGCCGTTCCGTTCGAGCGGCCGCCCAGAGTAGCGGGTGAGCCGAAGTACACGTTCTTCAAGTCGCTCGGGCTCGGGATCAATGGCATCGTGGGATTTTCACGCGTGCCGTTACGTATCGCGACCTACCTCGGATTGACGGCATCGGCGTTCAGCATCCTGCTCACGGTCTGGGCCGTCTATCAGCGATTCGTCGGCAGCGAAACCGTCCGAGGGTGGGCATCGACCCTCGTGGTCATCCTGTTGCTCGGAGGCGCTCAGCTACTCATGATCGGCATCGTTGGCGAGTACCTGAGCCGGATCTACGACGAGGTCAAGCAGCGACCGATGTACGTCATCGGCGACCTCCGTGGGTTCGAGGGGGACGGCGCTCGCGATTACCTTACGCAGTCCACGTCACGAGCCGCCGCAACGCCTTCGGAACCATCCTTCGATCGATGACCACAACGACCGCGCACGCCCCGCTCAGCATTTTCTCCGAGGATGAGCAGCTGTTTCGCGACGCGGTGGCCGCGTTCGCGAACGACGAGGTTCGACCGCGCGTGCAGGCGATGGAGCGGGCATCGAAGCTCGATCCCGAGCTCCTGCCCAAGTACTTCGACCTCGGTCTCATGGGGATCGAGGTGCCGGAGCAGTACGGTGGTGCCGGCGGCACGCTCGCGATGGTGGCGATCGCCGTCGAGGAGATCAGCAAGGTCGACGCGTCCGCTGCGATCGTGTGCGACGTGCAGAACACGCTCGTGAACTACCCGCTGTCGCGGTACGGCAACGACGACCAGCGCTCGCGCTACCTCCCTCGCCTCGTTGGCGATACGATCGGCGCTTACGCGCTGTCCGAGCCCGGCTCGGGCTCGGATGCGTTCGGCCTGGCGACACGGGCCGAGAAAACGGGGGACCGCTACGTGCTCACCGGGCGGAAGATGTGGATCACCAACGGCGCCGAGGCACAGGTCTACGTCGTGTTCGCGAACGCGAATCCCGCGGCGGGCTACAAGGGGATCACGGCGTTCATCGTGGAGCGCGGGTTCCCTGGATTCGCCGTCGGCAAGAAGGAGGACAAGCTCGGCATCCGCGCGTCGAGCACGACCGAGCTCATTCTCGACGGATGCGAGGTCCCCGAAGAGAACATGCTCGGCCCGTTAGGCCAGGGCTACAAGATTGCGATCGAGACGCTCAACGAGGGACGCATCGGAATCGGCGCGCAGATGATCGGGGTTGCCGCAGGTGCACTCGGTGTCGCGCTCGACTACACACGGGAGCGCAAGCAGTTCGGCAAGGCACTCTCGGACTTCCAGGCGGTGCAGTTCCAGCTCGCCCAGGCAGCCACGGAGCTCGAGGCCGCGCGGCTCATGGTCTACAACGCGGCACGCCTGAAGGATGCAGGCCACGACATCGCGCGCGAGGGCGCGATGGCCAAGCTGTACTCATCGCAGGTCTGCGAGCGCGTGACGTCACTCTGCGTCGAGCTGCTGGGCGGTTATGGGTACACGAAGGACTACCCGGTCGAGAAGTTCTACCGCGACGCGAAGATCGGCACGATCTACGAGGGGACGTCCAACATGCAACTGCAGACCATCGCCAAGCTGCTGCTGCGCTGAGCCAGGTCGCCTGAACGTTGTGACAGGGACGCCCCGGGGACAGTCCGAATGATGATTGCCTTGGCGCCGACCCGAGGACATCCTACGGTTGGATCCTCGCCACGCTGCGCGCGCTGCCGCGCTCGCCTCACCTTCCCCTGATTTCGATGGTCGCTCGCGACTCACGATCCGACAACGTCCACGTGCCGGCTGAGCGCGGTGGACGCCCCGAAGCCATTGTCCGGTGGGAACGCGCGCGCGCGATGGGGCGGTCGACGTTCATCTGGCGTCGAGGGGTCTTTGGCTGGGGCATTCCCGTTGCCCTCGTGACGATCGCCTATCAGGTCGTGCAGGAGCAGGGATTCGTGTGGCGGCTGGTCATGACCCAGCATCTGAAGATCGGGATAGGCGTCGCGATGCTCGTCTTTCCGCTCTGCGGGTATCTTTTCGGCCGGTATCTGTGGACGGCCGGGGAAGAGAACTACGAGCGATTGGTCGATCAGGAGGGTGGTCGCAGCAAGCGAGTCGATACGCGTCCCTGAACCGACGTGATCGCCAGGATCGTTCTCTGGGCCTCCGCCGCGGTGGCGGCCTACATCTACGTCGGCTTCCCCCTTCTCCTCGCGTTCCTCCAGCGCTTCGCTCGGCGACCTGTCGCGAAGCGCGCGATCGAGCCGACGGTCTCGGTCCTCGTCGCGGCGTATAACGAGGCAAAGGTCATCGACGCGAAGATCCGCAACTCGGTCGCGCTCGATTACCCGGCGGACCGGATCGACATCGCGATTGCGTGCGATGGCCCGAAAGACGACACGACGGCGATTGCACAGCGCACGGCGGCGTCGATCGGCCAGGGGCGCGTGCGTGTGTTCGCGTACCCGCGCAACCGCGGGAAGCTTTACGTGCTCAACGACACGATGCGCGAGCTTACGGGCGAGATCGTCGTGTTCACGGACGCCGCGAGCATGCTGGCTCCGGACGCCGTACGTCGGCTCGTGGAGAACTTCGCGGACCCCACGGTTGGCGCAGTGAGCGGCGTCTACCGCGTCGTCCGCGGAGACGACGCAGCACTTGGCAACCAGGAAGATCTGTACTGGAAGTACGAGACGTTCCTGAAGGAAGCCGAAGGGGACGTCAGCTCCATCCTCGGGTGCCATGGCGCGCTGTACGCGATTCGGCGAGAGCTCTATCCGTATCCGGCGCCGACGACGATCAACGACGACTACGTCATCCCGATGCGAATCCTGCAACAGGGATATCGCGTCGCTTACGACTCGCGCGCCGTCGCCAACGAGGAGGCGCACGAGATGTCCGGGTTCAGCAGGCGAGTTCGGATCATGACGGGCAACTTCCAGCAGCTGAGTGAGCTCAAGGCGCTGCTGAACCCGCTCCGACCCGGGCCGGCGTTCTTCTTTCTCTCGCACAAGGCGGGTCGCCTCATCGTGCCGATCGCGATGATCGCGATGCTCGTGGCGAATCTGTTTCTGCTCGACGAGCCGTTCTACCGGACGGTGTTTCTGGCGCAGCTGGCGTTCTATGCGCTCGTGGTGCTCGGCGCGCTGGTTCGCCTCAAGCCGAAGATTCTGCGGCTGCCGTACTACTTCTGCATGATCAACGCGGCGGCGTTCATCGGGATGTACTACGCGCTGCGGGGCGGAAGAACACTGGCCTGGAAGCGCGAATAGGGAGGAACCGGACTCGTTGGAACTGCGTCCAGTCCTGTAGGTTAAATGGGGTCAGAGTCGAATTTCATCGTTCCACC
>DASUGD010000098.1:0-16017 GCA_036274195.1 Gemmatimonadaceae bacterium | reverse complement strand
GCGACTGCCGGGGACGGGCGACGGGGGACGGGCGACGGGAACAGGGAACTGGGACTCCGCGTGGAGCCTCGGTTCCCGGGTCCCGGTTCCCAGTTCCCAGTTCCCTGTTCCCTATTCCCGATGTTCCGGGCTCTGCCACATGACGCTCGAGATCATCCACTTCCCGTCGTACTTGCCTAACAACAGGTAGTCGGTTCCCCAGAACGCGGTGAGCTTCGCGCTCGCCGTCTGGTTCTGCACGTCGTACACCTCCACGGTCTTGGGCGCCGTGGCCGGTGCCGGACGGTTGTTCTGCTTCACCCGGCGCGCGTAGTCGAAGAACTCCGGATACTTCATCTGCTCGCCCGCATAGCGCGTCGAGTCACGCGCCTTCCAGAACCCGTACTTGAAGATTTCCGGACGGACGCTGCGGGCGAGCTTCGCCGAGTCGCCCTCGTAGAAGCCTTCCACGTAGTCGAGCACCGCACGACGTACACCCTCGCGGTCGTCGGTTTGCGCGCGGAGTGGTCCGGCGAGCGCGGAGAGCGTAGTCAAACCAATCGGGGCCATGCGCGCGAGGCGCTGCAAGCGATGACGCATTCTACCCTGTGCCCAAGTCGGTGCAGCCTCACGCGGAGCGACCATCGCGCCGCCACTTGGCTGCGGATTGGTACCGACGTTACGGGCACGGGGCGTTCGCCAACTATGTCGAGTCGGCCCCCGGCGAACGTCGCGCGACGAGCGGGCGCTATCGCGCGACGAGCGGGCAAACGGTCAGAGGAATTCCCCGAAATGGTTGCGTAGGCGCTCGCGGTACCGCCGGCTCAGCCGCAACCGCGTTCCGTCTCGAAGAATCACGGCGTACTCCCGACTCGAGTACGGCCGCAGTTCCCGGATGCGTGACATGTTCACGATCGTCGAGCGGTGGATGCGCACGAACGCCCCGCGCTCGAGGCGGTTCTCCATCGCCGCCATGGTGTCGCGGATGAGATGACTTCGTCCGCTCGCGTGAATCCGCACGTAGTCGCCGTCCGCGCCGATCCAGTCGATGTCACCGACGTCGATGAGCAGCACGCGATCGCGCTCGCGGACGATGATGCGGCTCACTGGCGTGGCCACCGACGCGTCGTCAGGGTGGCGAGCGATTCCCAGCTCGGTGCCGAGCGCCGGCCGAATGTCGTTCATGAGCGCCGCGAGGCGGCGGGCGACGCCGCTCTCCTCCCGTTCCACCACGCGGTGTCGCGCACGCTCGATCGTCGTCGCGAATCGCACGTCGTCGATCGGCTTGAGCAGGTAGTCGAACGCGTGGGCCTCGAACGCCTTGAGCGCATGGTTGTCGAACGCGGTCACGAAGATCACGACCGGCATCCGTTCCGCGCCGATCGCGTCGACCACGCCGAACCCGTCGATGCCGGGCATCTGCACATCGAGGAATACGACTGCTGGTTGATGCTCCCGGATCGCGGCGATTGCCTCGCGCCCGCTCGCGCACTCGGCCACCACGTGATACCCGCCAATGCGTTCCAGCCGTGCGCGGATGCCGCGACGGGCAAGCTGCTCGTCGTCGACGATGATGGCGCGGATCACGCCGGCGTCCGGTCTCGGCGGCTGAAGCGAGGTCGCATCCGGAACTGTTAGCCGGAGACGCTCGAGCTGTCCATGATGCTCCACGATGTCACCACCTGCAGTCGTCAGGGTTCGGTGCGCGCGTCCGTTCGGGGCGGCGTCTAACGGGGGTGTTGGGAAAACAGTGGGCGGCGCGGTTCTCGCGCGCGGAATCGCTGTTCCTGTTCGGCCAGCAAGGCGTGGTAGCGTTCGCGCTGCGCCGCCGTGAGGAGACTGTCGAGCTTTTGCCGGGTGTCGTTCATCACGGCCGCCATTCGCGGCCACGTCTCCTCGCGGATGGCGTTCGCCGCCTGGAACTCGTGGCGGAGGATCGAGTCGGCTATCGTGCGCTGCTGGGGCGAGAGCGCCAGGTCGCGTGCGAAGGCATCGACGGCGCGTTCGGGACCGGGCCCCATTGCGTTAGGCGAGGGCGGTCGCCCCGCCCCGGGAATTGCCGGGGGTACCATGAACGGCGCGCGCGCGCGGTCCGCGTCTCCGGCGAACGCGACGCGCGGCGGCCGACGATGCAGCACGCGGTGATCGAGCGCGATGCCGAACGCCACGCCAACGGCGAACATCGCGGCCATGGCGACTCCGGCGATGACGCTCGAGCCCCGATCGGTCATCGCGGGCCACCTCGGCTGCCTAACGGGATCAGCAGCTCGGCGATGCTCGGCAGCAGGGCCGAGTCCATGGTCCAGCTCGACCCACGGCCGAGCGCGGCGGACTCGAAGACGGCCCGGGTGCCCTCGACCTGGTAGGGAACCGTGACGGCGCTCGCGGCGACCGTCTCGCCCACCTCCTTGGGGGAGCTTCGGACCACCATCATGAGGGCGATCCCGGCGGCGATGGATCCACTGACGACCAGTCGCGACCACCGTGCCGCGTACTGCCACCAGGTAAGGGTCGCGGGCGCGCTCGTGGCGAGCGCCACGACCAGCGAGCTCGGCGAACGCGTGGCGAGGTGCGGGTACCGCAGGCGGGCGAGCGAGAGCTCCGCGCGCGCTGCCAGCGTCGCGTGAAACTCGGTCCAGTCGACTCGATGATAAGGAACGGGGCCGCTCGCCTCGACCAACGCGCGCGAGTACCTCGGCATGTCGTCGTGCCTTGGACGGCGGAATGGCCGATCCGGCGTGTTCACGGCGTGCCCTCGAGGAGGCCGGCGAGCGCGATGCGCAGGGTCTTCCGTGCCTGGTGCAGATGCCACCGGACGGTACCGCGTGGCAGGTCGAGCAACTCGCCGATCTCGGTGCTGGATCTTCCATCGATGTCCGACATCTCGACGATGATTCGCTGTTGTTGCGGGAGGGCGCTCAGCGCTTTCTGAAAGCGTTGTCTGATCTCCGAACGCTCGGCCGGGTCGAACTCGACCGCGCCGGCTTCGCTCCAGAGAGGTGTGACAGTCACATGCCGCTCCCGTGTTGATCGTGCGCTCACGGCGTTGAGCGCGCGATTGACGACGATCTTGAAGAACCAGGGCCCGAATGGCCGAGTCGGGTCGAAGGTGTCGATTCCGTCCAGCGCGGCGATGAATGCATCCTGCACGAGGTCTTCGGCGTCCTGCGTGTGCCGGAGAATTCGGTACGCGATCGCGAAGGCTCGCCGTGCGTGGCGGCGTGCGAGCTCGTCGAAGGCCTCGCGGTCGCCGTGTTGTACCCGGATCACCAGCTCGCGTTCGTCGCCGCGCGGATCGTTCGGAACCGCCGCCGCCCCCACGAAGCCACCCGCCATCGTTTCCTTTGCCGTATGGGATACCGCACACGCCCGCCGTCTGTTGGCGCGGTGCGGGCTCTCATATGAACACGGGCGGCTAGACAGACCCTTACGACCGCCGGAAAGGCTACGGGCCGTTAATGCTGTCGTGAGCGTCGCCAACACATTCTTGGCGCACGCTGTACTAGGTGGCAGGACCGACCGGGAGCGTCACCGTCCAGAGCCGGTTGACGTGAAGAGTTCCTGCCAGCAACGTCGATGCCGTCCCCCGGCTCCGGCTGGCAGTCCCGGCGGTCAGTCCCCTTGCGTGCTCGTATAGATAGTCGTTAGGCAGCAGGCGACCACTCCCGGCCAGGCATCGATCCGTGCTCCCATCTGTCGTGCGTACGCTCCCCGTCCTGCTTCTCGTCGTCACCGGGGCGGCTGCGCAGGCTCAATATCAGGGCGGCGGCGGCATGGGTGGTCGGGGTGGTCATGGCGGAGGGATGGGTGGGGGCCGCGGCGCGGGCGGGATGGGCCGCACGTACGAGGCACCGCCCAACCCCTCTGCCAAGGACGTCGAAAAGCAGGACCCGGTGGAGTTGCTGCTCGACAAGCACAAGAAGCTCAAGCTCGACAAGGACCAGATCACCGCACTCCATGCGCTCGACGCGACGCTTCGCTCGCAGAATGGACCCTACTACCAGCGCGTCGACTCGCTGCACAACACGTTCAAGGCGCCGTCGGGAGGCTTCCAGCGCAGTACCGGGTCGGACGGCGGCCGTGGCAGCATGATGGCGAACCGGCAGGTGCTCTACGAGACGCTCCTGCAGCTCCGCACGAACAACAGGACGGCTCGCGACAGCGCGCTCGCGCTGCTCAGCGAGCCGCAGAAGAAGAAGGCGTCGGACATGCTGGAGAAGCAGCTCGAAGAGAGCGACAAGATGCTCCGCGAGCCCGGCCGCGGGGCTGGCATGGGTGGCGGCCGACGCGGCGAGCCCCCCGCCTAACGTCGCCGGAACGGGACTTCTACCGTCGCGCGCGTTCCACCGTCTGGAACGTTGACGAGTGCCAGCTGGCCGCGGTCTCCGTAGAGCGCCCGCAGGCGGTCACGCGTGTTGGTGAGGCCGATCCTCCCGTTGCCGTTGCTCCGCGGGCCCTCGACCACGCCCGGTCCATCGTCGACGATCGACACGCGGAGCGTGTCCCCCGAGCGACTTCCCTCGATCGTGATCGCGCCGCCGGACTCTCGTGGCGCGATCGCATGGCGCACCGCGTTCTCGATGAGCGGCTGCAGCACGAATGGCGGGACGGCAGCCTCCCATACGTCGCTGGCGATGTCGATCTCGACGCGCAGGCGGTCCCCGAAGCGGACGCGCTCGATGTCGAGGTACTGCCTGACGTAGTCGATCTCGTCCGCGAGGGCCACTTCGTCCCGCACCGGGGCGGTCAGCGTTAGGCGCAGGAAGTCGCTCACGCGTGACAGCATGTGAGCCGCCTCGTCGTTTCGCCGCTCGGTCACCAGGGTCGACACGGCGTTGAGGGCATTGAAGAGGAAATGCGGGTTGATCTGGTAGCGCAGCGCCTCGAGCTGCGCGCGGTGCGCGGCCGCCTCCGCGCTGAGCGACCGTTCGCGCTCCGCCTGAAGGGCCATATAGTACCGGACGCCGATGTACAGGACGCTCCACGCGAGCATCGTGAAGGCGTTGTAGACCGTGCCGCTGAAGACCTGCAGCAGGTTCCGGATCACGGGCGGCTTGATACCAAGCGCGGTATAGACCGGCACGGCCATGAGGTTGTCGAAGGCCGTCCAGGCCATGGACACGACGTACGACGCGACTACCGCGATGGCGACCAGCCCGACCAGCGGCGTGCCGCGACGAATGAGAGGGCGATACGCGTACCGCAGCCCAAGGCTCAGCACGAAGCCGCTGACCATCAGGATGCCTTTCGCCACGATCATGAACGACAGCGGGAACATCCCGACGCGCGAGAACGCCATCGCGACGCCGTACGCCAGCCACCCGGCCGTGTGCAGCAGCCAGAACGACGGAAGGGGTCGAACTGCGTCGCCCGTATTCGGTAACCGGTCGTCCGGCGCGCTGCTCATGGTGTCAGTCCGCCGGATCCCCCGCCAGCAGCGGCTCGAGCGTCGGCGCCTCGGCTCCCTTGTCCGTGCATAACGCGAACGTCTTCTCGCCCGAGCCGTACATGGCGACGCCGGCGTGCTGTCCCTTCTTGTCGAGGATGAAAAACCGGATGTTGAAGTTGGGCAATCCGCGCGCGTTCAGCAGCCGTGTCTCGACGGTGTTCGCGCGGATGCGCTTCAGCGCCTCCATCCCGGCATCCTTGGGATGCATGCCTCGGCGCATGCTCTCGACGATGAGGTACGACGAGAGGTTGTACAGGTTCGCTTCGCCGCGCCCCGTCGACCCGGCGGCGCCCACGTCGTTGTCGACGTAGAGACCGGCGCCGAGGATCGGGGAGTCGCCAACGCGCCCGGGGATCTTCCACGCGAGCCCGCTCGTCGTCGTGACGCCGCAGATGTCGCCCTTCGCGTTGATGCCGTTGCAATTGATGGTGCCCCAGAAGGTGCCTTCCGGGATGAGGCCGTCCTTCACCATCGACCAGCCGGCATCGATTGCCCGCCGCCCGAAGTCTCGACGTGTCAGCGCGGTCAACTCTGACTCACCGGGATCCTTTTCGTGCTTGTCCCTGTCACGCGTGCCGCGTTTGGCCGGGTCGAGCCAGTGGTCGGGATCCATGCGCCGGCGCCACTCGAGCCAGAGCTTTCGCGAGCGCTCGGTGTTGAGATCGGCCTCGATCGTGAAGCCGAGGGCGCGCGCGAAATCCTGGGCGCCTTTGCCGGCGAGGAGGTGATGGTCGGTCTGGTCCATCACGGCCTGCGCTACGAGCGATGGCGTGCGCACGCCTTCGATCGCCGCGACCCCACCGGCCCGGCGTCTCGGACCGTGCATGCAGGAGGCGTCGAGCTGCACCACGCCGTCAGCGTTAGGCAGCGCGCCATACCCGATGCCGGTCTCCTCGGGGTCGAGCTCCGGGATGTTGACTCCGGCGATGAGCGCGTCGAGGACATCCTTGCCCTCAGTGATGAGCCGGTACGCGCGTTCCACAGCGCACTCCGGGCCACCGTTCCTGAACTGGATGCCGCTCGCGTCTGCGATGACGAGTGACCGAACGGCGCTGCGCCGAACGGCTGGTGCGGCGATCGGGACGGTGGCGGCGAGCCCGGTACCTGCGGCTGCGCGGACGAAATCGCGGCGATTCATCGCAGCGTCACTGGCCATGAGGCTTCTACCGTGTTGGTGTCATGCGATGACAATATATGGTTTCCGAACCCGGGGTCTGAATCCAGCCCTCTGTGAAAGGAAGGACAGCGAATGACCTGGCTCTCCCGGGCATTTTCTGGCGCTCTCGTCGTGGTAGCGGCCGCGCGTGCGGCGGCCGCTCAGGCCGATACGCTCGCTTCCGAGCTTCGGCCTGCTTGTCTCTTCACCGACGGGCTCGTGCTGCAGCGCGGCGCAGCCATCCCGGTGTGGGGCCGGGCGCCGCTGAAGACGTCGGTGTCTGTCACGTTGAGCGGCGTGACGCGAACCGCGACCACGGACGCGCGCGGTGCATGGCGCGTGAGCTTTCCCGCGATGAAAGCCGGCGGGCCGTACGAGATGACCATCGCGGGCGGTGGAAAACGGATCGCCGTCCGCGACATCCTGGTGGGCGACGTGTGGGTGGCGTCGGGTCAGTCGAACATGGAGTGGCCTGTCGGGTCGTCGGTCAATGCCGCTGCCGAGATCTCGAGCGCCAACGACACGAAGATTCGCGAGTTCGCGATACCGCACTCCTACTCTGAGCAACCGGAATCCGAGGTGGTGGGCGGAGCCTGGGAGCATGCCGACTCACAGCACGTCGGCCACTTCTCCGCTGTCGCGTATTTTTTCGCCCGCGATCTCCGAAAGTCGGTCGACGTGCCGATCGGCATCATCCACACGTCATGGGGTGGCGCGAACATCGAGACGTGGATGAGTCGCGCGGCGCTCGGCCTGACGGACAGCGCGTGGCACGCGGCGATGGCCAGGGACCACGCGCATAACGATTCGTTGCGTGCCGCGTTGCGAGCGAGAATCGGCGGTCTTCCCGAGGCGGATGCTGGTCTGGTGGGCGAGCGCGCCGTGTGGGCCGATCCCGCACTCAGTGACGCGACCTGGGCGACGATCAAGACCCCGGCTCTCTGGGAGACCGCCGGGTACGACGGGATGGATGGCGTCGCCTGGTACCGCACGTCGTTCACGCTGACGGGCGACGAAGCGCGTCAGGCTGTTCGCCTGTCGCTTGGCCCGATCGACGACTCGGACATCACGTGGGTGAATGGCGTCGAGGTGGGTCGCACCACACAGCGCTACGCGGACCCCCGCTTCTACACGGTGCCCGCCTCGGCGCTTCATGCCGGGACGAACGTGATCGCCGTGCGTGTCGACGACACCGGCGGCGGTGGCGGCATCTATGGCAATCCGGCGTCGCTGTACGTCGAGGTCGGCGGCGTCAGGCGTCCGCTCGCCGGCGACTGGCGGTTCAAGGTTGGCATGGTGTCCTTCCAGCCCGACGGGCAGCGCATCAACAAGATCCCGACGATCCTGTACAACCGCATGATCCACCCACTGCTCGGGTTCCCGATCAAGGGGGTGATCTGGTACCAGGGCGAGTCCAACGCGAACAGTGTGGAGCAGGCCGCCGCGTACCGCCGGCTGTTCCGCGACATGATCTCGAGCTGGCGCCGAGAGTGGCACGGCTCGAACCCGGAATTCCCGTTCCTGTGGGTGCAGCTGCCTAACTACGGCACTGTGGACTCGCTTCCGCCCGCCAGCAGTGACTGGGCCACGGTGCGCGAGTCACAGGCTGCGGCGCTCACGCTGCCCAACACGGGGCAGGTCGTAGCCATCGATCTTGGCCAGGCCGAGGAGCTTCATCCGCGCAACAAGCAGGATGTCGCTCGGCGGCTGGCGCTCGTGGCGCGTGCCGTTGCATACGGCGAACACGTGGTTTCATCCGGTCCGACGTATCGCCGACACACGGTGCAAGGCAACCGCGTCACGATCGAGCTCGGGAATCCAGGCGGAGGTCTGGTATCGCGCGCGAACGACGGCGTGATCCGGGGGTTCGCCATTGCCGGCGACGATCGTCGGTTCGTGTGGGCGAACGCGAGGCTCGAGGGGAACCGTGTGGTCGTCTGGAGCGATCGTGTGGCGAAGCCCGCCGCGGTACGGTATCTCTGGACGAACAGTCCTGCGGCGCCGGCGCTGTACAACCGCGAGGGCTTGCCGCTCGCTCCGTTTCGAACCGATACGTGGTAGTCCGGACTTCATCGGCTCATCTCATGACTCGACTCTCCAGCATTGGTCCGCGCGCCCTCATCTCGGTCGTCGCGGCGTTAGCCTGCCGTGCGGGCGGAGCGCCCGAGCCGGCGCCGACATCGAACCCGCGGTTCGACTGGTTCGAGTATCGTGGCGACGACTCGGTCTACACGCTGAACCGGGCCGGACCTAACGACTACTACAACCCGATCCTCGCCGGCTTCTATCCCGACCCGACGATCATCCGCGTCGGCGACGACTATTACGTCGCCACGTCGAGCTTCGCGTACTTCCCTGGTGTCCCGATCTTCCACAGCAGGGACCTAATCAACTGGACGCAGATCGGGCACATCCTCGACCGCCCGTCTCAGCTGAACGTCGACAGCGCGGGCGTCTCGCGCGGGATCTTCGCCCCGGCGCTGAGCTATCACGACGGCACGTTCTACATGATCACGACGCTGATCGATCGCGGCGGGAACTTCTACGTCACCGCGAAGAATCCGGCGGGCCCGTGGTCGGACCCGGTCTGGCTCTCGGAGATCGACGGGATCGACCCGTCGTTCTTCTTCGATGACGACGGCAAATCGTACGTCCTGAACAACGGCCCGCCGGTGGGTGAGCCTCTCTACGAGGGACATCGCGCCATATGGATCCAGCAGTACGACTTCACGACGAAGCGCCTCGTTGGTTCGAGATCGGTGCTGGTGAACGGCGGTGTGGATCTCGCGAAGCGGCCGATCTGGATCGAAGCCCCTCACATCTTCAAGCGCGATGGCACGTACTATCTGATCTGCGCCGAGGGCGGCACGGCGGACCAGCACTCGGAGGTGGTGTTCCGGAGCAAGTCGGTCACGGGGCCGTACGTGCCCTATTCCGGCAACCCGATTCTCACGCAGCGGCACCTCGATGCCGCGAGGCCGTTCCCCATCGAAACGACGGGGCACGCCGATTTCGTGGAGACACCTAGCGGCGACTGGTGGGCCGTTTTCCTCGGCACCCGGAATTACGGCAAAGACCTCTGGAACACCGGCCGCGAAACGTTTCTGTTGCCCGTCACGTGGGTGGATGGCTGGCCAACGATCCTGACGGGGCAGGCGACGGTGCCTTATGTCCACGCGAGGCCGAACCTCCCACGTCAGGCACAGGCGTCAGTTCCGCACAGCGGAAACTTCACGGTTCGCGACGAGTTCGATGCCGAGACGCTCCCGTTGTACTGGGAGATGTTGCGCACGCCGCGCGAGCGTTGGTACGACCTCACGTCGGTGCGCGGCTCGCTCACGCTTCGCGCACGGCCCGAATCGCTGAGTGGACCGGGGCAGCCGTCGTTCCTGGCGCGCAGGCAGCAGCACACTTCGGCGACGGCATCCACGTCGATGTGGTACGTGCCTGCTCGGCCGGGGGATCGGGCTGGCATCGTCGCGTTCCAGAACGAGACTCACTACTACTTCCTCGGCCTCGTGCACGACGGTACGAAGCCGGTGCTCGAGTTGCGGCGTCGCGCCTGGCACGGCGAGGCGGGTGACAGCGTAGTGGCGTCGGCGCCCGTTGCGGTGGCGCCCAAGGCGCCGCTGTATCTCCAGATTCGAGCGCGTGGGGATCGGTACGACTTTCTCTACGCCACGGAGCCTAACGCCTGGCACACACTCGTGGCCGGCGCGGACGGGACGACGCTCAGCACGAAGGTGGCGGGTGGGTTTGTGGGTACGATGTTCGGCATGTACGCGTATTCGGCTTCCCGATAAGGATGGTCTTGTTTTCTTATGCGTCCTCCGCGGTTCAGAACGGGCCTCTCGGCACTCGATTCGCGTTTCCGAATCGCCGTACTGTGCGTGAGTCTGGCTGCGCCTGCGCTCGCGCAACAGCCCGCCTACCTGAACACGTCACTCGCGTTCGAGCAGCGCGCGGCCGACCTCGTCTCGCGGCTCACGCTCGAGGAGAAGGTCCAGCAGATGAAAGACGTCGCGCCGGCGATCGAGCGGCTCGGCGTCCCGGCATACAACTGGTGGAACGAGGCGCTACACGGTGTCGCGCGCTCCGGGCTGGCGACCGTTTTCCCACAGGCGATCGGCTTCGCCGCGACGTGGGACGACAGCCTCGTGTTCAGCATGGCGACCGTCATCTCTGACGAGGCGCGCGCCAAGCATCACGAGTACGTGCGGAATGGAAGCTTCGGCCGGTATCAGGGTCTCACGTTCTGGTCGCCGAACATCAACCTGTTCCGCGATCCTCGTTGGGGGCGCGGGCAGGAGACGTACGGCGAAGATCCGTTTCTCACGGGGAAGCTGGCCGTCCAGTTCATCCGCGGGCTGCAGGGCGACGATCCGAACTACCTCAAGACCGTCGCGACCGTGAAGCACTTCGCCGTGCACAGCGGGCCCGAGCCGGAGCGCCACACGTTCGACGCCGTCGTGAGCGAGCGCGATCTGCGGGAGAGTTATCTGCCGCACTTCGAGATGGGTATTCGCGAGGGCGGCGCGTACTCGCTCATGTGTGCCTATAACCGTCTCGACGGGAAGCCCGCGTGCGGAAGCGACATGCTGCTCGCTGATATCCTCCGCGGTGAGTGGAAGTTTCCCGGCTATGTCGTCTCCGATTGCGGCGCGATCGACGACATCTACCTCCGCCACAAGGTCGTGCAGACGGCGCCCGAGGCGGCCGCGCTCGCCGTGAAGACCGGAACCGATCTGGATTGCGGCCGCGTCTTTCCGAATCTCGCCGAGGCCGTGAAGCAGGGGCTGATCTCCGAGGCGCAGATCGACACGTCGCTCACACGACTGTTTCTCGCGCGGTTCAGGCTCGGGATGTTCGATCCGCCGGAGATGGTTCGCTGGGCGCGAACGCCGTTCTCGGTGCTCGACCAGCCAGCGCATCACGAGCTCGCGCGCCAGGTGGCGAGAGAGTCGGTCGTGCTGCTCAAGAACGAGCGCGGAACATTGCCGCTGCGCAAGGATCTCCGGACGGTCGCGGTCATCGGCCCTAACGCGGACCAGTGGCGGATGCTGCTCGGTAATTACAACGGCATTCCGTCGGCCCCCGTCACGCCGCTTCACGGGATTCGCGACGCCGTGTCTCGGCACACGCGCGTGCTGTACGCGAAGGGCTCGGACCTCGCAGACGGGTTCCCGTTGCTCGAGACCATTCCGTCGTCCGCGCTGCGAACGCGAGCAGGCCGGCGTGGACTGGATGGCGCGTACTTCGGCACCCGTACGCTCGAGGGCACACCGCTTTTCACGAGGACCGACACTACGGTCGAAGTGGACTGGCACGAGGGCGCGCCTCGCCAGACGATGAACGCTAACGATTTCGGCGTTCGGTGGACCGGTACCTTACGGCCTGCGGCCACCGGGATGTATCGGCTCGGCGTCACGACGACGATGCGCGCGGAGGTCACGCTCGACGACAGCATCATCGTCCGCACGAGCTATCCACAGCGCGATGACGAGTTCCCCGATCCTCGCCTGGCGCAGAGCGAGCCGATTCGCCTCGAGGCTGGTCGCTCGTACCGCATCCGGGTCGACGCGCACGAGTCATACGGCGAGGCGGAGCTGGAGCTCGTGTGGTCGACGCCCACGGCGAGCCTCGAGGCGGATGCCATTGCGGCCGCGAAGCAGGCAGATGCCGTCGTCATGTTTCTTGGACTGACGGCTCGTCTCGAGGGCGAGGAGATGTCGGTCGCGATCGATGGTTTCCGCGGCGGTGACCGTACGTCGATCGACCTTCCCGCTGCGCAGGAGCGTTTGCTCGAGCGCATCGTGGCGGTCGGGAAGCCGACGGTCCTCGTGCTGCTCAACGGCAGCGCGCTCGCGGTGAACTGGGCGCAGGCGAACGTCCCGGCGATTGTCGAGGCATGGTATCCCGGCCAGGCAGGCAACGCGATCGCCGACGTCATCTTCGGCGACTACAACCCTGCGGGGCGATTGCCGGTGACGTTCTACCGGAGCGTGAACGACATTCCGGCGTTCGACGACTACCGCATGGCGGGGCGCACCTACCGGTTCTTTCAGGGTCAGCCGCTATATCCCTTCGGCTTTGGGCTCAGCTACACGACCTTCACCTACACGAACCTCCGAACCAGCGCCGACTCGGCCAGCGCGACCGACACGGTGATGGTGAGCGTCGACGTCACGAACTCGGGGAAGCGCAGCGGGGATGAGGTGGTGCAGATGTACGTCGAGCACGTGGGCTCGTCGGTGGAGCGCCCGATCCGCGAGCTGCGCGGCTTCCGCCGCCTAACGCTTGCAGCGGGAGAGACGAAGACCGTGCAGATGCCGCTCCCGATCGCGTCATTGGCCTATTGGGATGGCACGGGGCATCGCTGGGTCGTCGAGCCCGACCAGGTACGCATCCGCGTCGGCGCGTCATCCACCGATTTGCGGGTGGAGCGTACGATCCGGGTCCGCCAGTGACATCGGTCGCGACCGGGCATCGCGACCGGTACAGAAACGGCAAGAGCTGACGCTGATTTCGAACATCGATTTCGCGGATGTTCGCTGATTTGCTTCGTGCGCAGTGACGACTCCGACGGCACGGCCGGGCTCTCATCGTTCCTTGTTCAACGGCCTCGGGACGCATGGGCTCCTCCAGGTCTTATTACTCAACCACGGCTCGTGGCGAACGGAGACCGAAGTGCTGAGGCGCGATCCGAGTGATCCGCTGTTTCCGTCGCATCCGTTTCCCTTTGCGTCTGTGGGCCGACCATACTTGTTAGGCGCCCCAGCATCGCCCAACCGCGCTACGGGACGGGAGGCTCGGGACGAGCCATTCGAATCACCGCGTCGAACGCCGGCTTCGGCCGACCCGCACGATCGAACAGCAACGGATAGCTCGTCCGCCCCTGCACGGGCCAGGCATTGAGCCACGAATCCCCGTCGGTCACGCCCCAGAACGTCACCCGCTCGATCACGTCCCGGTACTTCATGTAGACACCGAACAGTTCGGCGTACCGCCGCGCGAGCGCCTGCTGCGACGAGTCCGGCAGCCCACCCACATACGGGTTCAGCCCTGCCTCCGGCGCCGCGCTCATCGTTACATCAGCCGACTGACTTCGATTCGCCGCCGGCAGCACATCGATGTCCAGCTCCGTGATGTTCACCTTCACGCCCAGCGCGGCAAAGGCGGCGAGCGTCGAATCCTGCTGCTCGCCCGTCGGCCACGTCATGTTGTTGTGGCCCTGAAGCCCAACCGCCGCGACAGGAACACCGGCAGCCTGAAGCTTCCTGATCAACGCGATGACGCCGTGCCGCTTCGGCGCGTTCTCGACCGAGTAGTCATTGTAGTACAGCTCCGCGGCCGGGTCGGCCTCGTGAGCGAACGCGAACGCCCGCTCGATGTAGTCCTCGCCGATGATCGTAAGCCACGGCGTTTTCCGCAGCGTTCCATCCTCGTCGACCGCTTCGTTCACGACATCCCACCCCTTCACACGTCCGCGATACCGACCCACGACGGTCTGGATATGATCACGAAGTCGGGCGAGGAGCGTATCCCGGCTCACCGGAGCGCCACTCGAATCCTCGAACACCCACCGCGGCGTTTGTTGATGCCACACCAGCGTGTGCCCCACGACGAACATACCGTTCCGTTCGCCGAACTCCACAAACCTGTCAGGTAGCGCGAAGTCGTACTCCCCGGGCCGCGGATGGACGCGCTCCCACTTGAGGACGTTCTCCGATGTGATCGTGTTGAACTGCGCTTTGACGATCGCGGCACCGCGTTGGTCCTGTTCCGTGAACTGGTCCTGATTGAGTGCCGCGCCAACGAGAAAGCTCCCGGCAAACGCGGTCCTGAGCGACCGATCGTGAGCGCGCTCGGCTACCGGCTCCGGCCGTGTCGACGGAGCGGCTCGCGCGCACGCCGCGACCGCGGCCAATCCCACGACTGCCCCATAACGGGTCACGGCGCGGGCACCGGAACGGGAGCCTCCGCGGCCGGTGCGTACATCCGCCGGCGTTTCGCCAGGTCGTCCGTAATCTGAATCTCGAGGCGCTTGTCGATGCGGTAGAAGAACAGGCACACCACCCCCAGCGCGAACGTGATCGCCGGGAAGACGCTCGCGGTCAGCTTGATGCCCTGCAGCGCCCGCTCCGTCTGTGCGACGTTAGGCACGTACCCGTACGCGGCCAGGAGCCATCCGCCGATGGCCCCGCCGAATCCGAGGCCCGCCTTGAGCGCGAACACGATGGCCGAGAACACGACGGCCGTCGCGCGCCGGTGATTCTTCCACTCCGAGAAGTCGGCGACGTCCGCCATCATCGCCCAGAGGAGCGGGATCGTTAAGCCGTACGCGAGCTGACGAACCATCTCGGTGCCGAAAATCAGCGCAACCGCCGTCCGCGGCAGCAGCACGAACGCCGCCGTGAACACCACGGTCAACGCGAGGCCGACGATGAACACATCACGCTTGCCGAATCGCTTCGCGAGCGGCGTCGACGCGACCACGCCGACGATGGTCGATCCGGTCCCGAAGACGTTGAAGATGCTGAACAGGTCCTCGCGGCCGAGGTAATACTTGAAGTAGTACAGCATCACGCCACCGCGCATCGCGAGCGTGATGAACACGATGATCGTGAGCGCGAACATCGCGACCCACGGCCCGTTGCGCGTGAGGTCGGCGAGATCGCGACGCACCGAGCTTCGCTGCGTGGGATCGGGCTGCACACGCTCGCGTGTGGTCGCAAACGTGATGACGAAGAACACGATGGCGAGCGCGGAGAAGATGCCCATCGTGATCTGGTAGCCCTTCGCGCTGTCGCCACCGCCGAAGTAGTTCACCATGGGCAGCGCCAGTCCCTGAATGACCAGCGCCGCGCTCATCGCCGAGACGAACCGGTACGCCGAGAGGCTCGTGCGCTCGGCGAGATCGCCCGTGATCACACCGCTCAGCGCGGAATATGGGAGATTGTTCGCCGAGTAGACCATCATCAGGACGATGTAGGTCACGTAGGCGTAGACGAGCTTCCCCTGTGGGCCGAACGGCGGCGTGGTGAAGGTAAGGAAGCCCATGATGCCGAACGGCACGGCCGTCCACAGGACCCAGGGGCGGAACTTTCCCCACCTGGTGTTCGTCCGGTCCGCGACCACGCCCATCAGCGGGTCGAAGATCGCATCCCATACGCGCACGACGAGGAAGAGCGTCCCGGCGGCCGCTGCGGTGATGCCGAACGTGTCGGTGTAGAAGGCGAGCTGGAAGACCAGCATCGTCTGGAAGATGAAGTTCGCCGCGGCGTCGCCGAGGCTGTACCCGATCTTCTCCGTGACCGAGATCTTCATTGGCCCCTTCTCTTACTGCGGCTGGTGGCTGGCTGTGCGTTCGTCCGCTTCATATGGGGTCAGACTCCTCACGCGGCATTCCATTGCCGTCCCGGCAATGGAATGC
>DASUGD010000097.1:0-8531 GCA_036274195.1 Gemmatimonadaceae bacterium | reverse complement strand
CCGAATATCTCCATGTTCGAGCTGTGCCCCGGGTTCACCTTCTTGTCCGGGTAGATCCAGTGCACCGCCTGGTTCACCGCGATCGCTGCCTCGCCAAATCCAGTGGCGATCAGCTTGAGCTTCCCGGGATACGTCGTGATGTCGCCCGCCGCGTAGATCCCGGCTCGTCCGGTCTCCATGGTGCTCGTCACGGCGATCTCGTCGTTCTCGATCGACAGCCCCCACTCCGAGATCGCGCCAAGATCACTCACGAACCCCAGCATCGGCAGAATCGCATCGGTCTCGATCGAGCGAGTCGTCTTCCCCTTGATGTCCCTGAGCACGACGCCGCTCAGGCGATCGTCCGTCGCCGTAACGTCGGCGAGCTCGTGGAACGTCAGAAGCTGGGCGCGCCCTGCCGCGGCCGCCGCCTGCACCTCGCTCACCGTCGCTGCGTGCGCGCGGAACCGGTCGCTTCGATGCACGAGCGTCACCGATGCCGCCCGGTCGAGCAACTGATGCGCCCAGTCGAACGCCGAATCGCCACCGCCAATGATCACGATGCGACGGCCGCGAAACTCCTCCGGATCCGTCACGATCTCGTGCACCCCACGCCCATACCACGGGGCCGCACACGCCTGCGGCAGGCGACGCGGAGAGAAGGCGCCGATACCGCCCGCGATCACCACCGATCGTGACGGGAACGTCTGACGCTCCGTCGACAGCACGAAATGGCCGTTCTCCTGCGTCAGCCCCACCACGCGTTCACCGAGATACGACTTCGCGCCGAACTGGCCCGCTTGCGCGGCGAGCTGCCTCACGAGGTCCTTCGCGAGAATCTTCGGAAACCCGGCGACGTCGAAGATCCACTTCTCCGGGTACAGCGCCGTGAGCTGTCCGCCGAGCTCCGGCAACGCATCCACGATGCGTGATGTCACCTTGCGCATCCCCGCGTAAAACTGCGCGAACAGACCCGTAGGCCCGCCGCCAATGATCGTGATGTCGGTCGGCTCGTGCGTCGTCATGCGGTCGAAGAATAAGGCTAGCTTATTCGCATGACCACCAAGATCTATACGAAAACCGGCGACGCCGGAGACACTGGCCTGTTCGGGGGTGGCCGTGTCGGCAAGGACCATCCGCGCGTCGAAGCCTACGGCGACATCGATGAGCTCAACGCCGTGCTCGGGATGGCACGGTCGGTCGAGATGATGCCGCGCATCGACGAAGTGCTCGTGCCGATTCAGCGCGACCTGTTCGCGATCGGCGCCCTGCTCGCCACGCCCAATCCCGCGAAGATGCGCGAGCAGCTCGCGAAAGCGCGCGTGGACGATGACCGAATCGCCCAGCTCGAGCGCGCCATCGACGATGGCGAGGAAGAGCTCGAGCCACTCAAGGCGTTCATCATTCCGGGAGGCACGCCGAAAGCGGCGGCGCTGCACGTCGCGCGCACGGTCTGTCGCAGGGCCGAGCGCCGCGTCGTCCATCTGCGGCGCGACACCGGCACCGAGATACCGCAGCTCGTCGTGATCTACCTGAATCGCCTCTCGGACCTGCTGTTCGTGCTGGCTCGCGTGGCCAACCGCCGCGCCGGCGCCGGCGAAGTCACCTGGTAAGCGCCGTGCGAACCATCGACACGCTCGGCTACCCGATCGTCGTCGCGTCGGGCGGCCTCGCGCAGGTCGCGCGGCTTGTCGAGGAGCGCGCCCCGTCGCACCGGTACGCCATCATCACCGACGACAACGTCGCTCCGCACTACCTCGACCACATCGTCGAATCGTTGGTTGCCAGGTCGGCTCGCGGCGTCACACGCGATCGCGTCCACACCGTGGTCATTCCCGCCGGCGAACAACACAAGACGCGCGAGCGCTGGTCCATGATCACCGACGCGCTACTCGCGCATGGATGCGCCCGCGACACGGCGATCATCGCGTTGGGCGGCGGCGTTGTCGGCGATCTCGCCGGCTTCGTGGCGGCGACCTACATGCGCGGCATTCCAGTCGTGCAGATCCCGACGACGCTGCTCGCGATGGTCGATGCGTCGGTCGGCGGGAAGACGGCGGTCGACACCCCGGCAGGGAAAAACACCGTCGGCGCGTTCCACCCGCCGGCGGCCGTCATCATCGACCCCGCGACCCTCGCGTCGTTGCCGGAGCGCGAGCTTCGTTCCGGCCTCGCCGAAGTGATCAAGCACGGCGTGATCGCCGACGGCACCGTCATCGAGGAAGTCGAGGCGATCGCGCCGGCGGTGCATTCCTCACGCACCTCGAGAGAAGCGCTCGAGGCCATCATCGGCCGCAGCGTGCAAATCAAAGCAGACGTCGTAGCCGCGGACGAGCGCGAGCGCGGACCGCGCAAGGTGCTGAACTTCGGCCATACCATCGGCCACGGTGTGGAAGCGGCGAGCGACTACACGCTGCTGCACGGTGAAGCGATCGCCATCGGGATGGTCGCCGAGGCGCGGTTGGCGGAGAATATTGGGATTGCAACCGTTGGCACGGCGGCGGCCATCGAGGGCGCCGTAACGCGCGTCGGGCTGCCGTCTCGCGCCCCTTCCGACATCGCGCCCGATCGCGTGCTTTCCCTCATGCGGTCGGACAAGAAACAGCGACGTGGCGTGCTCGAGTATTCGCTGCCGAAGCGTGTGGGCGAGATGGCCGGCGAGTCATCCGGCTGGGCTATCGCCGTCGAGGACTCGCTCGCCCTCGAGGTGATTCGCACAGTGTGTTGATGAAGCGGGGAGTGGAAACGGGGAATCGGGAGTTGATCCAGCCGCAAGAATGGGAACGGGAACCGGGAACGGGAACCGGGAACGGGAACAGAAGCCCCATGAAGCCTCCGTTTCCGGTTCCCTGTTCCCTCTATTTCCGTTTCCCGTTTCCCGTTTCCCGTTTCCCGTTTCCCGTTTCCTGTTTCCCGTTTCCCGTTTCCCGTTTCCCGTTTTTCCGTGTCCCGACCCAAGGTACGGCGCTTGCTCATGCATACGAGCAGACTCCTACCGGAGACCGCAATGTCGTCCTTCGGCACATACCTCGTCGGTTTCATCATCCTGATCATCGGGCTCGGCATTGCCGCTTACCTGCTGAACGTGCCGCCCACGTGGATTCTCGTTGGCGTCGTCGTCCTGCTCGGAATAGGCATCCTCATGGCGACATCGCGTACGAAGCCGCGCGATCCGCCAGCGGTATGACCAATTTTTGCTGTGAAAGCTCTCAGAAATCGGAGAGGCGAGGTGCCCCTCCGATTTTTTCTTCTTCCAGCCCGTACATCACAAATTGTTTGTCGCCAACAAGATCCCACACTCGCCCCGGCGAAGATTACGGCACCGTTAAAAAAGCTGTTGACCTTGATTACTCCACCGTGCTATAGTGCCGCCTCTCTGCTGACCAAGCCCGCGAGCAATCTCCCTCCGCGCTCGCATCACCTTCGCATGGTAAGGGGCGTGTATGCAGCAAGTGACCGAGAGCAGGTCTAAAGGGTTTTTCCGTTCCTCCCCCTCCACCGCTTTCGATCAGTACTTACAGGACATACAAAAGCTCCCCCTGATAACCGATCCGGAAGAAGAGCGACGGTTAGCGCGACGAGCGCAAAAGGGCGACGAAAAAGCCGCTGAGCGGCTGGTGACGGCGAACCTCCGCTTCGTCATCTCCTACGTGAAGAAGTATCAGGGCCACGGCCTCGACCTGAGTGAGCTCGTCGCCATCGGCAACGAAGGCCTGCTCAAGGCCGTCCGAAAGTTCGACCCGGATCAGGGCGTCAAGTTCATCTCGTATGCCGTCTGGTGGGTCCGACAGGCCGTGCTCAAGGCACTCGCCGAACAGACCCGGTCCGTTCGCATCCCGCTCAATCAGAATTCCCAACTCATCCGTCTCGCTCGTGCCGAGACGGTTTTGTCACAGGTCCTCAAGCGGGATCCGACTGACAGCGAGATCGGGCGCCTGCTCGAAGAAACTCCGGAATCAGTACGCGCAGCAAAGCAGATGTCCGCCACCGAAGTCTCCCTCGATGCACCAATCGATCGCTCCGATCGCGAGGCGTGCACACTCGGCGAACGTTTCGCCGGCGTCGATGGCACCGAGATCGAGGAGGTCACCGACTTCAAGCTCATGCGCGAGTTCATCGATCGCGTCTTCCGGCAATACCTCACGCCCAGAGAGCGAAAGATCCTCTACCTCTACTACGGGCTCGAGGAGGGGTCGGAAGCCATGACCCTCGAGAAGATCGGCGCGCTCATGGGCGTCACTCGCGAGCGTATTCGACAGATTCGCGAACGCGCGTTCGAGAAGCTGCGTGAGTCGCCCGACGGTGCGGCGCTGGCCGGGTTCTGGACTGCGGCCTGAGCTGATCCGCACGGACGAACGAAAGGGCTCGGCGCTCTGGCCGAGCCCTTTTTGCATCGCGGAAGTCGCGGCGTTTTGTCCGGTCAAAACCCGGCGTGAGATTGTTTCGTCCCCAATAGTCGATCGTCCACGGTGGATGGACGCCACTTTCGACCCTCGGCCCACCGGCGACGTCCCCTCGGCGACGCCGCCGCGTGTCCTCGTCATCGACGACGAGTCGACGATCCGTTTCGCGCTTCGCCGGTTTTTCACACGCCTTGGCTTCGAGGTCGAAGAGGCTGGTGACGGCGACCGCGCCCTCGAGATGATCATCGAGGATCGCTCGCAGCGCGTGATTCCACCGTACTCACTCGTCGTCTCCGACCTTCGGATGCCCGGCCTTTCGGGAATGGAGCTCCACGATCGGATCGAAAAAGAGTACCCCGAGGTGCTGAGTCGGCTCGTGTTCTCGACGGGCGATCTGGTGTCCGAGGAGGCCGCCGGGTTCGCCCGTGACACGACCTGCGAGATCATCGAAAAGCCATTCGAGTTCTCGAAGCTCCGGGCAACGGTCGATCGCATTCTCGGACGTTAGGCGAGAGCGTCGGCACCGGACCGCCAAGCTCTGGTCCGCTTTTCGCCCTGCGGGGCGTTCATGCCCACTCACCCGATTCCCGCCTTCGTCAATCCCGCGTCCGGATCGGGTGAGGCGGCGCGCGACGCCCTCGAAGGCGTCGGAGGCTTCGAGGTCGTTGCGTGCGATCCGGAGCACCTCGATCGCCAGATCGAACGCGTGGTGAGTGAGGGCGCCGAGCGCATCGTCGTTGCGGGCGGTGACGGGACCGTCGCGAAAGCCGCCGCGGCGCTCGTCGGAAAGAAGACCGCGCTCGCCGTCGTACCCGGCGGTACGCTCAATCACTTCGCCAAGGACCACGGCATCCCGCACGATCCCGTGAAAGCCGCCGAGTTGTCAGCGAACGGCGTGACGACGACGATCGACGTAGCGACCGTCAACGGGCGCGTCTTTCTCAATACGAGCTCCGTTGGCGCGTATGTCGTGTTCGTCCGCGCGCGCGAGCGCCTCGAGCCCCGCTTCGGCTATCGCGTGGCGAGCGTGATCGCCGCGTTTCGGCTGCTCGGGAGAATCCGGCCATTCACCGTCGAGCTGGAGATCGATGGCCAGCCGCGCCGATATCGGAGCGCGCTCGTCTTCGTGGGAGTCGGTGAGCGTGAGCTGCAGCTCCCTTCGGTCGGAGGCCTCGCAGAGAACGGCCGCCGTGGCTTGCACGTCATCGTGGTGCGTGGCGGAACGTGGGCGCGACTCGTCGCCGCCGGCCTGGTGGCGGCCTTCGGCGGCGACGATGCAATGAGGCGAGGACGACTCGCCGACAGCTACGTTGTCGATGCCTGTCGCATCGAGCTTCGTCGACGACGCGGTCGCGTGGCGGTCGACGGTGAGATCGTCGAGATGAGCTCGCCGCTCCGCTATCGCATTGAGCGCAATGCGCTGCGTCTGGTGGTTTCGCCGGACCATGCCCGCGACGAGTGAGACGTGTGCGGGCGGTGGTCCCGGCGCGCTGCGGTGCTGTACCTTTCACGGGTGCCCGTCTACTTGCTGCCGCTCTTCCCGCTTCCGCTGGTCCTCTTCCCCGGCGCGCCGCTGCCGCTGCACATCTTCGAGCCGCGCTATCGGCAGATGCTGGCGGATTGCATGAATGGGGACTCGCGCTTCGGCATTGTGTTTCGGCCGGAGGGCATGGTCGACGCCGATTTGGAGCCCGGCCGCGTCGGCTGTGTCGCCGAGGTCGACGACGCGCACACGCTCCCTGATGGCCGATCGAATATCGTCGTGCACGGGGTTCGCCGCTTCTCGCTCCAGCGCTTCGTGGCCAGTCCCGCGCCGTACTACGTGGGCGAGGTCGCCGAGTACGACGACGTGCCCGAGGACGAGTCCGCGGTCGGACCCATCGCGACGCGCGTGCGCGCGCTGTTCGGCCGAGTCGGGCGGGCGGCCCGCACGCTCGCGGACGACCACGACCCGTTACCCTCCCTGCCCGAGGACCCGGACTCCCTGTCGTTCGGGATCGCGGCGCTCATCGATATCGATCCGCCGCACCGCCAGGAGCTGCTGGTGTCCCGGCTCGCATCGGAACGACTCACGAGCCTCGAGCGCCTCCTCGGCGGTGCCGTCGACTCGCTCGAGGCGCGCGCCCGCGTGCACGGCCGCGCGAAGAGCAACGGTCGCGGCCCCTATCTCGCATCGTGACGCACGCGGCGGATCTCACGGATCGGCTCACCGACGTCGTCGGCCCACGCGGCGTACTTTGGCGCCCGGGCGAGCTCGTCGTGTACCGCAGCGACGGCCTGCCCGGGTACTCCAAGCAGCCGCGGCTCGCGGTCTTCCCGCGGACGCGCGACGAGCTGGTGGCAGTCGTTAGGCTGCTCGCCGAACAGGGCGTGCCGTTCGTACCGCGTGGGGCCGGCACCGGGCTCTCCGGAGGGGCATTGGCCGACGATGTCGTCCTGGTGGGTCTCAACCGCCTGACGCGAATTCTCTCGATCGACCCCGTGGAGCGCCTCGCGGTCGTCGAGCCGGGGGTCGTGAACGTCGCCCTCACGCGCGCCGCCACGCCGTACGGCCTGCACTACGCGCCTGACCCGTCGAGCCAGGCCGCGTGCACGATCGGCGGAAACGTGGCCGAAAATGCTGGCGGACCGCACTGTCTCAAGTACGGCGTCACGCTCAATCATGTCCGGGCGATCACCGCCATCCTGCCGGACGGGGAGATCGTCCGCCTCGGCAGCGCAGAGGGCGAGGTCGAAGGGTACGACTTGTTAGGCGCCTTCATCGGCTCCGAAGGTTGCTTCGGGATCGCGCTCGATGTCACGGTGCGGCTCTCGCCGAATCCTCAGGCGGTTCGGACCCTGCTCGCCGATTTCACGTCGGTCGACTCAGCCGCGCGTGCGACGTCCGAGATCATCGCGTCAGGCATCGTGCCCGCCGCCCTCGAGATGATGGATGGCGCCACGATCCGGGCCGTGGAAGCCTCGATCTATGCCGCCGGCTATCCCGTGGACGCCGAGGCCATTCTGCTCATCGAGCTCGATGGGCTCGAGGCCGGGCTCGAGGCCGATGTCGCGCGCGTCGAAGCCATGTGCTCGGCGGCTGGGGCTCGAACCGTTCGTGTCGCGCGTGATGATGCGGAGCGCGCACGCCTCTGGCAGGGGCGAAAGAAGGCGTTCGGCGCGATGGGGCGCGTGTCGTCGCATCTCGTCGTCCAGGACGCCGTCATTCCCCGAACGCGGTTGCCCGACGTGCTCGCGGTCATCCGCGAGATCGCTGAACGCCAGCGCATCACGGTCTGCAACGTGTTCCACGCGGGTGATGGTAACCTCCACCCCAACATCGGTTACGACGCGAACGACCCGGACGAGCAGGCCCGCGTGCACGCCGCGATGCGCGAGATCATGGCGGCATGTGTCGCGGCCGGCGGAACGATCACGGGCGAGCACGGCATCGGGCTGGACAAGCTGGATTACATGAGCCTGATCTTTTCCGAGGATTCGCTCGCCGCGATGTGCCGTCTGCGCGAGGTATTCGATCCGGCGCGCCGAGCGAACCCAGGCAAGGTGGTGCCCGTTCGCAGCTGTCGTGAATGGCACGGCGCGCCGAGGGCCGCGTGGACCGCATGACGGTACCGGTGAGCGCCGCTTCATCGCCGACGGTCGCGCAAAGCGAAGCGGCGTCCACGGCGCCGTCGCCACCGTCCCTGCGCCCTGCCACCACCGCCGACGTGCGCGAGATCGTGGGCGACGCCATCTCGGACAGGACGCCGTTGCGCATCGTGGGCCGTGGCAGCTGGCTGGACGCGGGACGGCCGGTGGCGGCAGCCCGGTACGTGGCGTTGGATGGGCTCACCGGCATCGTCGATTACACGCCCGGCGACCTCACGCTCACGGCGCGCGCCGGAACCACGCTCGCCGAGATCGCGCGGGCAACGGCCGAGCATGGGCAGTGGCTCGCGCTCACCCCCTGGGGCGGCGACGACGGATCGTTAGGCGCGACGGCAGCCACCGCAACCGCCGGGCCCATGAGCGGAGCCCTGGGCACACCTCGCGACATCGTCATCGGGATAGAGGCCGTCGTCGGCTCGGGCGAGTTGGTCCGCGGCGGCGGGCGCGTCGTAAAGAACGTCGCCGGGTTCGACCTCACCCGGCTCATGGTGGGGGCCTGGG
>DASUGD010000096.1:0-3278 GCA_036274195.1 Gemmatimonadaceae bacterium | reverse complement strand
GCTGCCGCTGTCAGCCGGCCAGGGCGGCAGCGCCGCATCCGCCGTCGCCGGTGCGGTCGCCGCCAATGCGTTATGCGGGTCGCCGCTGCCCGTTGAAGCCCTGCTCGACGCGTGTCTCGTGGCCGAGTCCACGGTGGCGGGGCGGCATCTCGACAATCTGGCGCCATCACTGCTTGGCGGCATCTGTCTCGTACGCTCGATGGATCCGATCGACGTCGTCCGCCTGAGCGTCCCCGAGGGCCTTTATCTCGTGCTCGCACACCCGGCCCAGCGTCTTCGCACCGCGGAGGCCCGTGCCGTCCTTCCCGCGCTCGTGGATCGAGCGACGGCGCTGCACCAGGCGGCGCAGGTCGGGGCGATCGTCGCGGCGCTCGCGTCGGGCGATCTGGCACTGCTCGGTCGCGCCATCGATGACCGGATCGCAGAGCCCGCGCGGGCGCCGCTGATTCCGGGCTTTCGCGAGGCCAAGGCAGCAGCGCTGACGGCCGGCGCGCTCGGCGCGTCTATCTCTGGCGCGGGTCCGACGACCTTCGCGCTCGCGGGTGATCTGGCGTGCGCGCGGGCGGTCGCGGTCGCCATGGAAGCGGCGTTCGCCTCGCAGGCGATCACGTCGTCGGTCCGGGTCTGCGAGGTGGACCGCGTGGGTGCGCGCGTGGAGGTGACCCCGTGACCGCCACGGCCACGCCACGGGCGAGCTACCAGCGGTGCGCGACCTGTGGCACGGAGTACAGCGACACGGACGCGTCGCCGCGCTGCGTGTCGTGCGGCGGACTGCTGGAGGTCGTTCACGAGCCACCGTTGCTCCGGGGCGCCGACCTTCGCGCGGTATTCGCCGCGCGGCGGAGCGACGGTCCGGGGAGCTCGTCGGGCGTCTGGCGGTATCACGAGCTCGTACTGCCTAACGCCGGCGACCACGTCGTGTCACATCCCGAGGGCAACACGCCGCTGCTCGCTCGCGAGCGGGTGTCGTCGTTCGCCGGTGTGACGGAGCTCCTGCTCAAGCACGAGGGCCACAACCCGACAGGGTCGTTCAAGGACCGCGGGATGACCGTGGGCGTGACGCAGGCGCGGCGCATCGGCGCACGCGCTGTCGCGTGCGCGTCCACCGGCAACACATCGGCTTCGCTCGCGGCGTATGCGGCGCAGGCGGGAATTCCTGCGCTGGTGTTCGTGCCGGCGGGCCAGGTTGCCACAGGCAAGCTCGCCCAGTCGCTCGCGTACGGCGCACGGACGCTGCTCGTGAAGGGCGACTTCGATGCCTGCCTGTCGCTCGTGCAGCAAGCGAGCGCGCAACTCGGCGTCTACCTGCTCAACTCGATCAACCCGTTCCGCATCGAAGGACAGAAGACCATCGCGATCGAGGCGCTCGAGCAGCTGGGATGGGCCCCGCCCGACTGGCTCGTGCTTCCCGCAGGGAACCTCGGGAACACGGCCGCGTTCGGGAAGGCACTGCGCGAGGTGCACGAGCTTGGCCTGATCGACCGCATGCCTCGCATCGCGGCCATTCAGGCCGAGGGAGCGGCACCGTTCGCGAGCTCGTTCCGCCAGGACTTCACCACGCGCCCCAGGGTCAAGGCGGAGACGGTGGCCACCGCCATTCGGATCGGCGATCCCGCGTCGTTCGACCGCGCGGTACAGGCCATTCGCTCGACGAACGGCGTCGTGACGACCGTGAGCGACGCGGAGATCCTCGACGCGAAAGCAGTGGTGGACGCGTCGGGTGTGGGGTGCGAGCCCGCCAGTGCGGCAAGCGTCGCGGGCGTTAGGCGGCTCGTGCAGGAGGGCATCATTCGGCGGTCGGACCGAGTGGTGGCCGTGCTCACGGGGCACCTGTTGAAGGACCCCGGCGCCCTGCTCCGGTACCACCAGGAGCTTTCACCGCGGCCGGAATTCGCGAACCCGCCTGTCGAGATCGAGGCGACGCTGGACGCGGTTGAGCGGGCGCTCAACGCCTAACGTGCAGCGATTAACCACAGAGGTCACAGAGGTTACGGAGCAAAAGAATGAACCGCAGAGGACGCAGACGTCGCCGAGGAGGTCGTCGACACGAAGTCACTCGGCGACCCTCTGCGTCCTCTGCGGTTCAATGCTGTCGTGTTTGTCGTTCTCGGTGCCCTCTGCGATCTCCGTGACCTCCGTGGCTAAAAGTGGTTGACGTGGTGGCTCAAGTCGCCGGCCGCGGGTCCGGGTGCGTCGGGACATGGCCTCGCCTGTAGACGAGAATCGTCCGCCGGAATGTCATCACCACCGTGCCGTCCTGCTTGAACCCCGTCGTCTCGATCTCGACGATCCCCATGGCCGGTCGCGATTTCGACTCCCGCGTGCTCAACACCCTCGACTGCGCGTACACCGTGTCGCCCTCGAACAGCGGTGCCGGCATGCGCACCTCGTCCCAACCGAGGTTGAACGCATTCCGTGACACGTCCGCGACCGACAGCCCCGTTACGAGCGCCAGCGTGAAGCACGAGTTCATGAGCGGCCGCCCGAACTCCGTCTGCGACGAGTAATGGGCGTCGAAGTGGATCGGGTTCGTGTTCACCGTGGTGAGCGACGACCAGATGTTGTCCGTCGCCGTCACCGTCCGTCCGAGCGGGTGGCGCATCACGAGACCAACGGCGAAATCCTCGAAGCACCGACCACCCGCAGGGCCGAGATCTGTCATGCCACGCCTCCAGTAGCGTTCGAGTAACCGAGCTCGCGCAACACCTCGACCGTGTGCTCGCCTAACGCCGGAACGGCATCCATGCGTGGGGAGGCGCCCTGCAGGTTGTGCGGCGGAACGAGAGCCGGCGCACCCGCGCCCCCGACGTTCACCGTGCGCCATCGCTCGCGAGAGGCAAGCTGCGGGTGCGCCACCACGTCGGGTACATCGTTGACGGCGCCGGTGGGAATGTCCGCGCGCTCGAGGCGCTCGATCACATCGGCACGCGCCATGGTGCGGAACCTCGCCTCGATCATCGCCTCGAGCTCGCCGCGATTCGCGAGCCGGTCACCATTCGTCACGAAGCGCGGATCCGTCTCCAGCGAAGGAGACTCGATGACCTGCGCGCAAAACCGCTGCCATTCCCGCTGCGTCTGGATCGCGAACAACACCGCGCCGTCCGCACACGCATACGCGCCGTACGGCACGATCATGTTGTGCCGCACCCCGACGCGCGCCGGCACTTGCCCCGTGCCCTCCCACACCGAGAGCGCTGGCATCATCCACTCGGCCAGACACTCGAGCATTGCGATGTCGATGCGCCCGCCCAATCCCGTTCGTTCGCGCCGAAGCAAAG
>DASUGD010000095.1:0-13150 GCA_036274195.1 Gemmatimonadaceae bacterium | reverse complement strand
TCATCGTTCCAACGCACCAGCGTTGGAACGATGAAATTCGACTCTGACCCCAATTCCTCTACCAGCCCTGAGCTTTCTCCCAGGCCCGAACCTTCACACGCGCGGCGTCGAACAGCCGTTCGTAATTTCCCCTTCGAATCTTCGCGCTCGTCTCGGGCCGGAGCAGCGCCCAGAGCGGCTGATAGCTCTCGAACACCGCGTAGTACTGCGTGGTGTCCTTCGGCGCCACGACGTCGGACCCGAACAGGAAGCGGTCGGGGTAGCGGTTGAATATCTCGGCCGCGCGGCGGGTCACCTCGGGGCTCGACAGGATGTATTTCGCCACCTCGTCCCAGCTGATGTCGAAGTACACGTGGCGCAGCGTGCTGTCGGCCAGAATGCCTTCGACGATCATCGCGTGGTTGGGATTCCGTTCCGTCGCCGGCGCCGACGCGGACGGCTGCACCGGCTGCACCACGCGGCCAAGCCCCATGTGCGCCCAGATGATCGTGGTCTTGGGGTGGCGACGAAGCAGCGCCTTCATCTGCGCGAGATAGGCCGGCTCGTTGCCCGCCTTGGCGAAGGGCATGTCCATGTCGTTGTGGAAGATCACCACGAGCCCGGCCTCGCCTGCGAGGTCCAGGATCCGGTCCAGTGCCGGATTCGTTAGGCTCGCCACCTCGCCGGCCACCTTCGCCGACACGAACTCCTTGTGGATCGAGAACTCGCCGATCCCCGTGAACACGCCCGGAAAGGTCTTGAGCACGCGGCGGATGTGGTCGGCGGCGTACATGTCCGCGGGGTTGAACCCGGTGATCATGGGGTCGAGCCGCGCGCGCTGCTCCGGCGGGAGCGACCGGTACGCCATCGCGATGTAGGCGTCCGTGAAGGAGTAGTAGTAGAGCGGCGCGTCCGTCTGCAGGTAATAGGTAGGCGCGAAGTCACCGGAGTTCGCGTACGCCCACGTCTGCTGCAGCGGAATGCCGAACAGGGTAGAGCGGGGCACGCGAGTACCCATGAGGCGCAGGAAGTCCCGAATGTCGGTGCCTTCCTGGATGTAGTTCGTCAGGTGGAAGTGCGAATCGTCGAACTGGTTGTTGGCAGCCGAGCTGGCAGATTGCGCCGCGAGCGCGAAAACGGCGACATTCATCATGACGCCTAACGAAAGGGCGCGGACTGCGTGACGGCGCAGGGCCCAAACGGCGCAGGGCCCAAAGGGCGCAGGACCCGAAGAGCGCAAGGCCCGAAGAGCGCAGCGCGCGAACGACGCAGGGCCCAGAAAGCGCAGGGCCCAAACGGCAAGAGCGGAAGAGGCAAACGCGCCGTTGCGCCGTTCGGGGTTGACGCTCCTGACCTCCGGGTCTTGCGTCGTTTGGGCCCTGCGTCGTTTGGGCCCTGCGTCGTTCGGGCCGTGCGCCGTTCGAGCCGTGCGCCGTTCGAGCCGTGCGCCTTTACGTTGATGTCTTGTCAGCCGCGATGACCGCGTTGAGCAACACATCCGCGCCGTTCACGACGTCCTCCGGCTTCGTGAACTCCTTCGGCGAATGGCTGATTCCCCCGACGCTCGGCACGAAGATCATCGCCATCGGCGCAATCCGAGACATCTCCTGCGCGTCGTGCCCGGCGCCACTCGGCATCCGCTGACGAGTCAAGCCCAACGCCGCCGCGGCACCGTCGATCCAGCCCATCACCCGCGGGTCGGAAATCGCCGGCGCCGTGTCGATGTTTTGCTTGATGTCCACCGTCGTCTTCGTCGCCGTGCCGATCTCCTGACCCAGCTGCGCGAAGCGGTCGGTGAAGTGCGCGATCTTCGCCGAGTCGAGATCGCGCAGGTCGACCGTGAGCACGACCTGGCCTGGGATCACGTTCGTCGTGTTAGGCGATACGACCATCCGACCAATTGTCGCGACTGTCCGCCCCGGCACTCCACGCACGGCTTCGTTCACCGCCACCGCGAACTTCGCCGCGGCGAGCATCGCGTCCTGCCGCTGATCCATCGGCGTCGTACCCGCATGGTTGGCGAAACCTGTAATCGTGACCTCGAACCAACGAAGCCCGACGATCCCCTCCACCACACCGATCTGAAGCCCCGCCTTCTCGAGCAGGCCGCCCTGCTCGATGTGCAGCTCCATGTAACACGCGAGATCGCCTTTCTTGCGCTCGGCCTCGCTCAACCTCGCGACGTTCCCGCCGACGATGCCGATGCCTTCGCGAATCGTCTTCCCCGACCGCGCGACCTTGTCGAGATCGGCGGCTGTGATGTGCCCGATCGCGGACCGGCTCCCAACCGTACCTCCCTCTTCGTTCGTCCAGACGACGACCTCGAGCGGATGCCGGAGACGCACGTTCTGCTCACGCAGCGATCGAGCAACCTCGATCGCGCCGAACGACCCGAGCGGCCCGTCGAAGTTGCCGCCGTCGGTGACGGAATCGACGTGCGAGCCAATGAGGATCGGCTTGAGGGAACGGTCGGTGCCTTCGAGTCGCCCGAGGATGTTTCCCGCCGTGTCGATGCGCGGGTTGAGCCCCGCCTCGCGGAACAGATCGAGCGTGAACGCTCGCCCGGCGAGATCGGCGTCGGAGTACGCGACACGATTGATCCCGGTCGGGGTGCGGCCGACGGAGTCGAACTTCGCGAGCCAGCCGTTGAGGCGGGCTCCGTTCACGCGGAGTGGCGCATGCGATGCGCCAAGCGCGAAGGCGGTGCCTGCGGGCGCGGTGCGCAGGAGTGGGACCGCGGCGAGCGCAGCGGAGCTTTGGAGAAACGTGCGACGCTTCATGTGATCGATCGAAAAGGAAAAGGAAGAAACGTTATCGAATCTTCTTCGCTGGTCTATCGCGGCCGAACTGGTGAACCACAAGTCCCGTGACCGCGCCGGCCGCGTCGCGTGTGAAGCTCACCTGCAGGTCCGCTTCCTTTACAAAGAAGTCGGATTTCGTTTCCGGCCACAGGCGCACGGCGGCGCCGCCATTGCTCGACCTGGCGTAGAGCCCTCCGTCACGCGTCGTCACATCGATCGTCACTCCCTGAGCCAGCTCGTACGCGCCGACATACGGTGGCAACTCGGCCGCAGGCAAGTCGATCGCTGTTCGCTTCTTCGGCGGCAGCGCGGAAGGCGGCACCAACCCCAGGAGCCGCATGTAGACAGAGAGCTGACTGTAGTGCTCAGCGAGATCGGTCTCGAAGGCGAGCAGCGTGCTCGCGAGCGCTGGCGACGCCAGTTGCGGGATCCGCTCCATCGCATCATCGCAGAATCGGAGTGACGCCCTGAGCCGCGCGACGAGCGTGTCCTTTGGCCATCGCGCCTTGATCGTATCCGCGAGGGAGTCCTTGGCAGTCCTTTTGGGCTCGAGGCCGCCCATGTCCGCGCATAACGAGTAGTTGGCGTTTTCGACGTGCTGGGCGATGTAGCCGATGGTCTGCTGCACCGGCGTCGGGCGGAAGTCGTACTTGGCCGCGGGGATGGAGTCGAACGCGTCGGCGAGTCGGCTGCCGAAGATGTCCGCGAATCGCACGAAGCTGAGCATGACGCCGTCCGGCGAGACGCGGTTCGACGGCGCCTGGGCCGGGAGCATGGCGGGGAGCGCGACCAGCATGACGAGGATGGTACGACGGCGCATGGGTTCGGACCTCGATCAGCGGGGGGAGGTGGCCCGCGTTGCGCGCGCCAGGAGCTTCTCTTCGGGCGTCCTTCGTGGTGTGTACCCACAGCACGCCAGCGCGTTCAACGATCTCGTAGCGGATTCCCGGTGCAGTGGCCGGCTCCTCTGGTCCGCGGACCGTGTGGACCCCGGCGTAGCTCGACAAGGGATGCGACGCGACGATCGGCGGACGCGACGACTGGACCTCGTGGCGCGTCGGCACCAGCGTCTCGGCCCACTGGAAAGCGAGCGTCGCGTTGGTACGGGTCACGACCGGGAAAGAGAAAGTGAGCATCTCGACGTGCGATGCCGAGTCCGGCGAACGCGAAACCGCAGCTCGTCGTCCTTCGTTTCCGGACGCACGACGTGAAAACGTCGTGCGCTGCGGTTCAGCACGACAGTCCACGGCTCGGGGCTCGCAGCCGGAATCATCCACACGGAGTACTTGCCGCGGGGCAACGGGTGCCCCTCGAGCCTAACGTCGCAATCCACCTCGAGCGTCGTCGCCCAGTTGGAGCCGGGCGTCCATGTGGTCCCCCAGGGGACCAACCGACCGAAGATGGCACGGCCGCGCACGGACGGACGATAATACTCCAGCGTGATCGTCGTACTGTCGACTTTCTGCGAGACCGTCGCGAATGGGCTGGCGAGTGCCTGCGAGCTGGCAACACTGGTTGGATAACCGGCGCAAATCAGTGCGATCGAGCCAACAGCGATGCCTCGCCACGGCGATCTCATTGCGCGTGTCTCCATCGAAAACGCATCCTCGCACCGGACGTTCGACATCCGCTGGCTGAATCCGACCATGAGGCGGATTCTGCGGCGCCATCGTGCATCGCAATGTGCGCATCCGGCCGACCCGCGTCGATGGTCGAGCCGCCGCGGGCCACTAGGTCCGTGGGACTCGTGCCTAGGTCTTCCCGTCGAGCAACGTGCGCAACATCGCTGGATACCGCGCGAGAAAATCGCGCGTGACGCGGAAGTGCTCCGTCTTCTCGTACTTGCACGCCTCCAACCCGTTAGGCCCGCAGTGATAGATGGTCGCCGCGGGATACGCGAGCAGAATCGGCGAGTGTGTGGCAATGATGAACTGCGACCTGGCCCGGACGAGATCGTGGATCCGTGTCAACAACGACATCTGACGAGTCGGCGAGAGCGCGGCTTCCGGCTCGTCCAGCAGATAGAGGCCATTGCCACGAAACCGATTCTGCACGAGCGCGAGGAACGACTCGCCGTGTGACTGCTCGTGAAGTCCACGCGGGCCGTACGCGGGGGCTATCGGTGGCGCGGGGCCAGGCTCCCCGTCGAGCCGCTCGATCTCGGTGGCGAAGTTGTAGTAGCTTTCCGCTCGGAAGAAGAAGCCGTCGCGCGGGCGCGCCACACCGCGTACCGGACGCAGATAGGCGTGCAGCTCCGAGTGCGACTCCCGGGTACCAAACCGGAAGTTTCGAGACCCGCCCTCCGGATTGAACCGAAGCAGAACCGCCATGGCCTCGAGGAGCGTCGACTTTCCGGAGCCGTTCTCGCCGATGAGAAAAGTGACAGGCCGCTCGAAGGCCAATCGCGTGAGCTTCGCCACGGCCGGCAGCGCGAACGGATAGCGACCGAAGTCTGGTACGTCGTCCCGTCGCAACATGATCTCGCGGAGGTAAAGCTCGGAGTGATGCACGGCGATGGACGGTACGGTTGTAAACAAAACGGCCCGCTTCGAAGCGGGCCGCGTCGTTGAACCGAACGGTGGAGAGTCTTGTCTCGAAGCCCTGTGGTCAACAGTGGGTGGCTCGGCCACTCCCGTTCGCCTTCCCCGCACTGGGGCATGACGTATCTGAGCGTCGCGAGTCCCCGGCTTCGATAGTGTCGGCTCGAAACGTGTGTCTCTCCGACCGCCGGAACGGAGCTTAATCTAGCCGAGTGCTGCCGCCGAGTCAACCTGTGGCGACCTCTCTAAATCATTGCCATACAGTGATCTAGATCGCCTTCACCGCCTGGCCGACAAGGTTCGCTTTTCCGGCTTCCACCACCAGAGCTTGCCGGTCACCTCGTTGGGCAGTCGGTACCCGGTCTGGCGCGCCACCATGACGATCTGACCTCGGTGGTGAGCCTCGTGCGCGACGAAGTACGTCAGCACGTGCGCCACGTCGAGCGACAGGTTGCGCCACACATAGCCCCTGGATGGCGGGACGCTGCCCTCCGAATCCAGGCCGAGCTCGAGCAGCGCTTCCATCCCCGCACTACTTCGCTTCAACGCCGCGATGAGCTCACGTGGCGCCACGCCGCGTTGCGCGACCCGCGCTGGCGTTGGAATCCCGTGCTCTCGGCCCAGAGTCCTGAGCCAGCTGCATCGGCAATTGTGAAGGTGAGCGGCGATCACGCGGATCGTGCGCCGGGGCACGTCGGGAATCGCGAGGTCCCAGAGTGCCGGAGGCAGCCGCTGAACGAGCTCGGTCGTGACGCGGTTGTTCGTTCGCCAGGCGCCGAGGATGCTGGCTCGGAGATCGGGTAGTGCGGGCATGGTCGGATCCTCAGAAACGACGCGTTTCCCCAAAGCGTGCGATCCACAGCCTGTCGTTGTCGAGCCCAGCGAGGCGCCAGCGCTCGGCAGCTCGCTTTGGCGGCTCGTCCATCGCCTCATCGGTCAATCGAAACGTGCCCCAATGAATGCCGAGCATGAGCGGGTGCGACTCGACCGGCTGTGCTGCTGCGATGTCCCGGTAGATCTGCACGGCCTCCTCGGGATCGACGTGGACGACGTGCATGAACCATCGCGGGTCGTACGCGCCGATCGGGATCATGGCGAGGTCGAACGGCCCGCACCGTTCGCCGACCTGGCGGAACTGGTCGTGGTACGCCGTGTCGCCCGCGAAGAACGCGCGCTTTCCCTGGCACTCGAACGCGAAGCCGCACCAGAGTGTCTTGTTCCGGTCGCCGAGGCGACGTGCGCTGAAGTGTCGCGCGGGCGTGGCGGTGACGCGCAGCGCGCCGATGGTCGTCTGCTGCCACCAGTCGACCTCCACGATCTCACGCGCACCCCAGGCGCGAATGTACGCGCCGACGCCGAGCGGGACGACCCAGCTCGCGCCGGGATGTGCCCGGGCGAGCTGCCTAACGGCTGGCTTGTCGAGATGGTCGTAGTGCGTGTGAGACAACAGGATGATGTCGAGCGGCGGGAGCGCGTCGATCGGGAGGGCAGCGTCCATGATGCGGCGCGGCCCGGCCCACTGCACGGGAAACGCCCGCTGACTGAACATCGGGTCGGTGATGATGTTGAGCCCACCGGATTGAAGCAGGACGGTCGAATGGCCGATCCACGTTGCCGTGTGCTCGGTGTCGGGTGCGCGTGGGCGCGAGATCTCCGGTCGCGCTGTGGGCAACGAGCCTCGCGGCGGATCTGCGGGGAGCACCTGTCCGCGACGCTGGCGCCGCCACTGGAGCACATCGCGCCAGCCGCGCGGCTCGCTGTCTGGCCAGGGGTTCCGGAAGGAACCGTCGGCGGCGTGGTGCGCGCCGTCGCGCGTGTCGGTCATGTGTTGAAGCTACTTCAGTATCCTGCTTCGGATCTGGCGTCCCCCTGACTCTTGCCTTGCACTTTTTTTCTCCCACTGGCATGACCGCGCGCGTAGGCTCAGGGCCATGCGTGCATCCTCATCCTTTTTCTCGCATCTGCTCGTTCCTTCCCTGCTGGGGTCCGAAGCACTCGCTCAGCGGCCCGAGACACGCGACTCGGCTCAGGCCCTCCCTGCCGTGACCGTCTCCGCGACACGATCGCCGTCGCGGATTCTCACCACGCCGCTCGCCGTAACGAAGATCGAGACACCCGAGTTGCGATCCGTGACCGGGTTCGGTCTCGATGACGCCCTCAGTCGTGTTCCGGGAGTCATCGCGCAGTCGCGCTACGGAACGAGCGACATCCGTCTCATGATCCGCGGCTTCGGCGCTCGCGGTGCCGGCGACCGTTCGAACTCCGGCACATCGCGCGGCGTCCGTGTCCTCGTGGACGGTTTCCCCGAAACGGAGCCCGACGGCCGCACGGCGTTCGACCAGCTGGACCTCGCAGCCACCGCGGGAGTCGAGGTGATTCGCTCGAACGCATCCGCCCTCTGGGGGAACGCGGCCGGCGGTGTGGTGAACGTCATCACCATGCCTGGCGCTGAAGCGCCAGCCTTCGAGGCACAGACCATCGTCGGCGGCCTCGGGCTCGCGCGTTATGCGGTACGGACGTCCGCGCCGGTGGGAGCGAGCGGGGTGCTGTGGGCGAACTTCACGAACACGTCGTTCGATGGATGGCGCGACCACTCCGACGCGCGTCGCGCGCTCGTGAACGGCGGCGCAACCGGTCGCGTTGGCGACGCCACGCGGCTCGGATTCTACTTCTCGGCCGCCAACAACCTGATGCACGTCCCGGGGCCGCTCACGCAGGCGCAGGTCGACGAGGACCCGAACCAGGCCAACCCCACGTACCTGCAGCGCGATGAGCGCCGGTACAATCGCGTGGGCCGACTCGGCGTGAGCATCGATCACGCGGTGAGCTCGACGTTCTCGCTGTCATCGATGCTCTACGTGAACCCGAAGTACCTGCAGCGGTCGGAGCGCAACACCTTCCGCGACTTCACGCGTTACCACGTGGGCGGGAACCTCATCGCGCGGACGGCGTTTCCCGCTGGTGGCACCCGATCGGTGCTCACACTCGGCGTCGACGAGGCATACCAGGATGGCGCCATCCTGTTCTACAACCTGACGCCCACTGGAGACCGCGGAAATACGCTTACCGACAACAAGGGCGAGGGCGCGAACAACTTCGGCGTGTTTCTCCAGGACGAGCTCAGCGTGAATTCCCGCCTAACGCTGCTCCTGGGCGCGCGGTATGACGCGGTGGCCTACCACTACAAGAGCTTCATGCCGTCGCCGCCGGTCGCGTCGGATCATCGCTCCTTCTCGCGCGTGTCACCCAAGCTCGGGCTCAACTGGCTGGTGGGCGCATCCAGGAGCGTATACGCGAGCGTCGGCGGCGGGATCGAGGTGCCCGCCGGGAACGAGACTGACCCGACTCCGGGCGCCCCGCCGTCGCTGCTCAATCCGTTGCTCGACGCGATCCGGTCCACATCCTACGAGGTTGGCTTCAAGGCGATGCCGTCGCTCTCGGGAGGCGGCCGGGTCAGCGTCGGCTACGACATCGCCCTCTACGACATCGAGGTCGACAACGAGATCGTGCCGTACAATGGTGGCCGTTACTACCTGACTGCCGCGAAAGCGCGGCGCCAGGGCGCGGAGGTCGGCCTCAACGTCCAATCGGCTGTGGGACTTTTCGCGAACGGTGCCTTCACGTTCTCGAACAATACCTACCGCGACTACGTCGTCGATTCCGCCGTCATCTTCCCGACCGACCCGACGAAGGTCGGTAAGTTCGCCGACTACAGCGGCAACGACGTGGTCGGCGTCCCGAACACGCTGGCAAACGTGGAGCTCGGGATGGAGGTCCCGGGCTACCGTGCGCTGCGCGTGAAGGCGGGGGTCGAGCATTCGGGCGAGTACTTCGCCGACGACGCGAACCGCGTGCGGGTTCCGTCGTTCACGACTCTGAATCTCACGGCGGAGTTGCGTGACCCGATCGTGGTATTCCGCGGCGTGCGGGTTGGCGGCTTCGTGAGCGTGAAGAACGTCACGGACAAGGACTACATCGGCTCGGCCTTCCTGAACCCGGACCTCGTGGGCGGCGCGCCGGCGGCGTTCGAGCCGGGGACGCCGCGTGCGCTCATCGTTTCGTTATCGCTCGGGATCTAGGCGACTGGCCACTGGCGACTGGCGACTGGCGACAAAGAGCGTTGTCATTCCGAGCGGAGCGCCGCAGGCGCGGAGGCGAGGAATCGCCGTCCTCCCGGTAGAGGGGCGAGTCTCTCTATCGGGACGATCGCGATTCCTCACCACGCTCGGAATGACAACCGGAGGTAATAGCAGCCGCCCGCAGGACGCAGCAACTATTCCCGATTTCCCTGGTTCATCGGTATTTGGGGAAACGCGACGGAACGTTGAGGAATCGCGTCGTGGGTCAGACCCGCGGTGATTCCTTCGCCACCATGACCTCGGTGGATTTGACGACCGCCAGGACCTCGTCGCCCTTTGCAAGGCCCAGTCGCTCGGCGGATGACCGGGTGATGATCGCAACGAGGTCCTGGTCGCCGATCCGGATGATCACTTCCGCCATCACGCCGTCCGCCCGGATCTCGGCGATGGTCCCACGGAGCTGATTCCGTGCGCTGATCTCGATGCCGGATGACACCTCGAGATCCAACGGCCGGCGCGCCTGGGCCCGTGCCTCGATGAGCTCACGCCGCCGGAAGAGCCATTTCCGGCCGTACCTGACGGCAGGCAGCTTCCCGTCCCGAGCGAGCTGTTGCACTCGCTTGACGTGCATGTGGAGGAGCGCGGCCACCTCCTGGGCGGTGATCAGGTCGTCCATGCTCCTCATTCTATCGAGGCGACTGGCGACTGCCTATATGATGCCCGCTCGTTCCTTTGCCTTCGCGATGATCACTGCCATCACGTCGCGGTGCCTAGTGAACGTGTCGTCCACCACCTGCAGCGTCGGGATCGCGTTAGGCGAGAGGTTCAGCGTCTCCGGGTTGAACGGCCCGAACCCCGACTCGTGCACGCCGCTCGAGCCGCGACCGGGCGCCGGCGCGCTCAGGTGCTGGTAGAAGCGTGAGTACTTCTGCCAGCGCGGGCCACCGCCTGCATGGTACATCGGGATGAAGCCGTGCAGCGCGTCGTACGGCATCTCGCCCACGCACGCGACCTTCGGGTACTTCTCGCGCAGGTCCATGACGAGGCGCCGAGTCCCCTCGTGCATGTCGCCCGTCGTGCTGTTCACGTGGCCGCCGATGATGTCGAGGAAGTACGCGTCCACACCATAGCGCTCGATCGCATCGGCAATGCGGCCCGTCAGGTGGTTTCGCCAGGAGTCTGCACCGAGGTTCATGTAAGTGAGCCAGCCGTCCTGATGGCGATCGTTGTTCCAGTCCACCCAATTCAGGTCGTACCGGTCACCGTCGATCTTCTGCGTCACGCCACTCGAGATCCTCGGCCACACCGGCTGGTGCCGGTTCGCGGAGTTCGCGCCGAACATCGGCATCATCTTGAAGCCGAGCTTCTGGCCTTCGCTCACGAGACGCCTGAACCCCGCTTCGCCACCCATGCGCGCGGGCGCGACGTAGTTGGGATAGTCCCAGTAATACCGGCCATCCCAGGCCGAGATGAACGCTAGCACACGCTCTGGCGGAATCTGCGTCGCGATCCAGCGCAGGATCTCGAGCATGCGCGCATAGTCGTTGAACATGAAGCCGGTGTAGTGCATCCCGTGGAGCGTGGTCACCATGGCGACCTTGCGCATCCACGGGTGGACGTCCGGCCGCGTTTCCCACGGCTCGAGGCCGAACGCGCGCTCGACGTGTGCCATGTGCGGCGCGACGGCGTCGTCGAGCCATGTCGCGCGACCGAGTCGCCATGGGGGGACCACCACGCGCGTGTCGTTGCGCCACGCGTCGTGCTCGTACACCGCTTCCACGCGGTGCCCGCGTCCACCCGGCTGGAAGTAGAACCGCTTGGGACGGACGCGCGTGTCGAGCGACGAGAGCGCAACGAACGCCTGGTCGCTCGCCTGCACGACCGCCAGCGCGGTGGCGATCCCGGTCGCCGCACCGGGGCCGTGGAGATCGCCCGCGCCGAACGTATAGCCGCCTAACGTCTCGTTGTCCTTCGGGTCGAACAGGCGGCCGCCACCAAGGGAGATGCTGCCGCGCGGGACATCGCGGATGATGGTCGTGACCGTCTTGATCGGCCGCGGCATCTCGACCGCTGCGTCCCACTCGATCGTCGTGCCGCTTCGCCGGAACGTCGCCACGAGCGACCCGGGCGCTTTCTCCTGCCCACCAGCCCAAACGAACCCGGTGCACGTGAGACGCATGGAGTCGCCCGTCTCCGAGGCGGTGATGCGTGAGGCATCCAGGCCGTAGGTATTCTCGTCGGTGAATACGAGAAAACCGAACCGGTAGCCGCCGAACGCGACGGATGGCTCGGGGAAGTCGAAGCTGAACTTCATGTACGCGTCGCCGCGCGGCGGCACGTACACGTCGCTCGTGGACGTGAGCGGCAGAACGTCTGCGGCGTTAGGCAACGGTGCCGGCGTCATGGCCTCCGCCGCCGCGGCAGCACCCGACACCACGCCGGCCGCGCCGACCGCGCCGACGACCTTCAGCCAGTCGCGTCGTGAGAGACCGTCGGCGGCCTCCGCCTCACCGTTCTCGCTTCCCTCCTCCCTCGCCCCATCCGATTCCCTATTCCCCATTCCCGATTCCCGATGAGTTCACCGTCCAATACACCACGTATCGCTCATCGAACAAGCGATAGAGCGGGACAAGCGTCATCGCTGTCGCCTGTCCCTTCGTCGTGAACTCGAGCGGCGTGCCCGTCACCGGCGCGACCCAGCTCGTCACGTCGGCCGACGCGGCGCGGATCTGTGGGGCGGGCGGAGGGGCCGGGTCCTTGAATTCGGGCACGGTGCGCGGCTTCGTCGGCTCGGCGCGTCGATTCTCCGCCGTGATGCCCGCGGTGCCCATGCGCCCCACGAGAACCAGTGGCCCATACATCACCGCCTGGACCGAGCTGTCGTCAGGCATCGCCTGCACGTGGAGCCGCATCGGGAGCCGAAGCTCCAACCGCTCACCGTCACGCCACGTCCGATCCAGCTCGACATAGCTGCCGGGCCCGGCGAAAGCATCGAGCTGGCGGCCATCGAGCTTGACCCAGCCGCCTTCGCCAACCCAGTACGGCACGCGCACCCTCAGTGTCATGCGGGTCGGTTTCTCCGCGCGGACGGTCAGCACGGTCACATCGCTTTCCGGGAACCGCGTGTCCTGGATGAGGCGGACGCCCTTCTCCTTCCATCGGACCTCCGACGGTACGAACAGGTTCACCCAGATGCCGTCGTCGTCGTGGAAGTAGACGCTGTCCGCGAGCTTGGAGAAGTTCTCCACGCCCGTGCCGTGGCAGCACCAGAAGCCGGCGTTAGGCGCGCCGAACAGCTTCCAGTAGCCGGCGGCGAGCGGCGTGTAGTACGCCTTTTCGCCGTCCGCCGGGTGCTGCGTGGGGAGGATGCCGTTGAAGTACGCGCGCTCGTAGAAGTCCGCGTATCGCGCCTCCGGGCTCCAGCCGAACAGCTCGCGCGTGAGCTTCAGCATGTTGTAGGTGACGCACGTCTCCTGCGAGTAGGGGCCGATCGCCTTCGCGAGCTGGCCCGGCTCGCCCTGCCATTCCTCGTCGTTGGACGTGCCGCCCGTCGCGTACGATCGCATGCCCGTGATGTCGTTCCAGAAGAACGTCGCGATCGCACGCGACCGGTCCTCACCGGTTCGCTCGTAGCGCCGCGTCGCGCCGATCACCTTCGGGATGTTCGTGTTGGCGTGAACGTTCTTGAGCTCGTCGCGGCCGACGGCGAGCGGACCGAAGATCTTCTCGTGGTCGAACCGGTGCGCGAGGT